>DUFK01000004.1 GCA_013331945.1 Nanobdellota archaeon
GGGGGATAAGGTGACGCGGGCTTGAGTCCTGGGTGGGGCGTCGAACAATTTTGAGAAATTTTAAGGCGTTAATGATTTTTGCTCTGAATATACTCGGCAATAAGATGTTCCAGATGTATGGAAAACATGGATTCTCTCACAAGTTGTTACATTGAAAACAAATCTTGGCTCGGCAAGCTGAATTTGCCGCTGCCTTTGCAGAGTTCGAGCGTGACCTAATCAGAGAGAGAACTCTTGCGAGCCTTGAGAGAGCTAAGGCGCAAGGCAAGATCTTGGGAAGACCTTATGGTGCTAAGGATAAAAAGAAGAGGAGAGTGCTGGGATATAGGAAAGCGTCCTAAGCTGTTCTGTAAAAGTCTTCTAGAATCTGGGAATATTTAGTTATTAGTTCTGGGCTATATACAAATTCCTTCACTCCTAATTCATCCTTCATAACTAATGAGCCCTGCGCATCTTTTTCCACTTCTTTGTAGTATACATGGCTCCCCACAGGAGATAATGGCCCGATTCTGGGAGTTCTAACCTCTCTAGGAACAGCGATGGTTTTTTCTGGGAGTTCTTCAATCTTTTCACAATAGTGATGTTTTAGTATCTTAATAAAAGGCTTAGAAGACATGAAAATAAATATGATTGGTTGGTATTGTAGCCCCAAATACTTTCTAAGTTGTTCTTCTTCTAATTCGCCGTTCCATCTATACTTAACTTCAAATTGTCTTACTTCTGCGGTTGGAGATATCAGGGTAAAATCGGGAAAAGAGGACAAGGCAACTTCGTGGTCTTTTTTCTCCATCTTGAACTCAAAGTATTCCATGAAAGCACAATCCATCGGCGCACCTTCCTCCTCATAATATTTTTTTAACTTTTCTAATTCTTCTCCGCCATGAACCAAATCCCATACCTTCTTCTTTGTTTTTGCAATAGAAAATAAATGTGGAAATAGATGTTCTTGACCTGTTCTGAAAACCTGGCACCCTAGCTCTAGATGCATCAGTTCGAAGAGTTTTTCTGCTATCGCTCCTTTAGTGTTTCCAGAGATATATTTCCTATCAAAGTATACCATCTTGCCCTAGAATAAATAACCAAAGAAACTTAAATACCTATCTAAATAATTCTCCCCTTGTAAAATAGCCCTTCCCTATATACAGAAAGCCAATATCAATAAACGGACGATTGTTTGGTAAGATTCTTAAGGGTGGGGATCCCTAAACTCCTATGAATAGAAGTCAATGGTTTGTGCTAAGCTCGGTGTTTTGGGTTTTAATGATCTATTTTATATCCCTAGATACTCCAACTGAATCTTGCGAAACATTTGCATTAGAACAAGATAGTCTGGATAAAGCGGATGTTTGGTGTACTCTCCAAGCTGAGATGTTCGACCCATTTATTTACATGTTCCCCATATTAGCTATTGGTTTTGCTATCTGTGGTTTTCTCGAACCTAAGAAACCCTAGCTAACAATATTTTTAAGGGGGATTTTCCTTAGTAGTACATGAAAGGAAGCTATCTACTGCTATTTCTGTTGGTTAGTGCTATCTTAGCTCTAGGTGCAAGCGGGTGCTCTTCTGAGCAAGATTCTGAGCGAGAACAGATTACACTTTGGAATAAGTATATTGATGAGCGTAATCAGATTACAACTGAATTTTGGTCGATAGCTAGAAACAATATAGCCGATATGAAAAATTTTACGAATGGAAAGATTACGGAACAACAATTTTTAGATGCCTTAGAAAAAAATTTGGAAGAGTATAACAGACTAAAAAGTAGGCTTGAGAATACATCTCCTCCAGAGGAGCTTTTTGATGCTCATGAAAACCTCATAAGAGCACATAACCTCATGATTCTATCTATAAAGTCTGAAATTACTGGAACGGAACTATACATGGATGGAAATTTTGATCTGGGGAGAGAATACTATGAGAAGGCTAAGGATTACCTAGCTCAAGCGAGTATGGAATTTGATAGTGTCGATGCAGCAACGACGAACGCTGAAAGAAAGTTACAAATTATACCGGAAACAACCTAATTTTTTAGTAAGATTTTTAAGGGGTTTCTTTTATTTTAGGTATATTTATAGATGAATGCGTTCTTCCCTCCATAAACTTTTTCTCTGGCATTTCTTTGTGTGCCCTATCCTCCACTTCTAAAGCGGAAGGAAACCGCACCCTTTAGGGTGCGGAGGATGTCATACATCTTAAATTAATGCACTTTATACTTAAAAATCTTACTATAGCACTTATCTTTTCCACCCTCTGCCACATAAATCTTTATAAATCTCTTTCCCTATTTATCCTCATCTGATTTATCTAAGATCAAAAAAGGAGGTAAAAGAAAAGATGGAACTAGTTATCAAGAGCAAGTTGAAGGACGCTGTAAAAGGCTTGCGCGTTTCCAGTGAGCTCGCAGAAGCACTGAATAAGAAGGTCGAAGCAATGCTTAAGGAAGCCGCAGAAAGAGCAAAGGCCAATCATCGCGGAACTGTGATGCCACAGGACTTATGATTTATTTTCTCTTTACTTTTATCTTTAGTTTTGGTTATTCCTTCAGCTTTTATTCTTTATTCCAATAGTGACGTAACCACAACATTTTTATTCAAACTCCCTCTTCAAGACCTATGAGCAAGAAAAGAGGTATCGCCGCAGAAAGAGAGCTCCTGCATCTGCTATGGGAAAAGGGTTTCGCAGTGGCGAGAGTTGCGGGCAGCGGAAGCGTGCCAGAGCCCTCCTGTGACTTGCTTGCCGGCAATGGAACTTTAAAATTTGCCATTGAATGCAAGATGTCAGGCAATGGAGCTAAGTATATCACGAAGGCACAGATGGATGATTTTGTCGCCTTCTCAGAAAGATTCGGCTTGACGCCGCTCATAGCCATAAAATTCCTGCGCAAAGGATGGTTCTTTCTCTCGCCTGAAGAGATGAAGAAGACTGGGAAAGGGTTCTCTATCACACTTGAGCAAGCCACAGGGAGAGGGATAAAATTAATATAGCTACCAAATTTAACCTTTATATGAAAAAGGGAATCTTTCTTATCCTTATATTTTCAATAGTTTTCTCTAGCTTGTCCTTCTCTCATCTGGCCTTTGCTCAAATCAGTAATGAGGGCACACTGAACCTACAGGTTTCAATTTTCACAGACGGAAACACTTATCTGCAAGGAAGTGCAACAGTTAATCCACTACTCCCCGTAAAATTCTCTAATGGGACAATTTCGGGAGTGACGAGCAAGCTGACGAGCAAGCAGGGAGAAGAGTGGCGATTCACATTAAAGACACAAAAGGCGTTCAATGAATTCAATGCCCGCTTTGTTTTGCCGGCAAACGCAAAACTTATCACCGAGAGTGTAAGTTCTGGGTCTATTCCCCTCGTATATACTCAGGGCAAGTCTCTTGTTATAGAAGTGTCTGGATTGCAGCAGCCATTAGACATCACTTTTGGATATGTTCTGGCAGAGGGCCAGAAAGATAGTGCATCTTTCCCTGTGGTTTGGATATATATAATTGCGATTCTCATTGCGGTTGCGATAGTCTTCTTCATCCTTCGCAAGAAAAATGCCCAAGATGGCCGGCAGAAAAAGATGAAGAAGAAGGCAAAAGCAGCAGGCAGCACGGGACCGGGAGCGCTGGGTTCAGAGCAGGTGAAGGAAAATAAAGAGCCCCTCACAAATTTCAGAAAGAAATTTAGCACCCTAAAGCAGACCCTGAACGAGCGTGAGATCAAGACCATAGAAGGTCTTATAGAGCTTGGAGGGAAAGCAAAGCAGAATCAGCTCCAGAAATTCACAGCGATTCCAAAGGCTGCGTTCTCGCGGCATATCTCAACGCTGGAGGCGAAGGGACTTATTTCTAAGAAGAGTCTTGGCCGAGTGAATTTGATACAAGTGAAAGTTGAGTAGTGGGCATTCCAGAATCGTTCCACCATTGTTCCACCTACTTCTTATATAATGTTCCAAACTATTACTTTCAACAAAGTTAGGATAAAATGCAGGATGCCTTGCCATTTTACCTCAGCCCACCAAGCGAGTTCCAGCAGGGTCCTGCCCTAACTTTGAATAATCAAAAATAGAAAATAAAACAAACAAAATGAAACAAATGCAAAACACATGGAAGCCGTTAGTGGCTTTGGCTTTGATAGCTCTGATAATGGTATCGGGGTTTTCAGCAGTAGCAGTGTTGGCTAAAGAAGGTCGTTCCGGAAGCGGAAGTTCTGGTCGTGGAGAAACAGAGCTCGAGATAGAAGACGGAAAGCTATTAGTGAAGCCCTCTGTTGTAATGCCTACGTCAACAGGTGAGATGTATAGGCCGTACTTCATCGGCAGATTCTCCGGAAACGGATTCATAGAATCTGGAAATGATGCAGAGCCTATATCTATCAATGTTGGTAAGGACAATGGAAGAGTCTTTCCCCTTGCTTCTGCCGAAGCATTAAATGACGATGCTTATGCAAAGATTGCAAAGGAGCTTGAGATTTCCACAGATGAAGCCAAAGCAACAGCAGTTGTCGCCTCTACCTCAACAGGTGTCGCACAGGCAGCAATAGCTCAAGATGTCTCTAATAAGAGACGGGGTGATGTCTGGAGTGGCGTGCTAACGATCGGTTTCGGAGACATGCAAGAAGAGTTCTTCCTTATAGGAAAGGAAAAGGAATCTTCGATAAGGTTTGCTGTGATTCCTATGGGAGAATATCCTGTAGATCTAATCAACAAGCTTGAAATCAAGAAAAGAACTTTCTCGAGAATCGAGCTCTGGAATGGGGAATTAAACCTCAAGTCAGACTCTGATTTCAAGGGAGAATGGAAGTTCACAGCTTTCTCTTATAACCAATACTATGGTTATGACTATAGTTCTGGTGTGAGAGCCATGCCTCTAGAGATCGCAACCGGATCGAAAGCAGAAGTCAGTGATTACATTGTCGAGCCTGTTATGATAAAGAAGCAAAAGGTCTTCGGATTCATTCCATCAGGCAAGCAAGTCGCCGTAGTTAAAATCTACAAGGGTGATGTTATGATTGCTGAAAGAACACTTGCAGAAGATGAAGTGTCTGAGATCGACAATCTGGTGCTGAGGGTCGTTAAGATCAACGGCGAGCTGAAGGTAGTAGCAGAAACTAAATCTTAGTTTCTCTACCCTTAAATTATTTTTTGGGGTTTTCCCCTTATTTTTTATTTATACTTTTATACTCATACAAGAAAATTCAGGTAACTACAATGAACCAGACAAATCAACAAAATCAGATGAATGCGGAAAAGCAGAAGCAAGAACAAGTAAAGGTGCTTCTCATACACGGGTATAATGGAAATCCTAAGGTATTTGCAGACATCAAGAGAAGGCTGAAAGGCCGTGCATTAGTGGAGACTGTAAGGTATGATTCTAGTAAGCCTTTCCCCGATTGGATAAAATCGATCGATCGTAGGATCAACAAGCACAATCCAGAAGATCTCTATGTCATAGGCCACTCGCTTGGAGGCTCCCTTGCCCTATACTTATCCCAGAAATACAAGTTCAAGGGTCTTGTCACGATAAATTCTCCAGTGTACCTGAGGAAGCACACTTTCATCAAGGTTCTTACAAGAGTATTGAGGAGATTCAAGCATGCCAATAAGGTCGCGTTAAAAAATGCCAAGTATTCCCTGGACAGCGTCTCATCTCTATTTGATTTTCTTGGCAGCATTGGAAAGATGAAGGTTGATTCCCTACACTCTGCTCTCGTAATCCAGTCCAGGAAGGATGGAGTAGTGAATCCAAGAAGTGCCCGTATAATCTACGAGAGGATACAAATTCCTCGGAAACAGCTCGTTAATGTCGGAAGAGGCCACTCTCCCCTCGACCAGCCTCAGGTGATCAGCACAATTCTGGGTTTTCTCGGGCTCGTGTAGTGCTCTCTATTCTATGTGGGGGCTCTTTTAGAAGATTATTTAAAACTTTATTTCTAGACTAGGGATAGGTAGGGGTAAATGGTAGGCGAAAATAGATTCTCAACCGATAAAGCAGATTACATCTTGCTTCCAGAGCGAACACGAGGTAGTTACACCTATTCAGACTTGCTTGTTTCTTCCGAAAAAGTTAGCTATGGCGCCTTATGGAAAGATACGCATCTTTCACTAATACAACAGGGGGGATTCATGCTTCCGATAAGAGAGTTCTTGGATTTCAAAACCCTTCTTTCGGAATCTGCAAATGTGTATGATGGAAATGGAAGAAGGATTGATTACGGAAGAACTAATTCAATCCGGGACGAGATCCTTACTCCTAGAGGGCCATGGAGAGCAGAATGGCTCGATGCATATTTCGACAGAGTTGATAATGATATGCATATCTTTTACAGTCATAGGCTAATAAATGGGGAACTTCGCCCAAAGAGGATAGAACACCTGGAGGACAGCTTATTGGTCGATGGATTTATTGATCTTGGGGAATGTAATAAATTTGGCCTCCCATCTAAGAAAGTAGATGAAGGTACTTCCTACTATTCTCCCATGTTTAAATGTGTTACATGGTTTTCCGCTTCCCCTCTTGGAAATGGGTTATGCTGCAGTGTTGAGCCCCGGACTTTCGGAGAAGATGTAGGAGCGCAGAATTTAGGGGCAAGGATTGCGTTCAATAGGGGGGCATTAGATTAAGACATACATGTGTTGTCTAGAAGGCTACAGCACGATTTTTTATTGCCTCTTTCCCCTATTAATGGATGGAAAAGAAAATAATTCCACTTGTGCTTTTTATAGCCCTCTTCCCTCTAATTTTCTCAACTTTTCAGGCATCCTTGGCCTCAGCAGAGATCAGGATCAATGAGTTCGAGCAAAATCCTCTTGGGGATGATAAAGGGAATGAGTGGGTTGAGCTCTATAGCAGCACACAAGTGGACTTGGGGGGATGGAGATTAGTCAATGGAGATAATGGCTCTTTTCCTCTGAACGGAACCATAGATGGTTATCTTGTGATTACCTTTTCTTCTTTGTGGCTGGATAATTCAGATGAGAAAGTAATTTTGTTTGACGGCAGCAATAACTCGGTAGACGACACCCCTTTGCTTTCTGATTCTCGCAACGATGCTTTCGCATGGAACCTTTGCGAAAGTGAGTGGAAATTCCTTAATTCAAGCAAAGGAGGGGAGAATAGATGTGACAACAGCTCTGGAGGCGGTGGCGGAGGAGGAGGCAATACTTCCGGCAACAGCACAGGAGGCACAGGGGGGAGCGGTGGAAACAGCGGAAAGAAGAACAAGAATGAGACAATCCGCGTGCGCTCTAATCTGAGCACTGGAAGCACTGAAGAAGCCCCTACTTTTGCTGGGAATCCAAAAATCACATTCTTGGAAAAGCCATCTTCCCTAAACTTTGGCCAGGTCGCATCTGTGAAAGCAAACTTCTTGGCAGATGCTGATTATCCAAACCTGATATTCTTCTTCTACACAGAGCCAAAAAGGGTTGTGCGTGATTTTAGCGGAGAGCAAGTGACAAAAGCGTCACGCGGTGCATCCACAGCCATCTCCGTGCGCGCTTATTCTGGCGAAGAAATAGGATTCTCTCTTCCGCTGAATATCGTTGAAAATTGCAATAAATATTATCCTGAAGGAGAGTATGAGATTTCGCTGGCGGGGTTTTACCTTTCAGGTCAGGAATGGAAAAGTTTTGCCACTGTTCCAAATTTCCCTCTTTCCCTTTCATTCAACGACGAACTCTGCCTTGGCACAGGACAAGATCTCCAAGTCAAGGCAAATGGAAAGCAAGCCCAGCAGGCACAGACGGCAGGAGCATCAACACAGTTGCTCCTGAGAGGCAAAATAATTAAAAGCATTGGCTTATGGTTACTTATTGCCCTGACTGCAGTGGCACTTTTCATAATATGGAAGAAAAAGTTGATGTAAGGGAAAAAATAAATGAGGGCTACCTAAAGGTTATCCTTATCATAGAAGTTCTCGGCAGGCCTGCAGAGCATGTCACAGACGCGTTGAAAAAGATTCTCGCGGTCATGAAGAGCGATAAGAATCTTATAATTCTAGAAAAGAAAGCCTACAAGCCAAAGCGGGCGAAGAATGCACGCGACCTTTTTACTTCATTCATGGAGATAGAGGCACTTGCGAAAGGGATGCGGGGCCTTTACGATATATGCCTTGATTACATGCCGTCTTCGATAGAGATAATTGAGCCCTCTGAACTAAGGATGAACCTTCATCAGGCCAACTCAGTAGTAAATGAATTTGTGGGCAGGCTGCATAAGCATAATGAGGTATCAAATAAACTTGCCAGCGAAAATCAGATTCTGAGGGCAAAATTGCAGGAAGCTTTCCGTGGTCGTGTCATAATCGAGAACGAAGGCCTCAAGACAGAATTCGGAAAGAAAGAGGATTCTGTACCGGGAGAGCACGAAGCGGGAAGCGCAGGGCACAAAGCACAGGAAGAAAAGAGTGCTGATGCAGGCGCTGAAAAAAATGTGCATAAGGGTGGAGAAGAGCAAGAGAAACAGGAAAAATAAATTTGGGCCAAGTGGTGGCGGAAGAAAAAGCAATGAAAGAGGCCTCAAGAGCAAGCTGCATAAAATAGTTTATGGATTAAGGAATGATCAAATCACTACATTACAGAATACTTGATGTTGGTGCGTATGGAAGAGTAATGTCTCAGCTAAGAGCAGCCGGCTTGCAACCAGCGACAATAGCCCAAGTAGCAAGAGGCAGACTAGATGGCGACCTTTCTTTTTATCTTGGCTATAATACCTCTAGTGGAGTGTCGTATGCGCCAGGCAGAAGCGATAAATTCAAAGTTCTATCCTACTCCCAAGACCTCGCAGAGGTAACCATGGAGACAGAAATCTGCAATGGTGGAATAGTGCTAAGCCCAGAACAATATGAAGCGCTTCAAGCTCCAGAATTCTCAACAAAAGAGGTTGCAATTGGAAGAAAGCTAACTCAAGATGAAGCAGAAGTGCATGCGGGATGGCTTGCTTTATTTGACGGAGATAAAGGATTGCAGGGAGAGTATATAGAAAAAATCTTCAGAGAAGTAATGAATGGATATAGTGAAAAAGAAGCCATGGGATTCTACATAAGGACTTCGCAGCAAGTTTCAAACGTGAGCCCCGCCTATTTCTATGATCTTCTTTGTGTCAGGTCTGGCGTCAACGGCTGCGGCCTCATCAATGACTCCCGTCTTGTTGGAGTAGAAAAATATTATAAAGATTAGAACGCAAATAAGGGCATGGACATCAAAGAACTTGCGGAAAGAATCCACAAATTCCAGAAAGAAAGATTTCCGAAATATGGTTCAGAGCTCACGTCTGAACTGATTTTTACACATCTAGTAGAGGAAATTGGTGAAATTGCAAGGCAAATCTTCAGCAAAGAAAGCAAAATGCGGGCTTATGACCAGAAAAATCTGAGGGAAGAAGTAACTCAAGCGATACTAGACCTGCTGGTTCTCGCAGAATTAAATGAAATTGATTTGGAAAAGGAGATAGAGAAGAAGATTAAAGATATGGAAAGCCGTTTGGGACCAAAATAAGTCCTAAAAAGAAAAATCAATACACGAGCTTATCTATCTCTTCTTTGAGCTCTGTGAACTGCGGATACAAGTCGATAAGGCCTTGCTTTATGATGTGTAAAAGCTCTCGGTCCTTGCTGGAGACTGCTTCCCTGTAGGCCTTTGTCAAGTCCTTCTCAACAAGCTTCCTTCCTGCAAGCTGTATGTAATCACGATCATTAGTCTCTCTTGCACTCACATAAAGAGCCCAGACATCTTTCTCCGCAAGCTCATTTACGACGATGGCAAAAAGCTCATAGCTTAACTTCTTTGCGACCTGATATGCACTCTTTGGAGCGCTGTCCACAAGTCTCTTTGCGACTATGTTCAATAGTTCATTATCTGAGTATTTCTTAGAAAGATCGAAAGCAAGGTAGACGTCTCTTTCAGCAAGCTTCCTTCCAGCTAGATCGATAAGTTCCTTATCATTTGCCTCTTTCGCAGCCTCGTATGCACCCGCTGGGTCTATTTCCACAATACGGCCTGCAACAAGTCTTAACAACTCTCTATCTCCGGCTTCCTTGGCTGCGAGGTATGCTATGCGTGCGTTCTTCTCAACAACGCGCCTGGCAACCATCTTCAATAGCTCTTTGTCACCAGCCTCTTTAGCAGCCCAATAAGCCATGACAACATCAATCTCAAGCAATCTGTCAGCCATAACTCTTAGAAGTGACTTATCCTTGGCTTCAACTGCATATCTGAAAGCCTCTGAAGCATTTTTGTATATCAGCTTTAAGCCAGCAACTTCCATCAGCTCTTTCTCTCCAACCTCTGCAGCAAGCTTGTAAACCATACCGGGATCAGAATCAATCACCTTACCAGCAACTAGCTTCAACAAGTCCCTTTCCTTTGCGTCAACAGCCGCCTTGAACGCAGTCATAGGGTCAGAATGAACCTTAGCGTAACCGAATCCCGCAATCAGCGCCCTCGTCTCTTCGGCACTAAGGGTTTCACACCTTTTCTTTACAATGTCCAGGCTCAAGCCAAGCTCAGCTAGTTGTTTGCCAAGCATATGCAATGAACTAGTTTTAGATCCAAGTTCTGCCATCTGTTCCTCTTTTTTGTTTTGGTGCAGCTTTTTTAAAAGGTGCTCTTCTGTATAAATTTATCAAAATTTAATGTAATTTTAATGTAATGTATAATTTTAGTGGTAAAACTTTATAAATTTTACTTTTTTTCGTGTTTTCAAGGCCCCTCTCCAAGCGCTCCGAGCCCTGCGCTCCATTCTCCCTTTCCCGCGCCTCGAGCTCCAGGCCCCGTGCCATGCCCCGCGCCTCTTTCCTCGATCTCACTAATAACATCCTTCAGCTCCCTTGGCTTTGATTTGCCCTTTGCACGCAGAACAAGGAGAAGTATAATCGAACCGATGATTATTGCCACGATAATCAAGGCAATTGGGCTGATTTTCCCCCCACTTTCGCTCTCTTTGGCTGTTTTACACTCTTTTGCGCATATCGGCTGTGTTTGTGGGCAGGTTTTATCGAGCTCTTCTTTCCTCTCAGTTCCGTCTTTTATTTCAGTACAACATTGAAACCCAAGATCAAAACAGTCTTTTTCCTTCTTCTCTATCTTCTGCCCGCTCTCAAGGATCTCTATCTTGACAGGAAGTGTAGCTGTTATAGAATTTCGCGCCTTGATCTCTCCGGAATATGTCCCTGCTTCCAGATTCTTGCCTTCGTTGATAGATAGAGTGATCTCAGCCTCACCATTCGGCTCCAGATTTATTTTTTCCGGAGAGGCCTTCAGGACTTGATATAGTTCAGAGCTCAGCAAGATCGTGATATCATTCACTGCCTGCGAATTGGTGTTCACTAGTTTTACTCTTATCGCAGAGGTCTGATTATTGTACAGAGATAGATTTCCCTCCCCAACAAATTTTATTGATGGCAGTACAAGCGATGTATTCTCAACAATCTCTTTTCCCTGCACCACTTTTGTAGCGAAGACTGGAAGATTGTATATCCCAGAATACGCTAGCGTTAGGAAAGAATTCCCTTCCTGTGTTGCATTGAAAACAAATCTCTGAAATTTTCCTTTTTCTATAGTGGCCTGTTGCGTTGTGGAAAGATATTTTGCACTCAGTGCTATTGTCTTTGCTCCTTTATTCTCAAGGAGCAGTTCGAATTGTTTTCCAGAATTAACTTTTACTGCTGCAGGGGATACAGCAAGAATCTCTCTTATCTCATCCGGAGAGAACGCAAAATAGAGTGCAGCGGCAAGATCTCTCATCGCAAGGGTCTGCGAATTATCCAGAAGCCACTCCCGTGCTCTTTCGCGAGAAGAAATTGTTCCATTTCCACTTCCCCTCTTCAGGGCTGAAATTCCAAGAGAAGTCACAAGCGCATCTGCTCCGCCCTCAGGCGCAGCAGCAAGAGATTTTTCCCCCCAGTATCCTAGAAGTGCTTGATTATTTACGAGCCAGTTTCTATAATAATCCTCACCCGTGAAAAGCATGAGAAATGCCTGATGCAGAGTAATTTGATCATTCCTGTTCCCCTTCATCCATTCAAGAGTTTCCTGCCTCTCTTCTCCGATCGCGTTGAGTGCAAGATATGCATACGCGCTTGATTCAAAGTCACAGCCAGTCCTATATCCAGAACCAAAGCATTTTTCATTGCTTAGTTCTCTCGACCAAGTCAGATTTCTCTGCTCAAGAAGAAAATCAACGACCTTTCCCAGGTAGGTATGCGTCACTTTTGCACTCCCGAGAGATTGATTGCATTCTAGTGAGATAATATATCTCTCATCTTCTGCGAAAGAAAGGGCCTTGATAATTTGCCCGCCCCGGATTTGAAGATTTTCAGTCTGATTATTTATCTTGAGAGCACAAGTTTGATCTTGGGATGTAGCGATCAAGTTCCACTCTCCGATTCCTAGGGAATTCTGCGCATCAAGAAGCCAGTTCTTTGCTTTCTCTGTCTGTGCGCCAGATTCTTTCAGCGCAACGAGCGCAAGCGCAGTATCCTTCACCCTGCAAGAAGCCTGGGGCCAGCACTCTCCTGAGTTCTTGCTGTTCGTGAGCAAGTTCTGCACTCCTTGCTGTGCAAGGGCAGAATCAGAATTCCTGAGCGCTAGGATAGAAAGGGAATTCTCTTCTGTGTTGCCCCATCCGCGATAAACTTGCGCTGCAAGTTTCTCATACGCACTTCCAAGATTCTCTTTTTCCAGAGAAAATTGCACTGATGTCTCTGCACCAACAATCCTCTCTTGCTGCCTGCAAATGGTCTTGACCTTTAACCTGTGACTTCCTTCCTGGACTGCTGGGATGTTGAAATATGCGTAGTAACTATCGTTAGATACTTTCAGGATTCTTATCGGCATCTCCACCCTTCTGTCTCCTCCGCCCTCTTTACGAAAAATCTCTAGATTGCTTGGACTTATCTCCTCCAGCAAGATGCTCGAAGCGCTCGCAGATATCTCTGCCTGGAATGTTTCGCCGATGAGAAAATTATTCCGTGGAAGATTTATCTGCATGCACTCGCCATTCTGGGCGCTTGCGATGCTGGAAGAGAGAGAAAAAATCAGGATCAATGTGAGAAAAGCTCCAGGCAGATACAAGTTCTTCTTTAACTTACTATTCATCTCTTTCAGCCTCTTTTTCTAGGAATAGAAAAGGGAACTTTTTATATCTTTTCAGAGCAACTCAAAATAGATTAGAATAATTCGAAACAAAATAGTTTAGAATAAGGTATAAGATTACTTAATCCTCTCTAACTCTCTCAAGGTCTTCTTGAGCTCGTCTTCTGTCTTTCCTCTTCCCCTGCCCACAGGCCCTCTCGTACTCGGTCTTGGCATCGGTCTAGGAGGCATTCTTGGTGGCATAGGTCTTCCAACTGGCGGACCAGGTCCGAATGGCATTGGTCTTGGCATCGGCCTTGGTGGCCCTGCGCTGAACCCTCCTAATGCAGGAAGGGATTCAATCTCTCCTTTGGATTTTCTTCTTCGCATCAATACTACTAGAAGCACAATCAATCCGATAACAACTAGCCCGACAAGAATCCATACCAAGAGCTTGAGATTTCCAGAGCCAGAGCTCGTGGATTTGCACTCACTCGCGCATGCCTGTCCTGATGAGCATGTAGAATCAAAGTTAGGATACTTTGTTGCATCCTTCGCAACAGCATCACAGCAGTATCCGGAATCAGTGCAGGTTTTCTCTTCCGGTGCAGTTTCACAACTCGAGGCGCAGACATCTGCACCAAAACAAGTATCATCTAGTTCTGAATATCTTTGCGCACCAGATGCAGGAGTCTCACAGCATATTCCTCTGTCCACGCCGCATGTTTCTTCTGCAGATGAAGTTTCACAATCGCTTGGTGTTACGCAAACCGCTCCAATCTGCCCTGCACATGAAAGAGTTGAGATCTCCAGCGCACCAGTTTTCACATTACTCGCATCACAGCACACATTACCGAAATCAGTGCATTTCTGTACTCCCACTCCTCCTCCACCTGTACTCCCAGATGAGAAGACAGCCCAAAGCACTGCAGCTGTATCTCTCTGCTTCTGTGCTCCCCAGCTATAATCTTGATTCTGATTTGAGAGTAGCCATCCTCGTGCAACATCAAGTTTCGCCAGTGTTGTTTCCCTAACTGAAAGATAAGAAATTGCAGTCCTGAAGTATTTGTCTGAGCCATCCCAATATCCAGCTGCACTCTGTTCAGTGGCCAGTTTCTGCCCGTACACTAGATCTTGCCTGATTAAGTATAAGAATGCATATGAAAGGGGTTTGTTCGCATCTGCTCCAGACTCAAGATATGCTCTTGTCTGTGCATCCACTCCCAGTAATTTCAGTGCATAGGTTGCCCATTGTGTTGCATCATAGTCACAAGCTCCGCCTGAAGTTGAAGGGAAACACTTGCTCGAAATCTTTAACACGCCAGGACTTTTCACCTCTGTGAATGGCATGTACAATGGATCTGAAATGAAAAGAATGTTCGCAAGCCAATTTGATTCCTGGCATGATACAAAGAATTCTGTTTGCAGGCAGTTGCTCTTTATCGCAGCCCACCATGGCTTGCCCGTAAGAACGTCAAGGCACAATGATGCCTGTTGCAATGCGACTGTCCTATCACTTCTTACTAATATATGATCTTGCCTGTTCTCTCCCCCATAATTATACTCTGCTTTGCAAGTCCCATTTCCAGCGCCCGCGAGCTCATATTGCAAGAACCAATTTCCTTCTTCCAGGAAAAGTTTTTGCTGAGCAGCAAGCCATGCTTTTGCTTTAGAAGTATCTGCTCCCATCGCATTCAGCGCAACGAGCGCAAGCGCAGTATCCTTCACCCTGCAAGAAGCTTGGGGCCAGCACTCCCCTGAGTTCTTGCTGTTCGTGAGCAAGTTCGAAACGCCTTGCTGCGCGAGGGCAGAATCAGAATTCCTGAGCGCCAGGATCGAGAGAGAATTCTCTTCTGTGTTGCCCCATCCGCCGCTTGTCTTCACTTTATCAGAGAGCCATTTGTACGCGTTATCTACTTTTGTCTGATTGTCTGCTGCCTGCACATTTGCCAAAGAGAAAGTGAAAAGCAAAGCTAGAATTAAGACTACAAAGATAGCCTTTGATGAAAACCTCATTTTTTCATTTCTGAGAGCAAATGAATATTTAAATATCTTTTGAACTCGTTTTGCGTGCGGCGCCTTTTCCAATCCTCCTTCCTCTGCCCCCCGCTTCCCGTTCCGTGCTCTCCTCTTCGTTCCCCTCTCTGCGCTCCGAGCCCCGCGCCCCCGGCCCTGAGCTCCCAGCGCCTCTTGCTCCCTGCCCCTTCAGCCTGAGCCTTCTCGCAACATAAGATAGCGGATTCTTCATCCTCTCGCATTCTGGGGTATAGATTCCGATATCTTTGTAGAAGGGATGGTCACAATTTGGAGGGGGGAATTTTTTCTCCTGCTTTTTGTACCAATTCAATTGAGAGCGCAAGTAACCTTCACCAAGCGGCCTTCCATTGCGCTTATCCCATTCNNGATGAACAAGGCCCTTTTGCGTCCATCTCCTTTTAGTCCTTCAAGTGCTTTCTTGATGCATGGTGGAAAATCCTCATCTCCCACTCTGCCCTTTATCTCTATGATTCCTCCGCTCCCACGTTGGGTCTCTAACCCAAAACCCGCACCATAACTGCTGGGACTGATTCCTCCTATCCCTCGTGCCATTGCTGCATGCTCTCTTCCGATAACAGCTCCAACTTTTCCTTTCCAATCAAGCGCCTGCATCAATAATTCTCTTCCCTCTTCCTTTTCTGGAGCAATGATGAAAGGCCTGTAGCGGATAAAATCAGATGGCTTTGCGATCTGTGGATTGAATTTTCCTATCTCGCTCGCAGAAAGAACAATGCTTGCTAGAGATGTCTTTTCATTGAGAGAGAATGGCATCCTGAACAAGTGCCTTGAGCTTATGAGGCCAGAATCTAGATTTACGATAGAATATGGATTGAATTTCTCTCCAGTTCCCGTCAGAAGCTCTTTCTCGCTCTTTCCCGTCGTCTGCGAAATCTCACGCATCGAATCAAGGTCCTGCAATCTAGCCGCAAGCTCTTTCTCAATAATTCTTTTCAGATAATCAAGCATCGCTCTTGCAGCATCTGGAAATAAAAGCCTGAGGTCTTTGCCATAAATCATTTTTGGAAACGCCTCGTATGCGACACACAGATGAAATCCTGTTCCGCCGCTGAATTTGAGGCCGAAAGTATTCACTCCATGGAATTGGAGTGCCTTGATCAGGAGCGAAGCTGTCAGTTTGCTGTATTCTATGAACTTGCAATCAATATCTATAATAAAGTCCCATCCCTCCCGGAGAGAATCAAGCTCTTGCCTGCCCAGCTCGACTTTCAGCTTCAAGGGATCTTTCCATCTCTCTTCAGAGCAGTGGAATGATGTAGCTCCGCGATTTGCCAAACTCTCTACATCTCCATCGTAGAGCAGGATATCCGGGCGGGTTCCGAAAGTATTGAAGTAGCGGGGAGCAACCTCGCGGCCTCGCGCGGCCTCAACAAGAGCTTTTTTAACTGCCTTCTGCCTGTAATACCTTGCAGCGGCCTCTTTTATCCTCCCTTCCTTATCCATCAAAGAAGCAGGAATAAAAAATTTAAATAACTTCCTTTGTGTTGAGCAAGTGTAAAAAGTGCAAATGTGGGTCCGTAGCTCAGTCTGGCCAGAGCACATGGCTCTTAAACTTCTTTGGGAAAGAAGTTTAATCAAGAAACCCAAAGAAAAATAAAGAAACCATGGTGTCGCGGGTTCAAATCCCGTCGGACCCTTTTTATTCTCCAGACGCAGAATGAATGCGTTCCTCCCCGCATAAATTTCTTCTTCTGCATTTTAGGCATTTGTTTGTGCGCCCTATTCTCCCCCTCTAAAGCGGAAGGAAACCGCACACTTTAGTGTGCGGAGGAGGTCATATACTCTATCCTTGCCACAAAATCCGCAAGATTTAAATAGTCTAAACTTATAGACTAATTAGTCTAATAATTTATACAAAATGGTAAGATTTTCTATACTATTCAAGAACGAGAACCTGTCTAAGATAATAGAATTTTTCCTCCAAAATCCAAGCGTAGAGCTTAACCAGACAGAATTAGGAAGAAAGCTAAAGATGTCTAAAATGACCATCATAAAGTGGCTTTCATTCTTAGCAAAGAAAGAAATAATAAATATAAAAAAGATGGAGGTAAGTAATCTCTGCTCTTTAAATAAAGGAAAACCCCTCGTTAAACAACTTAAAATACTAAATAATCTAATGGATGTTGAAGAGCTAGAAGATAAATTTAGGGATTTAAGTGTTAATATCCAAATTTATATGTATGGCTCGGCTGCAAGGGGAGAAGATGTAGAAGATAGTGATGTAGACCTGCTTGTAGTCTCTGATTACTTAAACTCGGGTGGGAGAGCTGTAAGTAAAAAACGGCCTCGCGAGGTAGCAGGAGATAGAATTATATCTGAAATAGGGGAATTATCCAAAAAAATAAGAAGGGAGATTAAGCCGGTCTTCTTTACTTCTTCCGAATGGATAAATATGGAAAAAAATGACAAGGCGTTCTATGAGAGGGTAGAAAAAGATAAAATCGAAATTTTAAAGTTGAGATGGATCTAAATAAAGCTATAAGTGAGAGAAGATTAGTAAAAATAGAACCATCAGAAGATCTTGCCGTGAAGGAATTGAAAGAATCATTAAACGAGTTGAAAAGAGCAAAAAAAGCATCCTCAGATAACGATGAAAAGCTAGTTATAACTTCTTCTTATTATTCGATGTTCCATGCCGCCAAAGCGTTATTATTCAAATTAGGATGGCTGGAGAAAAGTCATATCGCAATTTTAGTAATACTGGAAGACCTTAACAAAAAAGGGAAATTAGAAACAAGATTTCTAAATTACTATCGTTCGGCTATGAATGCTAGAGAAGCCGCAGATTATAACTATACCTACTCTTCAGCAGCCGCAGAGGAGTGTTTGTCCAGGGCCGAAGAATTCTCAAAAGAAATAAGACGCTTATCAGGTCTAAACTTAAACAGATAGAGTTCTAGTTCAAACTTTCAGAATATCTGTAACTTTCTCAACATGGTCTGCAATCTCTTGGCCCCTCTTTGTCAGCTTTATCGACTTCACCCTTCCTTGTTTCTCAAATGATACAAGCCCGAGCCTTTCCATGCCCTGCAGAATCTTGATAGCATGCGAATAGGTGCAATCAATCTCTTTCGCGAGAATGCTTCCATAACGGGAACGTGTAGACTTCCTCAAAGCGACAAGCATCAGCGCAGGCTTTTTTCTGAAGAATGCATCAAGACCGTCTTTTTTACCCATGTACTATTTCCCCCAAAATCACTAGTATCTCTTTTTATAGATACTTTCAATCAGTTATTTTTGGATGTATATATCAAATTATATAAACCTTTCGGTGAAATTTTTACAAAATTTATTTTCGCAACATTTTTATTTGTCTTTTGAGAGTAATTATCTAGTGTGTTAATATAATGGATAAGAAAGAAATATTTTCCCGGATAAAAGGGATGAAGGACGCCAAGAGCAACCACAAAATCAGCAGTGCAGACAGCACAGGCAGTACAAAAGCAAAATACAGGATAAGATATGAGCGCGATCTCTGCATCGGCGTCGCAGCCTGCGTGATGTCCTCGCCAAAATACTGGGAGATGGATGGGGAAGGAAAAGCCATACTGAAGCAGGGTAGAGAAGTCTCGCCTGGAATCTTTGAGATCGAGATCAGCGAGGAGGATTACGAAGAAAGTTTCGGGGCGGCAAAAGAATGCCCTGTGAACTGCATCCACATAATTAATCTGGAGACTGGAGAGGAGATTATTTAAGCTCCGCGCCCGGAGAGGAAGAAATAAACAAATGACAGAAACAAAAATCTATTTTGCAGGGTCAATTCGTGCCGGAAGGGGCGATGCAGACATCTATTCCAGTCTGATATCTCATCTTAAAAGCTATGGGAAAGTCCTGACAGAACATGTTGGCAACATCACTAACGAGCATGGTGAAACCAATCTTACAGATGGGGATATATACAGGAGGGATATGGACTGGCTTGCGGAATCTGATGTTCTTGTTGCAGAAGTATCAACTCCTTCTCTTGGGGTTGGTTATGAGATAAAGGAAGCAGAAAGACTTGGAAAGAAAGCCCTGTGCCTCTACAGGCCACAAGAGGGAAAAAGGCTTTCCGCCATCATCTCTGGCTCTGGGATCGAAGTCAGGAACTACAGCTCCCTAGAAGAAGCAACAGGAATCCTGGATTCATTTTTTTCCGGATTTCAAAAGCCGGTTGAAAAGGCTTAAAAATAGCTCCCATTTACAAAATTCCGGAGAAAAGAGGAAATGGAAGCGGACAGCAAACTTTTCGAGATTTGGAACCAGTTTGATTTCGATGTCGATCCAATTAATTCTGAATCAGAAAAGAAAGTTTTTTTCTCGAATAGGGATTACAACCCCCAATTCCGATATCACCCAAAAGAAAAGCTTGAACAATTCCAGAAGAATCTTCTTTCCATCTCCTCGGATAACAATTGGATAAGCAATGTCATAAATCAGAGAAGAGATATCATGCTCACGAAGATAAATATGGTGCTCAATCGTAAAGCAGAGAACTTCACTTCTGGCTCGATGAATCTGTTCGGTTTTCCAAGTCAAGAACTTGTCTCTGCCGCGAAGGAGGATCTTAAATTGGAAGAAGAATCTGAACTCAAGGAACTTTCAGATAAAGATGCCCTTAGAATGATATCGCGGACTTTGGGAGAGATGAAACTCATGCACTGGAATGCCCAATTAAAAGATGATATGTGTGCTTCGGCCAAAGTCGATTCTGCACATAAAAAGGTCTACATAAGGAAAGGTGAAAAGTTCTCATTTGCCGGAGTTGAGCGCCTTATCGTGCACGAATTGCAGACCCATGTGATAAGGATGGAAAACTCTGCAAGGCAGAAATATAAGATATTCCAGATAGGATTTCCACGTTACTTAGAGACAGAAGAAGGCCTTGCTGCATATAACGAAGAGCAGTCTAAGAACTTGTTGCACAATAAGATAAAGAAAATCTATGCTGGCAGAGTTATTGCAGTCTCCTTAGCGCTCGAAAAAGGATTTGCAGATACCTTTGCCGAACTCAGCAAGCACTTCTCTGATGAGGATTCTTGGCGCCTCGCTTTAAGGGCAAAGAGAGGCTTGCTGGATACCTCTGAAGCAGGTGGGTTCACAAAAGACTACATCTACTTGAGCGGAAAACTGAAAGTCAAGAAGTTCTTTGAGACAGAGAAGGAGCTCGGCATTGCAGACATCTATCGTGGCCGTATCAGCCTAGAACATGTGGAATTCTTGCGCAATAATCTATCAGAGGTGCAGAATCCTCTTTACTTGCCTTCTCTCCCTCCTTCTCTCCTAAGCTCCTTATTGCCGGGAATTTAGCTCAATTAAAAACTTTTAAAAATCTCAGAATACCTTAGTTCTCATCAAAAGGATAAAATGCTAGACCCAAAACCGATTGAAGAGAATCCTTCTGTTCTGAAGAACGCACTCAAAGCGAGAGGCTTTACAGACTTGTTGAAGACAGCAGACACATTCTCCAAGCTAAGAAAAGAGTGGAAAGAGCTCAAAGCAAAGCTTGATTCCCTGCGTCATGACAGGAATGTTATCTCTGAAGCTATAAACAGCGCTCTCAAGGCAGGAAAGAAGCAGGATGCGGAGAAGAAGAAGCAAGAAGCGCGCAAGATTTCAGATTCGGTTAAGAAAGCAGAGGATAGGACTCTCGAAATAGAGAATGAACTAAAATTCCTCGAGCTTGAATTCCCGAACATAACTGTTCCCGAACTTCCGGCAAAGGACAAGATCACACTACAAGGCAAGGAAAAACGAGAGAAATGGATGAAAACCTACGAAGTGCTTGTTGCTGCACATAAAATGATTGATTTCAATGCAGGAGTGCAGATGAGTGGCGCTGGATTTTATGTTCTTACGGAAAAAGGCGCTGAAACAGAAAGAGCACTTGTAAATCTCTTCCTTGACATGAGGAAGAAACAAGGGTATAAGGAGATGGCTGTGCCAATCCTTGTCAGCGAACAAGCAATGATTAATTCCGGCCAGCTTCCGAAATTCAGGGATGGAATGTTTGTCACGCAGGAAAATTCTTTCTTGATCCCTACCTCTGAGGTGTCTCTTCTTAATCTTTATGCGGGGAAAACTCTGCGCGAGGAAGATCTTCCGATCTACATCACTGCAGTCTCTCCATGCTTCCGCATGGAGAAGGGAGCGACAAGAGGATATATCCGCGTGAAGCAGTTCACCAAAGTAGAGATGTTCAAGTTCGTCCGCGAAGAAGATTCATTTAAAGAGCTAGAGAAGATGCTGAAGGATGCTACAGAAACCCTGAAGACCTTGGAGATTCCTTTCCGTGTCAAGCTTCTCTCTGCGTCAGAAACAGGATTTGCCTCTGCAAAGACATACGATGTCGAAGCATACGCACCAGCAACTAATGAATGGCTTGAAGTCTCTTCCTGCAGCAACTGCACAGATTTCCAGGCAAGAAGAGCGCGCATCAAGTACATAACCAAGAACGGCGAGAAGAAATTTGTGCACACACTTAATGGCTCTGGATTGGCAGTCCCTAGAACTTTCATAGCCCTTCTTGAGAATCATCAGCAGAAAGATGGCTCAATCAAAATCCCAAAAGCCTTGCATCCTTACCTGACTTTCAAGGAAATAAAATGACTGCAGAAAACAATGACAGAAAAAACCAAAATTAAACCACGAGAGAAGAAACTCAAGATTCTTGCAGCGAGTGATATCCATGGAGATAAAGCATCGGCGAAAAGACTTGCAGACCAGGCCAAGAAAGAGAATGTTGATCTCGTAATTCTCTGCGGCGACCTTACATTTGCGGAGATGAGCACCGAAGGAATTGTCGGTCCATTTGCGAAAGCAGGAAAAAAAGTCCTTATCATTCCGGGAAACCACGAGACTGTCGCGACGACAAATTTTCTTGCTGAACTCTATGGAGCAACGAGCCTGCACGGCTATTCCATCAAGGTCGGAGATGTCGGAATCTTTGGGTGCGGCGGCGCGAATGTCGGGCCATTTGAGATATCTGAAAGAGAGATATCTTCTTTGTTGAAGAGAAGTTATGCGGGGATAAAGGGCTCTGGTAAGAAGATAATGGTTACTCATGTGCATCCATCTGAGAGCAAGACTGAAAGATTTGCAAAGAATGTCCCAGGGAGCCATGCAGTCAAGGATGCGATCAGGAAATTCCAGCCAGATATTGCCATCTTCGGCCATGTGCATGAAGCAGAAGGCCTTGAGGATAAAATGGGAAAGACAAGGCTTGTGAATGTCGGAAAGAAAGGGAAGATTATCACTCTGTGATTTTTTTTGAGAACTCAATACTTATCTTTAATGAATTTTAGAACTTCTACATCGTGGTCAGCAATTTTCAATGAAGAAGTTCTTTTTATTGCTATCCATTTCATGCCCTGCCCTTCACGTTGAACTAATTCTTTTTGAGAATTAAACTCCTCCATAAAGACATGTTTTATTCCCTCATGATCCTTTCCTTTGAACTTTTGAACCATCACTAGTTTTGGTTTTTATAAAATATAATTCAGTTCCTCTTTGCATTCTCTTCTTACAGCTTGTTCTGGGGTTTCTCCTTTTTCAATTCCCCCTCCAAAAAACGCCCAGTAACCTGGCAATCTTGGTGAATTTTTACCTCTATGCTGAAGAAGTATCCTTTTTTTATTATCATACAGGATAATAACTGCAACATCACGCCTCATAAATGAAATGAACATGGCCCTCTTTATAACGCTTTGTTCTACTCTCTACCATTTGCAAATAATTTAAATACCTCTTAAGGGAGAATCAATGAAGGAAGATGCAACTCATCATATCTGAAAAACCGAAGGCGAGTCAAAAGATCGCCGAAGCTCTTGCTGATTCTTCAATAATCAAAAAAAGCGTTTCGGGTGTGCCATACTACGAGATCACACGAGGAAAGAAAAAAATTGTCGTTGCCTGCGCTGTAGGCCATCTTTTCGGTGTTGGCGAGAAAGTAAAGAGCAGTAAGTATCCTGTGCAAGAACTGGAATGGAAGCCAAACGATACTTTTGCCAAAAAATATGCATCTGTTCTGAAGCAGCTTGCAAAGGGCGCTGATGAATTCGTTGTTGCCTGCGATTATGATATCGAAGGAGAAATAATCGGATACAATATCGTGCGCTTCTTGTGCGGGCAGCAAGATGCAAAGAGGATGAAATTCTCTACTCTTACGAAAGCAGAATTAGAGGGTGCATACGAAGAAGCAGCAGGAAACATAAACTGGGGCCAAGCTCTTGCCGGTGAGACTCGGCACTTCATGGATTTCATGTTTGGTATCTCGCTGAGCAGAGCACTCATGCATGCGATAAAAAGAGGAGGAATTTTCCGCAAGTTGAGCATCGGAAGAGTGCAAGGCCCGGCTCTTGAGATTCTTGCTGAGAAAGAGAAAGCGATACAGAAATTCAAGCCAACTCCGTACTGGCAGGTCTTCCTCGTTGTCGAGGATGCAAAGGGCAGGCAGATTCTCGTCACTTTCCCGAAAAATATCTTGAAGAAAGAAGAGCTTGCTGAGTTCTTGGAACTTAAAGGCAAGACAGGAGAGGCAGAAACAAAGAAAGAAGAGCAAATAATCGCGCCTCCAGTGCCATTCGACCTCACAACGCTGCAGACAGAAGCGTACAAATTTTTCAATCTTACTCCTTCGCAAGTCCTGCAGATTGCGCAGACACTTTATCTGGAAGGCCTTATCAGCTACCCCCGTACTTCCTCGCAGAAACTTCCGGCAGCCATCGGCTACAGGAAAATCCTTGAGAAGCTTGCAAAGAAATTCCCACAATTTGCAAAAGGCCTCACACGGAAAGTTCCAGTAGAGGGTGCACAAAGCGATCCAGCGCATCCTTCCATCTACCCTACTGGAGAAATTCCGAAGAAGCTCAGCGATTCAGAGAGCCAAGTTTACGAGCTCATCCTGAGAAGATTCTTCGCATGTTTCGCAGAAGATGCGTTAGTGGAGAACAAAAAGATCTCTGTGGAAGTAGGCGGAAAGGAATTCTCTGTAAAAGGCGCACAGGTGAAGAAAAAAGGATGGCTAGACATTTATCCAACAAAGATTGATGAGCAAGAGCTTCCTGATGTGAACGGCAAGGTAAAAGTACAAGAAGCACGCACAGAAGAGAAAGAGACTCAGCCTCCAAAACGATTCTCGCCAGCGAGCATAGTTACAGAACTCACAAAAAGAAAGCTTGGCACAAAGGGAACAAGAGCTATGATTGTGGATACTCTGTATGAAAGGGGTTACATCAAGGACAGGAGCATTGTTGTCACGGATCTTGGATTGGGAGTTGAAGAAATCCTCACGAAATACTCCCCCCTCATTCTCGATGAAGAGCTTACGCGAAAGTTCGAAGAAGAGATGGAAGCCATCCAGGAAGAGAAAGATCCTGTAAAGATAAAGAAAGTGCAGGAAAAGAATTTCAAGGATGCTCGAGAAGTCCTGGAAAAGATCTCTGAGCAATTGAAGAGGAATGAGGAAAAGATAGGCAAGGAACTTGTAGAAGCATACAAGGAGACGAGAGAGCAGGAAAAGAAAGATGGCATCCTAGGTGCGTGCACATGTGGTGGAGAGTTGATGGTGAGATTCAGCAAAAAATCAGGAAAGAGATTTGTGGCATGCAGCAAGTATCCGGCATGCACTATTACATTCCCCTTGCCGCAGCAAGGCTACATAAAGAAATCTAGCACTAAGTGCGAGAAATGCGGAAGAGAGATGATCATGCTCCTGAAGAAGGGCAGGAAGCCTTGGACATTATGCTTCGCAGGATGCGGGTTCCTTAAGAATGGTGCGGGTGCAGAGAAGAAAAGACCAATTTAGATTAAATCTTTACCTATCCTGCAGTATCCGAATAGTCTCTCTTTGCACTTTTATTATCAATTCTTTTATTCTCTTTAGCTGCTCCAAATCAATGCTCGTCTCAACGCCATAAGTGGAACTTTCCCTGCTTTCTCTTACAGTTGGATTAGTAATACCCTCTTCAACGTCAAGAGTATCAAATTTAGCAATCAAGTCTTTATCTAAGTTCAATTTCTTATCATCTATCAAAGTAAGCAGGACAATTATCGTACAGGACTGATTCTTGGACTCGTAGCCATATTTGGCAAGGATTGCTAAAAAGCAATGATAGATCGCATAGAATCCGACATTTAAAGCCCAGTCGTATACCTTTAACCTTTCAAGAGTCTGCACTACACTATAATTATACTCGGATTTCTTAACATGCTTTTGTGCTAAATCCAAATCGGGCTTTGTTTTTATCAGCCTTTTCGGATCTTTGAGGCACCACTTCAAGCGCTCATCTATTTGCGGCATTTTCTGACTATCTCCACATATTTTTCAGGATTATTGAATACAACACTTCCAGATAGCATATTATAGAAAATTTTATTTTCTTTATTTTGTAGGATGTCCTTTTCAGTTATATCTACATACCTTATGGGCTTTTCAACCAATTCAGATTTTCTTATTCCATCCTTTATTTTTTTGACGTCTTTGGCTTTTTCAGAATTATACATAAGTAAAATATCTACATCATTGAAATCCTTTGTTTTTACGGATGAGCCAAAAACCAACCCCATTTCAATGCAGCCATTAAGTTTTTTCAGGCTATGAGATAAGGCACTCAGCCATTTAGGAAAATCGTTCTCTTCCAAGCTTAGCATATACTCCATAAATTTGATAGCCAGCTTGTTGTCATATCTATAAGAAAAAAAGGTAGAATTACCTATATCTTCCTTAACTAGTAGCTTTTTATCTGCTAAAATATTACATAACTTACTAGCATGAGAATGATTAACATTCAATATTCTGGCCAATTGCCTGGCATTATATCTATCTTTATAGTGCTTGAATAGGTATTTAGCTATTTGAACTTCGATCTTTGTAAATTGTATGTTATTAGCAGCCATGTGTATTCTAAGAACATACAACGTATATAAGCTTTATGCTTCGTAGGATGTGGATTCTTGAAGGGTGGCGCGGGTGCGAGTGCCACGAGCGCGGATTCTGGGGAGAAGGCAGAGAGCACAGAGTGAGCGTTGGGAAAAGAGATGGAGAAAGTAACGAAAAACTAAGCAGGAATCGGAGAAAGCATTTTTCTTTCCGATTCTGGAGCGAGCATCTTCTTTGTAAGAATCCAATCCAGCTTTATAAGATTCTTGATGAAAATGTTTTCAATATTCAGCTTGTAGTAGTCAGATTTTCCAACTTTTCTAGTTCGCATCAAAATACTCTCTTTAACCCAGTCATCGAAGAATAACTTGATTGAATTATAACTAACATCTGCCTGTCTGGCTATTTCTGTTATAGGGTAATCCAAAAAATGATTTTCAATCAGAAAATCCAGCACTCTAAGCTTTGGCGTATCCCCGAAAACTTCCAAAAACATTGACTTGTTCTTTTTAATTCTCATCTTAGTTCCCATTCACTTTTACAATTATTTCTACTTGTAATAATGTTTCGTAGCACGACAACTCGTAGCACTACTACTATATATACCTTTCTATAAAATAAAAGATGTTTCAAAGATAGAAACATTTATATTACGTAGGCTGATAATAAATAGATGCCAAAAGCAACCGACTTAGAGAAAGCACAGTTATTATTCAAACTAATAAGAGGAAAAAGAAACTGGGGTGCATGTTACGATAGGCTTGAGCACTTCAAAAGATTCTCAAAAGAGGCGGTTGACGATCTAATCAAAGTGAAGTGGTTAATTTTCACAAAAAAAACAAAGTTCGAGGCGATTTCAGCTAATCCAGAATTCAAAAAAGAGATAATAGAATTTATAGAGAAGAATATGCCGCATTTAAGAGGGGAGCTAAGATGAATGCAAGGGCCAAACCGCGTCCCAAATAAATAGATATAAAAATTTTCTGTATCTCTTCCTGCAATGCAAGAAATAAAATACGAAGAATTGGACCTAATCCAGCAAAATTTACTAGATGAAGCGGCCGCAGTAATGGAAACGGCATACAACCCGTATTCTCATTTTTATGTTGGCGCTGCCTTACTTTCCTTAGATGGCCAGATAATTACAGGCTCTAATGTTGAGAATGCAGCTTACGGTTCTACGATATGTGCTGAAAGAGCAGCGATATTAAGGGCGAACGCGAAGGGGATCAGGACATTTGAGAAAGTAGCCATAATCGGAAGAGGAGAAAGCTTTGACACAACCGAGGTAACTGCTCCTTGCGGGAGCTGCAGGCAGATGCTCTTCGAATCATCGCAGGTTTCGGAAAGAAATCTGGAGCTAATCATGGCAACAACAAGAAAGGATAAGATAATTCTAGCGACAATGGAAGAGATTCTCCCATTGGCATTCGGCCCGAAAGACTTAGGGATTGATGTCAGGAAGTATCAGTAAGAATTAAAAATAATCAGAAGCAATATTCAAAATAACCATTCTCCATAAAGGATTGAGAACGGACAACCCAAGGCTTGTGATTTCAGTTCCTTCTCGATCGCATCGTCAGCCGAAGGCACCATCTCCTCGCATCCAAAGATTATATCCACGACCATTCTGCTCTCAAGAGGCACCATTATGGTATCTTCAGTATATGCAACAGCCTCTTCAAATGTATACTTATACCCTTTAGAAGCTAGTGCTTCTTTGATTTCTGCTATCTGCCTTGTCCTTTGCATCGCTTGTTCAGGGTAAACCCTTAGGTCGATATCCCTATAACCATGATAGATCTTAGAATGCAAGGAACTTCCGACAGCGAGAATTGTTGGCTTTATCCCCATTGTCCATCTTTCCCTATCTTCCAAACCTGCAGCGAATTTTGCTACGAACTCTTTCAATGGCTTCCTGTCCCTTTCCTGTAAGAATTCAGCATAGTATTCTTCAGCTGGAATAGATTCATAGCCTCCATAAGTTATATTCACATAAGCTTCCCTCATACGAGCAATCAATCCTACCATAACTAATGGAATAAAGGAAAACCTTTAAATCTTTCTTTGCAGAACCTCCCCACCAAAATATTTATATACCTTTAGTATACACTACCTGTATACACGGCACAGCGAAAAGAAATCAGGAAAGGGAAAAGAAAAATGTCAGATCTATTCGACAACGTAATCCTATGCAGGCAATGCGGGAAGGAAATGCAAAAAGAGACCATCGTGAAAAATGGAGTTACTTTGCGCAGCGCACACTGCGAGAAATGCCACAAAAGAGAATTTCATCCTCTTGATCTTGCAAAGCTGCGGGAATTCCAAGAGCTTAGGCAGAGGCCTTTCCGCGTCAAGCTAAGGATGGTAGGAAATAGCTATGCCGTTTCTATCCCAAGGGAGATAATTGACTTCTTCGAAGAGGCAGACAGGATGTTCGAGGAGGTTGAGGTGAAGTTCTCTGACTTTGACAAGCTGATGCTAAGCTTCCACCAGCAGAGAGTGGTTCATTCTAAAACTCTTCCTAAAGAAATCAAAGATAAGGTGGAAAAGTATGAAAAGGTATTTAAGAATAACAGGGAATTAATTTCTAAGGAAAACTCTAAGGAGTCAAAAGAATCTAAGGAGGCTAAGGGTAAAAATGGCAAAAGCGATTAAACTCAAAGTTATGGAAGCCTTGCAGGAGGATGCCTACAAAGGCATTGCTCGCGTAGATTCAGAGGCAATGCGCCAGCTTGATATCAAGCCAGGAGATGTTCTTCTAGTCAAAGGTGAAAAGGAGACTGTCGCCATTGTAGATCGCGCTTATCCAGCAGACATCGGAGAGAGTATAATCAGGATTGATGGAATCATAAGAAGAAATGCAAAGACAGGAGTTGGCGAAATCGTAACAATCTCGCGCGCTGAAATCCAGAAAGCGAAGAAAGTTGCCATAGCGCCGGCATCTACCGGAGTTATTGTACATGCAGATCCTTCTATCTTCCGCCGGGGACTTCTTGGAAGGGCAGTGATGAAAGGAGACATCGTAGTTCTTGGAGGAACAAGAAGAAGGCATGACCTAATGGCCTCTGCGTTCGAAGACTTTGACATCTTCGGCGAATTCGTTTCTGGTGGATTCCCATTCATGACCACAAAATTTGTTGTTGCCTCCACAGCGCCAAAAGACGCAGTCATAATCACAGATGATACTGAGTTAGTAGTGCATCCAAAAGCTATCGAGATGTCAGAGGAAAAAATTCCAGAAGTGACGTATGAAGATATCGGTGGTCTTAGTGAAGAGATACGCAAAGTCAGAGAAATGGTTGAATTGCCTCTGAAACATCCAGAAATTTTCGAAAGGCTCGGGATAGAACCTCCAAAAGGAGTTCTTCTTTATGGTCCTCCAGGGACTGGTAAAACTCTCTTGGCAAAGGCTGTTGCAAATGAGAGCGATGCAACCTTCCTGTTGCTGAATGGAC
This sequence comes from Nanobdellota archaeon, assembly GCA_013331945.1. Classification (GTDB taxonomy): domain Archaea; phylum Nanobdellota; class Nanobdellia; order Pacearchaeales; family UBA12030; genus UBA12030; species UBA12030 sp10106u. The sequence continues at coordinate 29,435 of DUFK01000004.1, forward strand.
CTGAGGTCATGTCTAAATTCTATGGAGAATCAGAGAAAAAGATTCGCGATTTGTTTGATCAGGCAGAGAAGAATGCCCCATCTATCATTTTCATCGATGAGATTGATGCCCTCGCGCCGAAGAGAGAGGAGAGCTATGGAGAAGTTGAGCGCCGAGTTGTTTCACAGCTCCTTACAATGCTCGATGGCCTTAAAGGCAGGGGAAAAGTTGTTGTAATCGGAGCGACAAACAGACCGAATGCGCTTGACCCTGCACTGCGAAGGCCTGGAAGGCTTGACAGGGAGATATCTATCAATGTTCCAAACAAAGAAGGAAGGCTTTCGATATTGAAGATCCACACGAGAAATATGCCTCTAGAAAAAGTCGACCTTGATTACCTTGCCGGAATTTCACACGGATTTGTCGGCGCAGATGTTGCAGCACTCTGCAAGGAAGCCGCTATGAATGTTCTAAGGAAGTTGCTGCCGCAGATAAAACTCAAGGATGGCGAGCCGATACCACAAGAGATTCTTGACAAGCTGAAAGTTACACAAAAAGATTTTAATGAATCACTCAGGGTTGTTCGCCCAAGTGCTATGAGGGAAGTTCTTGTGGAAACTCCAAACATCAAATGGTCAGAAGTCGGAGGACTTGAGGATATAAAGCAGGAGCTGAAGGAAGCTGTTGAATGGCCGATCAAGCATCCGCAAGCCTTCACCAGAATTGGAATTAAGCCTCCACGAGGAATCTTGATACATGGACTTCCAGGAACTGGGAAGACGCTCCTCGCGAAGGCTGTTGCGACAGAGAGCGAAGCAAATTTCATCCATGTTAAAGGTCCTTCTCTTCTAAGCATGTGGGTCGGAGAGAGCGAGAAAGGTGTGAGAAAAGTTTTCGAGAGAGCCCGCCAGGTTGCACCTTGCATAATTTTCTTTGATGAGATTGATGCGATTGCGAGCAAGAGGGGTTACGACAGTGGCACTAAAGTTACAGAGCGCGTGCTCAATCAGTTGCTTGCAGAGATGGATGGTCTCGAAGAGCTTACAGATGTTGTAGTCCTCGCAGCGACGAACAGGCCAGACATGCTCGATTCAGCATTGCTAAGGCCAGGAAGATTTGATCGTATCATATTTAGTGGAGTCCCTGACAAGAAAGCAAGAGAGGAAATTTTTAAGATACATTCAGTGAACATGCCCCTCACAAAAGATATTGACGTTTCAAAGCTGGCGTTACAGACAGAAGGTTTTGTCGGCGCAGATATAGAATCAGTATGCAGAGAGGCCGGAATGCTTGCCCTCCGTGAGAATATCAATGCGAAGGAAGTGAAGCTGAAGCATTTCCAAGACGCTCTCAAGAAGACAGGCCCAAGCTTGAAGCCAGAAGATATCAAGTATTACAAATCAATCGAAGAGAACCTGAAGAAGGTGAAGGCAGTTGCAGTGGAGAGGCCTGGATATTACGGATAAGTGCTCTATTGGATAAAGGTCTTCTCACAAAAAACAAACCATTAACGCTTATACCTAAATCTTTTGTCGTAATCTTTATGGCTAAAAATATCCAAGATGAATGTTATAATCTCTATTTGATTTCCAGTAATAGTGTAGATTAATCTTCATCTGTCTGCTAATTCGATTCTCCAAATGTTGTTTACGTCAAATCTCCTCACGTATTCGTCTGGGATTAATCTTTTCGGGACTTGATCGCCAGCAAACGGATTTTGTTTCAACAAATCACTAACTCTATCGATGCTCCTCAATAAAGTCTGATGAAGAGAACTATTGATTCCTTTTAATCTTTCTTTCCCAACTATCTTATTCAGCTCCAGATAGACTTCGTCAGCTTCTTCAGAGAGTTTTACCTTGACCTCTTTTCCTTGGAACATTATATCTCCCTTGAGCTTTCAATTGCCTTTCTTAATTTTGGGCTAGGGTTGTAAATCCATAATACACCCTTATGGCCGTCAATTATCAATCCTTTTTCTTCAAAATATCTTAGTATCAGATTTAGAGTCTGGTGCATGATCTTAGAGGGCATTCTTCTTTTAAGCTCTTCTCTATCAATCACTGTGTCAGCTTTCCTCAGAACTCTTTCTACCATCAGCATTGTTCTTAAGCTAGGATAATGGATTATCTTCTCTTCATTATATGTTTCCATATAGTTATTTATATAAACTTATATATAAACCTTTGGGTTTTTGCTCTTTGCTACTTTCAGAAAAAGATACAAGAATTTTCATGATTGCTGTTGGAGAGGCCGGGATATTACGGATAAATTTCTTATTGGTAATTAGGAAGAGTAAAATTACAGATAATCATTTGGCACCAAAAGTTTTGGCTAAGTCATCCATTATCTCTTTTACCCTAAGTTTTAAGTTCAGTACAATTCTTAAATTTTGACGTATCAGTTCCTCTTTTCCGTATCCTTCCATCTTTTTCATTTCTTTTTGTGCAGCTTCGAAAAGCCCAATTATCTGGGATTCCGCCTGACTCATCGTTTTCGCCATCTTAATATTTTATGGCTAGTCTTTATTTAAAACTTTCTATTAATGTTCTTTTTAGCAAAGGTTTAAAATCCTTATTTCTGTCAGACTTTACTATCGTTAATCTTTAATCGGGAATATAAAAGGAATATGAAAAATAATATGGATCAAAAGATGAATGAAAAGAACGGAAGAAACATCATAGAAGTCACGAACCTGACAAAAATCTATAATGGAAAAGTGAAAGCTGTAGATAATGTCTCCTTCGCTGTGAAAGAAGGAGAATTCTTCGGATTCCTTGGCCCTAATGGTGCTGGCAAGACCACAACGATAAACATGCTTGCAAATCTTGTGAAGAAGACAGCTGGCTCTGCAAAGATAGATGGCTTCGAGGTTGCAAGGCAGTCAGATGAAGTCTACAAGCGCATTGGATTTGCGATGCAAGAAGTCGGTCTTGATGAGACTGCAACAGCGCGCGAGATGATGCAGCTTCATGGAAGGCTTTATCACATGCCTCCTTCTGAGATAAAAGCACAGATGCACAAGCTTCTGAAGCTCATGGAACTCGAGAGAGTCGCCGATAAATATGTCTCTGCATATTCAGGCGGGATGAAAAGAAGATTTGATCTCGCCCTCTCTTTGCTGCATAAACCAAAGATTCTCTTTCTGGATGAGCCAACAACAGGCCTTGATCCTCATGCACGCAGGATGATCTGGAATCATCTGAAACAGCTGAACAAGGAGGGAATGACAATCTTTCTCACAACACACTTCATGGATGAGGCTGAAGAGCTTTGCAGGCGCATTGCGATAATGGATAAGGGAAAGATAGTCGCAGAAGGATCTGCATCAAGCCTCGCCAAAAAATATAGGGTGAAAAGCCTGGAAGAGGTATTCCTAAAAGTTACGGGACATTCTTTCCAGGAAGAGGAACTGAACGCAAATTCGACAGATCCTTATGCAAGGATCAGGGGAGTATAAGGTGAATTAAAATGGCAGGACACTTCTTTTCAGATTGGTACTATTTATCCATAAGAAATATCAAGCAGATATGGCGCCCGCTCCTCGCTCTTCTTCCTTCATTAGTAATTCCAATTTTCTTTTTCTGGGTCGGTGCTCAGGCATTCTCATCTGTCGCTCAACTTCCGGGATTCCCAGCTGATTCCTACCTTTTATTCATTGCACCTCTTGCGATATTCATGTCTATCTTCTTCTCAGCAGGAAATGCGGGAATCGAACTTGTTGTAGACATATCCTCTGGCTATTTCAACAAGCTGATCATAATGCCAATAAGCAAGTTTGCGATAATTTTTGCAAAGCTCACAGAAGTCGCTGTGCAGGCGATAATGCAGGGTCTCATAGTATTGATCTTCCTTTTCTTGTTCACCAATGTGAGGGCCTCAACCGGCGCTCTTGGAATCATCGCTATGTTCGCCCTGCTCGTGATATTCGCGATGGCATGGAGCAACTTGAGCATGATCTTCGCCTTGCGCACGAAAAATCCCCGCCTCGTACAATCTCTCTTCGTCATCGTCTTCCCATTCATCTACATAACGACAGGACAGATGCCACGTGAATTGATGCCAGAAAACTTTGCAAGACTTGCAGCATGGAATCCAGTGACCTATGTTATAGAAGGCACCCGTGCTTTGATGCTCAGCACCTGGAGTGATCCAGCGATCTGGCAAGGCTTTGCAGTTGCTATCACTCTCTTCGTCGTGCTCGTCAGCATCACTTTCTACTCTTTCAAGAAAGTTTTGAAATGATTTTTTTCCTCAAAATTTTTTTCCGGCGATAAGAGAGTATATAAACTCCAACAGACCAAAATGATTCTATAGTATAAAATAAAAAGAGGTTAAAATGGCAGCAAGAAGAAAGAGAAAGGCAGCAAAGAGGTAAATTCGAGCAATCGATTGGCTCTTAGTTCTGTTTATTTTTATTTACCTTTCTCTTTATTTTTACTTTTATTTTCCCGTTATAACTCTGTAATCACTTCTGGCTCTTTCCCGACGATGATTGTGTTCTCTGCCTGCGCTACAGGCGCGCCACTTACTTCAATCAGCTCATGATAATTATGCAGAATTCCTTCTCGTGCAAGAAGTTTCAGCGCGTTAAGTCCTCTCTGCCCAAACTTCCGGAAGATCCATCTCCCTGCAAAGGGGAGAGTAGAGTACTCCTCCTCGATAAAAGAAAGGACCTCTCGTGCGGATGCATCGCGTACAGCCCTTCTGTTGCTTAATGAATAGACATCACTCTCCTTTCCATCTCTTACACTCCCTTGACCTGTAGTTGCGAAAGGCTCTATCGCGATGACCATTCCTTCTTCCAGTTCTGTATTGTTCTTGTTATCATAATTAGGGATTGTGAGTCCTGCATGCAAGACAAATTTTCTGATCTCATGCCCGCTCAAGTTCACTATAGGGGAAAATCCTTCATTTGTTATGATCTCGTGCACTCTCGCGCCGATCTCGCGCACTTCAACTCCCGGTCTTGCGAGTTTTATAGCTTCATGCATCGCATCCTCTGCCGCTTTGATGAGCTTCGCATGTTTCTTGCTTGAAGAAAGATCGATGGTGAACGCATTATCTGCAGAAAACCCATCTATGCTAACTCCAAAATCTATTTTTACGAGATCTTCTCCGAACACGCTGGCATCATCATGCGAAGGCACATAATGCGCGGCTTTCTCATTGATGCCGATATTTACAGGAAACGCCGGCTTTCCTCCGAGCTCAAGAATCTTCATTTCGATTTCATCTGCAAGCTCCAGTACACTCTTGCCTTTCTTTACGAGTGGCCGGGCAAACTTTTTCACTTCGGCGGTTATCCTTCCAGCTTTGCGCCA
>DUFK01000026.1 GCA_013331945.1 Nanobdellota archaeon
TGATATTACTATTTTTTTGCACTAGTTAAATACCCTGTCTTTTCAATACCATATAACTTCTCAAACTCATCAACCAGCTTCTTTTGGTCGTAGCTTGCAAACATTCTGCTTATTCCAGATCCATCTTGAAACTTTTCCTTTGATGTACCTTGAATAAAACACTCAAGTCCTTCGCCCTCGAACATAGCTCCTACTAGGTGCTGTTTAATTGTATCATAGCTTGTTATATGTGGAACTCTTGTCATAATTCTCGCGATATCTCTATAAAAGTATGGGGCTTCTAATCTTAATCCATGATGCGCGAACATCTTTCCCATCCTGGCAATAGCATGCTTGGGCAATCCGCCCCTGCCTAATTGTCGGTCGGTTTTCTTTAGTCCAAATGTCAGCGCTTCTCTAAAATACATATCTCCCTTGTCATCTGTTGGATAACCCAAGTCGCGTGGACAGTATCCATAATCGTTGATCATTTCGTTTGGACCTTCGCCGCAGAAAACTGTTTCTACACCTTCACTTCTAATGGCCTGCCCTGCAAGATACATTGCAGCAGCACAAAACAAGTTATCTTTCTTCGGGCTCCCGCTTATATCCAGAGAGTCTCTAATCACTTTATCCAGCGTTATTCCTTCTGCAATTCTTTTAGAGTATAGAAGCTCCCTCTGCGGACTGTATTCTTCTAAAGTTATTGATGCTCCTTTCTCATCATATCCTATTTTAGTCTCTAATAGCTCGATTTGAAATTTCCTCGCGATTTCTCTACTTTTGGAGATATCTTTTTCATCCTCATCAACCTTTAATGTAAAGGCAATCACTTCTTTGCCTCCCACCTTAGAAAGTAGATATCCAACGCTCATGCTATCGAGTCCTCCAGAGAGGAGTAAGCCAATCCTTTGATCGGGAATGCTTTGCAGTCTTGTTTCTATCGATTCCTGCAGTAATTCCCTTATTCTCCTTCCTGCCTTTCTGAGATCGGTGCAATCAAAAGATTCTCGAAGCTCATAATCCTGCAATGTCGGCCCCATCTCTTCTTCTTTTGGTGATGCTGAAGCAAATGCTTGATCATCAATAGTTACTTTGGTGTTGCCGGAAACCGCCCTTACACGTTCCCATGAGAATCCCCTTTGATGCTTCTCCAGATAAATCTTAATGTCTTGTATGTTGCTTGCGATTATCAATTCAACCTTTTTTGTGTCCATATAGTAATGAAGTGGGTTCTCTCCCAGAAAATCCCTTTCTAATTCTACTCCCGAGTCGGTTTCTCTAAGACTAGAGAAACGATAAGCTAGGCCCGGAAATACGTCTCCCCTTCTCAAATCAATGGTACTAAATTGCCTTTTCATATTACTATCTCGTAGTAACATTAAGTATATTAAATTTACCATCTATATTTTTTACAAAATCGATAAATTTATATAATAAACAAGGCTTTTTATGATAATGAAAGCGAGCTTAGATGCAAAGGATAGAAAAATCCTTTATGAACTGGATATTAACTCTAGGCAAGCAAGCTCTAAGATAGCTAAGAAAGTAGGGCTTTCAAAACAGGTAGTAAATTTCAGAATCAAACGTTTAATCAAGGAGAAGTTAATCTCTTTCTTTTACACTGTTATCGACATTTCAAAGCTTGGATTTGCAGTCCATAAGATATTCCTTAGGCTGCAGAACATCGATAGCGAAAAGGAAAAAGCGCTTGTCAACTTTCTAGTAAAACATCCCAATGTCGTATGGGTAGCCAGTTGTGATGGGAAGTTTGATCTTGCCTTTGGAACATGGGCTAAAGATATATTGTTCTTAGATAAAACTCTCACTGAATTAGACAAAAAATTTGGTGGGTATATTGCAGAACGCCAGATAGCTACGATCCTTAGGGGTGATTATTTTATTAGGGATTACATAATTGGTAAGGAAAAACCAAGTTCTTACAGAGAATCCTCTTTTGGCGCAATTCCAGCCCCAACCAAAATAGACGAAAAGGATTGGGAAATCCTGTTTTTATTGGGGAAGAATTCTAGAACAACAGCAGTAGAAATTGCAAAGATGGTTAAATTGAGTGGAGATGCCATTGCTGGAAGAATCAAGAGATTGGAAAAGTCTGGAGTTATCAGACATTACAACATTGTCCCAAATGAATCGAAGTTCCCTTATTTACACTACAAGGTCCTTATAGGTTTTAGAAATATATCTGAAGAAAGAGAAAAGATTCTAAGAGAATATTGCCGGACTAATTCGAACATAGTGTATATTGTAAAATCACTTGGCCAATGGGAATTTGAGATAGACTTAGAAGTTGAATCAGCTGAACATTTTAGAGAAATTATGATGGATCTTAAAAAAACGTTTAGCGATATCCTTAAGGATTACTCAGCGCTTCATATCTACCAAATACATAAATACAACTTCTGTCCCAGCGTCGATAAGGATGTTGTTGCTAAATCATAGCTATTTCAAATCCTTTACAGAAACAAGATTCTCCTCTCCTGTCCTCATGTCCTTGACTTTTACTTTCTTTTGCTTCTGCTCTTCCTTTCCGATAAGGATTGTGAAAGGAATGCCGAGCTTGCTTGCGTATTCCAGGCTCTTTCCAGGGCCTCTATCCAGGAGTGCGATATCAGCATTGAATCCCTTCTTCCTCAAATCCTTCAGGACATCAATCGCATATCCTCTCTGCTCTTCTGAGATCGGGATTAGATAATACTTGGTAATGCTCTTGCTTGCACCATAACTCCCCTCTCCTTCAGCTCTGCTCTCTCCTTCTCCCCTTTCCTTCCCTTCCCTGCCTTTTCCCTTCAGGATCTCACACACTCTGTCCAATCCGATAGAGATGCCGGTCGCAGCAATCTTTTTTCCAGAAAGTTTTTCAATAATATCATCATATCTCCCCCCTCCTGCAATGCTTTGTCTTTTCCCCTCCTTGCCTTTTCCATCAAACACAATTTCGAAAATTAAGCCGGTGTAATATGCTAATCCTCTTACAAGCATCGCATCTTGCTCTATTTTCCCACTGATCCCGTACATTGATGCATATTTTCTCAGATCATCGAGATCATCTGTGGACCTTTTTGTTTTCCCTGATTTTTCAGACTTTCCTGTAAGAGAAGCTAGGAATTTTCCAGCCTTCTCCTTCCCGAGCGCTGCCTGCAGCTGCTTTTCCACCTCTCGCTTTCCGATCTTGTCCATCTTATCGATGATCTGGAACGCTTTTCCTTTTTCTCTTTCCTGCAGGCCCGCGCTTTTTGCTACCTCATCGAGCAACTTGCGCGAGTTCACCCTTATCTTAAAATTCTTGATTCCTATAGATTCCAACGCTTCTGAGACACAAGCAAGGCATTCTGCATCTGCCTTTGCACTTTCCACGCCGAGAATATCGATATCTGCCTGCCAGAATTCACGATAGCGGCCAGCTTGGGGCGACTCATAGCGCCAAGCTCTATCTATCTGATATCTCTTGAATGGCATAGGGGTCTGATTACTTGCTGCAAATCTTGCTAAGCCAATAGTAAGATCATAGCGAAGGCCAATCTTTCTCTCGGCTTTGTCCTCAAATTCATATATCAGGCCAAGCATCTCATCTGAGATTTTTGTCTTCAGCACTTCTGCATTCTCAAGCACTGGTGTGAAAAAAGGCTGGAACCCATATTTCTCATACACTCGCTGCAAGGTTTCGATGACCCTTCGCCTCAGGACTGCGTCCTCCCCTGCAATGTCCCGCGTGCCTTTCACATTATCGAGATTCATCTTTTTTCCTCCTTTGACTTTCGTGATTTTCTTGATCTTGCTAGCCTAATCGCAAGCTCCACAGCCTTTTTAGGATCTTTTGCTGTTATAAATTTATATTTCTTCCTTTTGTCCAGAAAGCTTTTTTGCAGTCTCTGGCTCCATCCGCCGGAATTTTCTATCATCACAACAGGAATATTGTTCTGATACGCGACTGCAATTTCATTCAAAGTTCCTGATCCCCCATTTATCGCAATTATGGTATCACAGGCTAATGGGAGTAGATACTCTCTCAATCCTATTGCACCATATGAGGGGATTACAACATCGGCATCTCTAGCGTCTTCTTTTTTACGAGGAATACTTACAACAATTCCCCCAGCTTTTCTTGCAGCTTTCGCAGCTTCCCTCACTAGTCCTGCATCTTTCTCTACTCCTCCAACAAAAATCGCACCGGCTCTCGCGATTTCTTTTCCAACTTCTCTGGAGATGCGCACATATTTTGAGATCGGCAGATCTCCATAAGAGCCGATGAATCCAATCTGAATCTTTTTCAAGTTTCTCATCTTTTACCTCCATAGATTATGGCTTTTCCAATCTTAGATATATCTTGCCCATCATCTTCCAAGAGGCAGAGCAGCTTTTTATTATAAGAGATGCATAAATTCCTGACCTCTTTTTCCTTTTCCTCTGAAATGCTCGCCCATTTTATAAGATTTTCCCAGTATGGGATGAACATCTTGCCTCCATCCTTGCATTTTATATTTCTTCCATCTATCCCAAAAAGATCTCTGAGCTCTATCCATTCATAGAGATTGAACATGTTTAGTATGGTGGTTTCATAGAGATTACTGATCCTTTTACTTCCAACCTCGCTGGAAAAGCCGAGATATACTCTACTGACTTCTACTCCCACTTTTTTAATCCTCTCGCATATCTCTAAGACAGTGTCACCTTCAAACGCCCCAACATCCACGAGCGAGATTTTTTTGTATCCCCTCAATGCTTTCATCTGCTCACTTAATGATTTATTTCCCGGGCGTTCAGCAATTCTTACCTCTCCAGTTGCTGGGTTTGTCTCTCTTGTTATCTCCAAAAATTCTGATGCGTTTGGCATATACACCCGGTCTAGGCTCACTATGGGATAAACACTTCCCTTCGTTAGCTCTTCAAGTTTAATTGATTCGGAAGATGCATCGAATTCCTTCTTCTGGATTCTATCGGGAATGCAAGGCCAGAATCTTGAAAGGAACTCTCCCTCAAGATCTTTTATTCCCTGCTTTGTTCCATCTCCGAGCTCATAGCCTATCTTCCTCTCGAGTGTTTCAACTAGGTCTCTTGTTATGAGATAGGTGAACAGAATCAGAGTTCATTTTACTCCTCTGCCCCCGCATATTTTCTTGATGCATATTCTTTTTTAAAAGAAGATGCAGGGCGAAAGGAGGGAGTCGAACCCTCTCCTAGCGAGCCACAGTCGCTCGTCATAACCGTTAGACCACATTCGCCATATCCTTTTATTAGCTGTGGATATTTTACCTTCCACTCATTGACTTTATTTAAATTCTTTGGGCTACTCCATCCGATTAGTTCTTCATATCTCTTAAATTGAGATATGCCATTTAAACTAATTCTCTGATAATTTCCGGCCGGAGAGATTTTTGGATCAAAACCCAACATCTTTAACATGTTAGAGGCCTCTTGAATGACCTTTGTAGAGATTAAGGTAAGTTCAATAACTGGATAATACTTATTGTATCCATACTTTGATTTAAAGGAAATGCAGCCATCTGTATCAAATAATCCTCTTAAAAATGAGGATAAAATTGCCACATCATTCACTTTTATAGATTCTGGGACAAATAGATTTACCTTATTCCCAGGTCTTATCCCAATAACTTTGGTCTTAAACTCCCAAATAGCTTTAGATTTTAATTCAAAACCATAGCTCGTTTTAAAATCTTTCAATGAGACATCTAGATTGTACAGCTTTCTATATAACGGCCTAATATAATCAAGATAGTATGCCTTTTCATTGTAAGGATTCCCCTTTAGTCTATATTCATATCTTTTTTCTGAAAGAAATCCGTCCCCATAATGCATGCCAATTTCTTCCGCTAACTCCGGAGTTAATTTAGTCGGCAGTTTTACGTTCTTCTCCTTGTCGTAACGACTAAAAGTAATCCGTGAAGTATCAAGATTTAATTTTCCGTTCTTATAAACCACTGATATAGCACTAACCCTTTTCTTTTGCTCTCCCAAAACCTTTCTTCCAATAACAACCTTTTCCTCCACAACTATAGCACTATATTTCTCTAGAATCTCCTTTTCATTTTCATCCACGATTTTCAGAATGTTCTTGAAAACAGTATAAGGAACGTCGCACATACCAAACATATATGCCTTACTTAATGTAGACTTGTTTACATTTAACCTATTTGCTAATTCTCTCCATGTCAAATTAGAATCTAATTTAAGATATTCAAAGAATTCTTTTTGTTTTCCGGCTGCAAACTTAACTCTCTTTTTCATAAATAATTGAAGTAAACCAAATTTATATATATTGCGTACTACGACTAAACTATCATTACTTAATCTATCAGAAATAAATGCGTAGCTATAAAGATCAGTCCGGTTAGTTATGAACTAACCTCCAATTGATTTTTGTAGCTGTCATGATCTTTTCATGCAGGAGATGCTTTTAAACTTTGTGATTTTCCCTTGGATTGGCTTCGCCAATCTCATCTCTAAGTTTTTTAATGATTTCTCCTCCACACTTATCCCAAAAATCAAGAATCTCCTCCGCCTGCTGAATTGTTGCTCGAAACCCCCTATAATTCACATCATGCCTTGTTTTTTTGAACCTGTCGAGAGAGTTTAGTTTTAATTTATCCTTTATATCAAAATCCTTTAGAGCTTCTAGACTTATCTCATGGTTTAAAGGCTCATACCCTAAAAGCCACCATTTTGCGTCTGCAAGTTGTCTAACTGACTCATATATTTCCCTAAATATCAGGGTTGCCGTGTCGTTATTCAGCTTGATGCTTTTTGTGACTTTGGCATTTATTTCAGCAGAATTTATCATTGATATGATCTTTTCTATATCTCTCTGCCTGTTTCTTATAATTCTTGATTTAAGCCACACGCCGATAAACTCTTTTTTCATTTATTCACCTCTAAAAATCCCCATAGTAAAATACCGTTTGCTATATTATTAAAAACACCAATATCCATATTCTCTCTGTTAAATATATGTATTTGGATTCTTCTCCCAATAATCTTTTCAAACTCCAATAGGTCTCGAAGTCCAATAATCTGATATTTCTTTGCTTCGCCTGATTCTATGGCTATATCTACATCTGAATTAGACATGTCTTCTCCTTTTCTGTAGCTGCCAAATAGAACTATGGCCTTTGGGTTCTTGAAGTAGTCGACAAGAAATTCAACTAATCCGCTCTTATAAACAAAATTTAGATTATAAGCAATCTTGCTCCTTACGTAAATCCAATTTGTTTGGTTTGATCTTATTCTCCAGATTTTACTCAGTTTTTCGATACTGATTAGCCCAATTTCCTGGAACTCTTCTAGCATACGCCCTATGTTTGCTTTAGCTACTCCAGCCTCTCTCGCTAAGTCGCTCAAGCTAAACTCCTTTTCCGGATACTTGAATAGGACTTCGATTACCTTGCTTTTTGCAGTTTCTTCATATAACTTAAGGTATCTTTTCTGAACAATCGATTTTATCATATAACGTATGTTATAAATTAGAACTATTTAAACTTTGTGATTTCTCGAAAGATTCTTGAACTTAGAAATCCTTGCAAAAAGATGCCAGATAACAATTACTTTCGTCGGAAGGGTGAAGAACGTCGACGTAGTTATTATGAGCAGAGCGGAAACCACGATCCTGCTGAAGATAAGAGTCTTCAAGAAAGAATATTAGCTGATATCGAATGTGGGAAATTACTCTACAGCTTGGACGAAGAAATAAGAGCAAGAAGTAAAGAGATATATGGTCTGGAAGGTATCCTAATCAAAGGACACCCGGAAGAGGTGTATAGACATATGCTAGGCAGCAACCTATCTTTCTAGAAGAAGAATTTCAGCAAGATTTATAAATCCCGCAATGGAGTTGGATTTAGTAACATGGAAGATAATTTACTTACTTATGAACTGAGTTATGCTCACCCAAATGTCGACATGTCCGCGGAAAGAAATGGCTTCAACAAGCTCGGCAATCTCTACCTTGCCTTACGTGGCGAAGTATTTGATAGCGATCCGTTCATGCAGCCAGAAGAGGCAGACATAACTCTCGCATTGAATGGCGACCTGGAATCGTGCATGTGGCAGCTTTACAAGCCAAATGATGAAACGATCGCTAAAGTCGAGATGTATTTCGCACCGCATGATGGAAGATTAAGGATTGACGGATTTTCTCCGGAGAATTTGAATAGGATGAGAATACGCGTGCACAACCCAACACAAGATATCAAAGAAGGGATTGAAAGGCTTATTTCCTCATATTCTGGAGAGAGCAAACTTATTTCTTGATCCTTAGCTTTCCAAGCAATCTTGAGAAAAATCCCTTACCTCTTCTACCAATTTCTTCCTTATACCCCCTATACTCTCTTCCGAGCAGCTTCGCTGCAAGTTCCTTGTAGGCTCTTGCTGCCTTGCTCCTTGAATGAGATCGCACAAGTATATCTTTGGCAGCAGCAGCCTCCTTCACCTTGGAATCCTCGGGCACAACACCAAGAATCCTTGTCTCGAGCATCTCCTCGATATCATCTAATAACATCTCGCTCTTATCTCCGCTCTTTCTTGTCACAATAACTCCTGTAACTGCCTTGCCCATGCTCTCCGCGATCTTCACTGCCTTCAGCGCATTAGTAACAGATGGTAGTTCTGGATTTGTTATGATGATCATTTCAGAAGCAGATTCTATCGCATGCAAAGTCTCTTTGCCAAATCCTGCAGTTGAATCAATGATGATGAAATCAGAGCTTCTGCGCAGGGAATCAATCACTCTCTTCATCCCTTCGGGCTTTGCTCTTTTCATTTCCTGGAGTGAGATGCTTCCAGGCAAGACTTTGAGGCCAGATGAATGCATGTAAACTGCATCCTTTGCCCGAGCGCGGCCGGCAAGAACATGATGGAAACTTACAGGAATCACCGGAGCGCCAAGATGGATGCCAACGTCCGGAGTTGAAATGCTAGAATCAACGAGCAAGACTTCTTTTCCCATAGAATGCAGAGCAGATGCGAGATTAATCGCCGTAGTTGTCTTGCCTACTCCTCCCTTGCCCGATACTATCAGAATTGTCCGTGCCATCCCCTTTCTTTTCTTCTTTAGATTATAGAAAGAACTAACTTTTAAATCTTTTTACCTGCTTGAAACACTTAACTATCAATAGTTATTCCAGAAGTCTTGTTAATCCTACTCTCCCCTCCCTCGCGAGCTCATCGTATCTTCTATCTGGAGCAATTCTATCCCATTCTGTTGTTATCGATCCCTCGGATTCTTTGTATCTTGCGAATGGTTTATACCCAACAACTTTCGAAAAAGAGTCAATTAAAGTTTGGTCATGCTTTTCTGATGTAACTACCAGAATCCTATCTTGAACCCATGACAGGTAAAACTGGTTTTCCTTGTATTCACCGCCACATCCATAATCAGTTACAGAAAGAGGATTTATGACTAATTCCTCGATCTCTAATCCCCCCTGCTCAACTAAATCTCTTTGGACATTATACCAATGCCATTTCTTTGTTCCAGCAATGGAGTGAGAATCTTGTAATGTTTCTACCATTAGTTTACCATTCCCTTTTGTTCCGGTCGTCATCGGCTTCTACTTCATCTGCGTCTTTTGTAATCTCGAAAACCCCAATCACATACCCTTTATTCAATGTACCTTTGTATGTATGAGGAGGAAAGGAACCATTCTTAAATGAGATTTCATCTAAATGAAGTGCTACCTCATCTTCTTGGAGAATTACTCCTTCCAACGCGAGGGAAACACTCGCTTCAGTATTATATCCCTCTGTATCATATCCCCTTCCATCAATCAAGACAAGAACTTCCTTATGCAAATATTGCTCGTACATAACCTGATTTAGAACGAAAAACTATTAAATCTTTTGCCCAAATGGGCTTTAAACCTTGCTCCCAACATACTCGATGAATTCTCGGAACTGCTTATCCCATGCATAAAGCTGGGGGATGTCTATCACTGTCTCTTTCTTGCCATTGAGCACAAGGATCGCGACTCCCTTTCTGAANNACAGTGTCTTTAACGATCTTATCCTTGTAGACATTAAGAACGATCTCTGCTCTCGCAAGCGGCGTTGAAGGTATCTCCTTAATTTTCTTTGTCCTTTTTGCCCTCAATAAAAGTGTCTCTAGGCAGAGATCGATAGTGCTCTTCCATCTTTCGATGATGTTCTTTATCACATCTGTTGTCTTCGTATATTTGAGGCTGACGAAGAGCAGATGGTCGGCACGCTTGAATTCATCTTCAATCCTTCTCATTTGAGCTTACTCCTTCAACTTAATTCTCCACGTTCAGGTGCAGTCATTATGTGCAGTCTGGATATCTCATTCTAACCCACAAGCATTTACCTCTTTTCCCTGCTTTTACTTACCTATTAGTGGAATTATGTGGTTTCTGGAGGCTTCTGATACATTAAAAGCTTTCGTTCCTTATTTTATAATTTCTCCACCGGACCTCTGCTAGGCCCCTACTAGACCTCTATCTTGGCCCTGATCTTAGAAAGAACTCTGTTTGTGATAGACAAGAAAGAGCGCAATCTTTTTTCATCTATCTGCTCTGTCTCGAGCGTCTCAGAAAGGATAACAAGAGAATCTTGCCGGGGGAACTCCATCGACGCCTCTTTCAGCTTCTTTGCAATGAACATGATCTCTCCGATCGCCTTTATCTCTTCCATGCTCAGCCCATACTCCTCTTTCTTCTTCACAAAGTTTGGATAATCAAGGTCGAACTTCTTCAGAAGAGGAAGAGACTCAGAATAATGTGCATAGAACAGGGCAGCATTAACTCCCGCCACAAGTGACTCAGAAAGAAGCTCAAGAACGCGTGAGAACATTTTCTGATCCTGCACAAGTGGATAAGTTATGGTCAGCAAGTGGGATGCAGAATTAAGCTTATTCTTGGCTTCCTTAAAGCATTCTTCAACTTTTGGATGAGATTTCACTTCTTGACTGGTTGCCATTGGATGCCATTGAAAGTTATTTTCATTTCTTCAGAATTAAGATGGCTTTCGCAATATCGCCCCTGGTTTTTATCAGCACTTCCCTTGCTTTCTTTTCAGGCATTTGTGTAGTATCAGCAACGAACTTGACATCTTTATCACTTACTTCTATTTCTTCTTCCCCCTCTCCATGTCCAGCGTCCCCGGCCCCGTGCCCCGAGCCCTGCGTTCCGTGCCCCCGGCCCCGTGCCCCGAGCCCTGCGCTCCCTTTGCCTTCCTGCACACTCACTTCACCGACTATCTGGAAAGTCTTTTGGCCAGATACTTCTACTTCCATGACTTGCGGATTCTTGATGACTATTCTCTTGCCGTTCTTTTGGGTGATTACAACCTCAGATGCTTCAACCTCTTGGTTCTTGATGCCCATCCTTCTGAGCATCTCCTGCATCTTTTTTGGGTCTGAACTTCCACCGAATGGGAACATTTTGTTTTCTCCTTTTTGCTTTTATCTCTATTACTTCTTATTCTCTTATCGCACCAAGCTTTAAATCTTTTTTGTTTTTGCCAAGCCTTCTCAGCTCCAGCTCCCAGAAAGANNTTGAGCTCTATCTTGCTCTTGTAGTCCTCAAAGTAGCGCGTAAGCCCCCCGAAACTTGCAGGCATCCTTATCTTTTCATCCGCCATCTTTTTTTATACCATACTTCATGGATTGCCATTTAAAAAACTTTGCGGAGCACTAAGGGCCGAGAAAAGCCTTAAAAACCACCCTTCCCTAATATAAAAAAGAGCAAGATGGAATACGAAAGGACTAGTTTCTGGTGGGGATTTGCTGGAGGAGCACTTGCAGCGTATACTTTTGTCTTCTTATTTATTGCAGTGATTGCGTTTATGGCTAGTATCGGACTTATAAATGTGTCCTTATTTCTGGCCATATTTTCAGGGATATTTACACTACTGATAATCTTCGGCAAAGTTCTCGGTAGCAAGGCACTGAAAGAAGAAGTAAAGACTTCAATCCCCCGCAGGAAAAGAAGCAAAAAAGGGGTAAGGTAATTCGAGTGATTTCCTGGGCCTGAACCGAACCCAGGAGATTTTTATAACATGGGAAATATTTTTACTAAAATAAAATCTGCCCTGCGTGAGACCCTGAAGATCAAGCAAGGAGAAAGGGTTCTTATTGTTACAGATTTGAGGATGCATCCCATCGCAGTTAAATTTCTTAACGCTGCAAAGGCATTGAGCGGGAATGTAAAAATCTTAGTAATAAAACAAACCCAAAGGCATGGAGCAGAGCCGAAAAAAGAGGAAGCGCTTGCAATGAGAGGGCACGATGCGCTCATTTTGCTTGTCACAAATTCTCTGACCCATACAGATGCGCGCCGCGCTTCATCCCTTGGAGGGGCGAGAATTGCAAGCATGCCTTCTTTCTCGCTGAAGATGATGCATGCTCTTGCTGTTGATTACAAAAAAATGCGTGCGCACTCACATAAATTACTGAAAGAATTGAACAAGGCAAGAAAAGATGGCACAATATTCCATATCACCTCCCCGAGCGGCACTGACCTGAGACTTAAGATTCTTGAAAAAGTGTACATAGATGATGGTGATATAAAGGAAGATGGAGTAGCAAATCTTCCTGCAGGGGAAGTATTCTTCGCACCGAAAGATGCAGAAGGAGTTTTGGTTGTAGATAGGTATGAGAATAAGATAAGGAAACCAACAATACTAGTGATCAAGGACAATGCTATCTCTTCATTCCCGGGCAGCAGAGAAGGGAAGATACTCAAGAAGATGTTCTCTGTGCCGGGAGGAAACTTTGTTGCAGAATTCGGAATCGGCACGAATCAGAATGCCACCATCATCGGAAACACTCTCCAGGATGAGAAAGTCAAGGGAACAGCACATGTTGCCTTCGGCAACAATGTGAGCATGGGCGGAAAGAATAATGCAAAAGTGCACGTCGATACGATTCTGCTGAGGCCGACGATAAGAGTTGGCTCCCGCGTTCTGATGCGCGATGGGAAAGCGCTGTGGTAGGATTTTTATAATTTTCTTTTTTATCACCTAAATGAGAAACCTTGCACGCGGTCTGGTGCATAATTACCAGAAGGAGATAGTGGATGCAGCGGAATTCATGCATAGTTATGTTGCAGGTAAGGATGAATTTGCTGACGAAGCCAAAAGATGGGCTGTAAACATACTTCGGGGCTTCAGAAAAGAATTATCTTTCTATCCAAATTTCAGGCTTGAAAGACCAGATATGCAGGAAGTTGGAAAAGTCATAGTTGAATATACTGGTTCTCATGATCCGATGTACGATCCAGAGAGCAATCGTGTAGATACAACTAAGGGAAATGAGTCACTTTCGCTGAAGATAGGGGTCGTTCTCGCTTCCTTGATCTCAAATGAAAAGATGCTGCAGACAGTAAGAGCACACAATGCGGCCATCGCTTCCTACCTCAATGAAGTCTATGATCTGTATATCATTGATCCTGGAGACCAGAAGATGTCGGAAATATCCCAAAAGTTTGTGGATGATAGCCCTATCGATGCCACAAGGGCTATGGGCCTACTAGAAAGAGTGACAAAAAATTTTGATGAGGAGGTATTACTGATCCCAGAAGATGAGGATTACTTCACAAGGCACATCTTCAGGACAGGATTCTCAACTTATCCGGGAATAGGGGCAGAAGTAGAATTTCTTATACAATCTGGTGAGTTGAAGTGAAGAATCAAAAAAACCCAAAAGAAAGAAAAAAAGGTAGGCAGGAATAGGCCGCCTTCTGTTTCTTCTCCCTAAGTCCCCCCAGGACAACTAGGGAAAGAAGATGTCAGCATTCCACTGAGCCGCTTTTCGCGTTGCACCAACCAGGATGGCCGTTTCATCAATTCTCTGTGCTCGGAAAACAATGTTTTCCGGCACGCCAGAAATGTTTTGCATTTCTGAGCGTTTCATAGCTCGTTCGCTTTTGGTAAGTGCTGCACTTTATGCATGAGCCTAGGTTTTATCCCAAGCCTCTGTTTACAAAATGCGCAGGCACTTAACACTCGAACTCATAGCTCCACAGAGCTGTGTCGTTTCTGTGCCAGATTTCGCCCTGCCTTTCAGCAGTTTGCCTTTACAGCAAATGGCTTACTGGTGGGCGGACCTTCCTCTCGTCCTCGCCTGTTAGAGCAAGAATAAGATAGCTGACTACCTGCCTACCACTTTCCCGAGTGTTCGGGAATTTAAAAATGTTTTGGAGAAATATCAGAGCCAGTAATCCGGCATTGTGTCATCAAAACCATATCTGTAAAGAACTTTCTGAAGTTCTGAATGTCTGATGTCTAACTGGTGTCCAATCCTGACTTCTAGAGTTATCTCCTTATCATCCTTTCTTGGAATAACACTTCCATCCGGGATCATGAGCACGCAATCAAATGCGACTTGCGAAGGATGCAATCCGACATACTGCCTTAGCGGCGGGGTTATGGCTATCTCATCAAGGTCTCCTAGCAGTGACGTATAGAAATCCTCTATCTTCAGATCCTTTATCTCGTCTGTACCTTTCCTCCCCTTCAGCGGAAGGGCTCTTTTTTTACCGACTTCTAACTTGTATGTTGTCCTATACACCATCTTTTTCTCTCTTCAGATAAGGACGGAAAATTTAATAAAGGTTTTGGAGAAAATAGAAAATAAAAAAGAAAAATAATCCTGTGTTACGCTGCTTTATACGCAAGCGCCGTTCACGCACTGAGCTGTTACATTACCTGCACAGTTGTATTGCTGATTTGCCCGCTGGTTGCTTGAGCAATAGTACTCTCGCAGAAGTGTTGATGACTCGCATGCATCTGTGTTGCTAAATGGGTTTCCATTGAAGCTTCCAGACGCTGTTCCTTGCGTTCCAGTCACAAATCCACCATCTGTATCAGAGCAACTCGCATCTGCTTCATCGTTGTCTGTTGCTGATGAGCAAAGAGTGTCTGCAGGGTAATCTGTATAGGTATCACTATCATCATCCAATCCATTATCACATTTGATACTGCTTTTTTCGTTGTTATCAGTTACACTAGCACATCCAGGGTCATCAGGATAGTCTATAAGGCCATCGAAGTCATCGCTAACCCCATTATCACACTGCACAGTTCCAAGCTCATTATTATCGTTCTTGCTCGCGCATCCCGGATCTGCAGGGTAGTCAATGTAAGTGTCACCATCGTTGTCTAATCCGTCTCTGCATTGAGCCGCACTTCTTGGGCCTCCGCCAGCTTGGACAAAGATAGCAGCAGCCATAACAACGACAACCAACAAACCAAGAACTAATAGATTTTTGTTTTGCATTCTTTCCTCTTTACCTCCTTTTAAGCACTTAAGATTTATGCTCTCCAATGGGTAAGAAAAGGTTAAAAAGGCTTTGGAGGAGTTTTGAAACTACCATGTGTATAGGAAAATTCTGCAGGCATCAGATTATCCCAACATACACTCTCTCACGCACTTCATCTGGAAGCAGCGCCTGTGTCACAGAATTGAATTCAAAGCCAGATCTTTCAAGAACTTCGCTATACTTCTCAGTCCTCCTTTTCATTCTTGAGAGCAGCTCTTCCTTCTGCCTGAAGTAGTATTCTGGTTCTTCATCAGCACTCGGCAGGCTCAAGAATGCACTAAGGTACGCTGGCGGGAGCAGTATGTCGAGCCATAACGTGTCATTAATCATCCTAAGCAGTGAAGGAGTCTTGTCCACAACAAATAAACTATACACTTCCTGCCTCCCTGAAACAAGTTCCGCAACAATACACTCAGAAGGAAAATCCGCAATCTCCTCAAGCGCACTTAAAGCATCAGCCAGTGCCGATTCTTTCATCATCCTTCCCAAAGGATTATCAAGGTCAAGGCAGTGGCTGTATTCCAACAAGTCCTTGCTTCTTTGTTGATTCTGCATTTTCTGTAAGAATAAAAATTTTCGAAGGTAGAAAATATACACAATATGGGGGCAAGCTTCTTATCTAATAGTTGTTGATTCTATAAAATTGGATAGGCATTGCGCAGACAAGATGTTCAGAAACTTTTGAATGTGCCCAGGATTCAACTACCTCCCCAAGAGCATATGCATTGGCCTCATCAGGGATTATTACTTCTCCACGAACATTAAATTTCTCTTTAAATTCATTTCTGTAATACTCTTTATTTTCTCCGTCCAATACCTCTACAAGTCTTTCAATCATGGTTTCCTGACGATCAAACGAACGGGTAAAAGAAACATTTGCAGGATTGCCGACTGGTTTGGCATCTAATATTTTTCCATCAAGCCTTATCTCGCCTTCGCTATCAACCTCAATTCTTTTCAAGTTTAATTTTCTTTCAAGCTGCTTTGTGTCCATATTACTTGTACCAAGTTCTGCTTTAAATAATTTTCGCAAAGAAAGTCGAAAAATAGAGACATGATAGGAAGNNGTTGCCTATTTTTGCGAGCGGCTTCGAGCTTAGATGCTTTCAGCTCTTATCCACTAAGGCGTAGCTGTGCAGCCTGCCCTATCGGACAACTGCGCACCAGAGGCCTCCGATGCCGGTTCCTCTCGTACTACGACATCGTTTCACTCAGGCAACCACACACCTAACAGATATCATACAAACTGTCTCGCGCATGTAATCCTACACTTATGATTTTGCGTAGGCATGGACTATACCATCATCCTTCTCTTGCAAAAGGAGATCGGCGTATTACCTCTGAACTTAATCAGAAGTCCCAAGTGTAAAACTTGAAGTCTCTACGGGGTCATTAAAGTGCTTAATTTGATTTTGCAATGAAAATTGCAAGCACTACAAAATCCACACTCCAAGACTTCCCTCGGTATTACCATAACATTGACAGTTAAAATATGTTAAGGCTTCACCGATATGAGCCAATTTTATTATTCATTCCCTTACGAGAATGCAACGCCAGCGTTGACGTTCTTAACCCAGCTCACGATCCTTATTAAGTGGTGAACTCCCGCACCCTTGGCTGCTTATGCACAACCAGGATAAGGAGAGCCGACGGCGATGTAGCAAACCGCGCCGTCAATATGAACTATCGGGCGCGACAACCCTGTTGTCCTTGGGGTAACTTTTCTGTCATCTTCAGGCCCTACTAATAGGCCATGAAGGTTCGCTGAGCCAGTCTTTCAACTCTGGATTTCTTGCTGTTCAAAATCCAGTCAGGTAAGCTTTTGCCTCTGCGCTCTACTCCTGGTTTCTGTCCAAGATGAGCTTACCATTGGGCCCTTCCGATATCTTTTCGGAAGGGTGCCGCCCCAGCCAAACTGTCCGCCAGCAGGTGTCCTCTTTCGAGTGAGCTCTTCAGTTTTGAAAGAGTGGTGTTACATTGACGCCTTCCCATCATCCGAAAACAATGGTGCAACGCTCCCACTTACACTATGCAGCCAAAACCGAAGCGCAGCTACAAGCTACAGTAAAGTTCCACAAGGTCTCTGCTTCCCATTAGGTGTCCCTGGCCTCTGCACCAGGCAGAATGTTCGGAAGTTGCTAGGTAGGGACAGTAGGCACCTCGTTAAACCATTCATGCAGGTCACTATTCAAATGACAAGGCATTTCGCTCACATCTGTTACTTTCCTTTTCCTTTCGAAAAAGTACTAACCATTTTCATGGCGTGCTGCAATTTCTTGCAACATCCTTTCATCGCTGAAAGGGTCGGACTATATCTTAACTTTTGAGATTACAAAAGTTTCTGGCGTATAGTCTCTGAGGGTTCTAGACTTATTTTCTTCTTAGAAAAATTGGTTTTACCTGTCTGTTCATCTTACTTGCGATTGTAGCGATCCTGTGCAATCCTTTTTCAGTCAAATGTTCTTTGTTTCTCATCAACTCAAGAACTTTTGAAAACAACTCAAAGTTTTCCATTTTCGTAGTTTTGAGAGGATTTTTTCTAAAAAACTCAGAGAGTTTCTCTAAGTTCTCTAGTCCTCGAACTCTGAATTCTTTCCTAATTCCGTTCTTGTCCTTTCTGTTGACTCTTACTCCACCAAATCCAAAATATTCTTGCAATTGAAAAAGAACTTTTTCATCTTTTTCGTGCTGAACAATTCTGAATTCCGGCAGCACTTGGTATCCAAGCGACATTCCACTAATTTTGTTGATTGCAACGTGAAAGCAACCTTCGCCGTCTGTAAAACCAACAATCCAATCTTTGTCTAGCCTTCCCTGCTGATTGTCCGCACTCATAACATTTTCACCACATAGTTAAGGTATGATATATCCTTAAAATGCTTTGTGGTAGCTTGAGATACTCGGATTTTCCAGCATATAGCCAGATTTTACTAAGGCAACTTTTCTGTGATTTACCTTAAGCTGTCTGTTACTTTCATCCTCTTGCGAGAACTACTAACCATCCTTCCAGATGGCGATTGCACATTTCTGCGCAACTCCTCATGTCTCCATGAGGGTCGGACTGTATCATCTAAACTTCTTTAGAAAAGAAGTTTAATCAAGAAACTTCTAATCCAAAATTTCTAAAAATGTTTAGTCTGGCGTGCAGTCTCTGAGGGTTTTTCTCATTGAGAAATCTTCCCTGCGGATTGTCTCTATTCTTTGGATTTTTACTCGTAAATCGAGTACCAAAGACTTAACGAGAGTTTCCCGCATATAGCCAAATTTTAATGCCCCCTTAAGCTGAGGGTCATAGTTACCCCCGCCGTTTTGCGGGTCTTAGGCCCCTTGAAAAGGGCTTTAAAGCACCGCAACTGGGCAGGTCTCACCAAGTATACTAAGCCTTTCGACTTTGCACTTGGCTACGTTTTTGTTAAACAGTCGGGCGCCTCTTGTTATTGCAACCTTCCTTTTCCAAAGAAAGGCATGGCTTCTCGCTAACTTACGCCACCAAATTGCCGAATTCCCTTACCTAGATTACACTTTCATGCCTTAGCCTTCTTAGCTAGAGCACCTGTGCCGGTTCTCGGTACGGTTACTTGACTTCAACTTGCATAGCTTTTCACGGACCCTAGGATTCAGCAGATACAGAAGAGATTCATCTGATTCTCAGCATTACGCTCCACAGATTTCTCGCTCCTTGTGCAGCGACGGCTGCACTCCGACTATCCCGAGGCTATCTAGCAAGCTTTTCTTGCGATGTAATCAAGTAGTGAAGGAATATTAACCTTCTATCCTTTCGCCGTTTGCAGTTAAGCAGCGACTTAGGACCGACTAACCCTTGGTTGATTGACATTGCCAAGGAACCCTTGCTCTTGCGGCACTTTGCTTTTTCAGCAAAGTCTGTTCCTACTGCTACCAGGATTCTCGATAGCACTCGATCCATCTCCTCTTATGAGAAAACTTCAACTCAAGCGCCACGCCTGCCTACCCGACATTCTTATCCAGAATGCGGCATGGTATCGGTAATAAGCTTAGCCCCGTCCATCTTCAGCGCCCGGAACCTTGGAGGGTGAGCTGTTACGCTTTCTTTAAAGGATGGCTGCCTCTGAGCCTACCTCCCCGCTGTCTTCGGTTGCAGACAACTTTCGTTACACTTAGCTTATATTTAGGGACCTTAACCACGCGTTGCTTTGATCAGCTTGTGAACATGTAGCTTACCCACACGCTCTCACTCCCTTGTAATGCAGCGCATATTTTCTGAGTTGGAAAGAGAACCGTAGCGTAACGCCCTGCATTCTCCATCCGTGTCTTTACTATATGCGCGAGCAACAAGAGGCTATACTTAGGCATATTTCGGCAGGAACCAGCTATCACCGGGTTAGATTGGCTTTTCACCCCTACTCATAGGTCATCCAAGTACATGTACATAACACTGGTTCAGGCCTCCACCCCTCGTTAGAGGGGCTTCACCTTACCCACGAGTAGATCACCCGGATTCGGGTCATAGCCAAGTGACTTACCCCCTTTCAGAGGCTCTCAAAGAGATTCGCTTTCGCTTCGGCTCCGCTTGCGCTTAACCTTGCCACTTGACTAAACTCCCTGGCCCGTTTTTCAAAACGTATGCTACAAACCCTGTCTCTTTCGAGCAGGAGTCCGTAGCGAGAGTGTCACTGTTAGATTTCAAGCTCTTTTAACTCTCTACCAAAAGTGCTTTTCAGCGTTCCTTTACAGTACTATTCGCTATCGGACTTGAGTTTATATTTAGAGTTTGCTCTTAGTAGAGCAAGTTCGTACCTCGTATCCAGGAGGTACTACTCTAGAAAATCCACTCTTCCTTCCAGTTTTATCTACGGGGCTATCACCCTCTATGGCCCTGCATTCCAGCAGAGTTTGACTCACTGATGAGGAAAAGCCGCTTTCGCACGGATTTCTGCAACACCACATCTCTCTTCGCTTTCACAAAGAGATTCAGTTTGCTCTGTTCCCTTTTCGCTCGCTGCTAATTGGGGAATCACTTTTGTTTTCTTTTCCTGCGGGTACTAAGATGTTTCAATTCCCCGCGTCGGCCTATCTTGCGATACACTCCGAAGAGTCCTAATCGGATTCAGAAATTCTTGGTTCAAAGGCTGCATGCGCCTCGCCAAGACTTATCGCAGCTTGCTACGTCCTTCATAGCAACTCAAGCCAAGCTGTCCATCTAACAGTTTAGTAGAAACTTTCTTGCAAGAAACTTTTATTTCCTTGCTTATCTAGGTTTTTCTTCCGAATTTCCTTATTGGGAAATTTTTTCTTGTTGTGGTCTTCCTATCATGTCTCATAAATGAAAAATATGATTCTCATATTTCTCTCGACCTTCACCCAAATGCATGCTGCAGATGAGTTGCGTTTCAGATTTTTGAGTTCTGAATATGAGTTGTGATTATCTAACCATCTGCCTCAAGCGGCAGCCTACCTCAACTTCGTTGCCGAGGTCCATCTCTGGTGAATACTTTCTTTCATGCAGTATTCCTCTAACTTTTTTCTTAAGCTCACTTAAGCACTCACCATAGTGCTGATATCCAACACTTCCTCTTGGATAATCTGATTGATTTTTTGCATCCAGGATCTGTGAAAGGGATGGACTATCGATCTTCTTTAGGCCTTCATCAATGCTAGGGTAATCCACCCTTAACACCTCTCCTTCCGGAAAGGTTACATGTCCGAGTTTTGGATCTATACTAAATTCAACCTTTGGACCTTCTTCACTGAATGTAATCTGAATATGCTTTTCATAATTTATTGCCATTTTTCTTCTCCACCTAAATCTAATTTCCTATCAAAATCTCCTCGAGCTCGTTCACAACGTCTCCTTCCTTTCTCTTCCAAAGGGAATCGAATTCCCCGGGGTTCATCCCCGCAATCGAATCAAATCCTTTTGCTGTCGGATAGATGTTAACTATTGTTTCCCTGTTCCAAAGGAAACCTTCTGTTATTGCTTCGATTATAAATTTTCTTTTGACATCATACTTCACAACACAGCTACTCATCGGCAGCCCATATTCGATAGTTATGATCCTTCTCTTGCCAGCACTTTCTTTGCCGGCGATGTAATAGATACCTTTCGAATCATCAGCTGCGATTGCCGTATGATTAATCCCTGTTGGGGGAATTCCTGAACCGCCAGTTTGGGTTTCTAAAGTGTATCCGTCTGATCTGTCTTCCATTTTCTTTTCTGGGTATGAAATGAATATTTAAAACAAAAAAGTAGGTTAGTTAGCAAATGCAAGAAATTGTCATCTTTGTTCCCTGCCGAGAGGTCTTCTTGATTTTCTTTGCAGAAGCTTCTCCTTTCTTGGTGGAGCTTCTTTCACAAAGAAGGTCCAATGGACTCAGCGGGATTCGAACCCGCGACCTCTGCCGCGCTTGTCTTCACTTGAAAAATGCAAGGGCAGCGCTCTAATCCAACTGAGCTATGAGCCCTAAACACTTTCCGCAATGACTGCTTAAAAATCTTTGCTGATTTTTGTTGATGCTATAACTGTGCATTTGTTCTCGTATATCTTCTAGCAAATTTATTTCTCTAACTTTTGTAAACCAATTCTTTATTGATTTAGGAGGTGATCCATCTGCAGGTTCCCCTACAGATACCTTGTGACAACTTAGCCTTCCTTGTCGTATTCAGATTCATTCCCAGAAGGACTTCATCTAGACAAAACTCGGATGGCTTGATGGGCGGTGAGTGCAAGGAACGGGGACTTATTCACCGGGCATTGCTAATACCCGATTACTAGGGATTCCAGCGTCATGAGGCTGGGTTACAAGCCTCAATCTGAACTAAGCTACACTTTAAAGATTAGCTTTCTCTTTCGAGATTGCATCCCATTGTGTGTAACATTGCCGCGCGCGTGTAGCCCAGGGGATTCGGGGCGTACTCACCTAACGTAGCCCACACCTTCCTCTTGCTTACGCAAGCAGTCTCTATAGTGTGCTACACTCATCGTGTGAGCAACTATAGACGTGGGTCTCGCCTGTTACCTGATTTAACAGATCGTCTCACGACACAGGCTGACGTCGGCCATGCACCTCCTCTCAGCGTGTCTGGTAAGCCCTTCAGACTGACCTTCATCCTGCTGTCGCTCCTGGTGAGATTCACGGTGTGGAATCTAATTGANNTAATTGAACCGCACGCGTCACCCCTTGTAGCGCTCCCCCGCCTATTCCTTTAAGTTTCAGTCTTGCGACCGTACTCCCCAGGTGGCACACTTAACGCCTTCGCTTCAGCACCACTTTCTCACGAGGAGAGAGTGATGTTTAGTGTGCAGTGTTTACAGCTAGGACTACCCGGGTATCTAATCCGGTTTGCTCCCCTAGCTTTCATCCCTCACCGTCAGACCCGTTCTAGTAGACTGCCTTCGCCGTTGGTGGTCCTGTCGGGATTATAACATTTTACCGCTTCCCCAACAATTCCGTCTACTTCTCCCGGTCTCTAGTTCTGCAGTGTCCCTAGCACGTTGTAATGTTGAGCAATACAATTTCACAAGGGATTTACAGAACCGGCTACGAATGCTTTAGACCCAATAAATGTGGCTCCCACTTGAGCCGCTGGTATTACCGCGGCGGCTGGCACCAGTCTTGCCCAGCCCTTATTCTTTATACTTTTTACATATAACAAAAGCCGACACTTAGTAAGTGAAGGCACTTCCGCTACCTCTATCACTCTTTCGAGCAGTGTAAAATTTTCGCGCCTGCTGCACTCCGTAGAGCTAGGATCAGTGTCTCAGGATCCTTCTCAGGGCACCCCCGCTAAGGGCCCTTACTGATCTTTGGCTTGGTGGGCCGTTACCCCGCCAACAACCTAATCAGCCGCAGCCCCATCCTTA
>DUFK01000012.1 GCA_013331945.1 Nanobdellota archaeon
GTCTGATTCTCCCCTGCTTGTCCCTGTGCTTGTTGCTGTTCCTGCTGCCTCGCATTTTCCCTCCTCTCTACAATCTCTGAAGCTTTTTCTTGAAGAAAGCTCTTTACATCATCGCTACTGAATTTGAAGAAAATCGCGGATAGGATTAAGAGGGAAAGAACTACCAATATCACTAGGATAACACCCTCTTTTTTGTCCATGTCTCACTGAAATAAAGCCGTTATAAAAAGTTATTGTTGGCGAATAAGCGGAAGGAAACTTTATAAATAAAGGACTTAAGTAGAAAGCAAAGGTGAAAAGAGGAAAATGGCATACGTCGTTGACCTAAAAAAGATGTGCCAAAGATGTGGCAAGAAAAGAGTTATCGAGATAAGCGATGCCCTCTATGTGTCCAAGGTCGGAAAGGCTGTAGCACAGAGAGAGTTTTGCTTTTGCGGGTAAGCACGAATAAGCAAGAGATAGGAAGGTGCATTTTGTATCGTGCAGCGCTTAAGAGTATTCTAATTGGATTCTTATCTCTCCATCACTTGATGGAATGACCATCAAGCCATAGCCTTTCTCTACGACTACTGTGTCTCGTATACCTTCAACATCGAGATATTGTTTTGAGAACAAGTACTCTTGCCTGTCAACATAATTCAGGTATTGCTCTTTGTCCGGGACTATGTAAAGATCTGCTCTGGTAGTAAGCGAGAGATCAAAATTCGCCATTACTTTAGTATTGAAATTGATTTCTTCAGGGTAAAGTGAAAAGAAATACACATACCTATCCTGTAGCTCTTCTTGGAGTGCTGTCTTTGTGCAGATATGATTTGCAGTCACATAACACTTTCTGTCCTGGCAGTAAATTCCAATGCCGGCTGTAGTTATGTTGGGATCGAGTAAGTTCTTACGATGACCAGGAGAATCAAGCCAGCCTTGTACGGCCCTTTCCGCAAGATTTTCACGAGGCTCTCTGCTTTCGATAAAGTATATATTCTCAGAAGAGCATAGGGCAAATATCTCCTGGTCTGAAATCCTGTCTCCTGGACCTTTGCTGGCGAGATTTGTGTGGTTGATGTAATCATTAAGATTCATCTCCCTTGAATGAGTGAAGGCGACATTCGCAATCCTTTCATCAAGTCGCAGAGCTCCAAAATTCCTCCTCGTCCTTTCATGGTTCATCAGAGTGAGAGTTTCATTCTCGATGTTATAGAGTACACGACCAGAATCTGCTCCAATGGGGAGCTGTTCTGGTTTTAGCTCTTCGATACGCTCACCTTTGAAGGTACCGAATTTCTCTTCTATTTTCGTTGCAGTATCCTCAACTCCGTCTCTTGTCTTTTTGACAAGGCCTTCTCCGCCACCAAAAGAAGGCGAGATGTAGATGATAGTCAAAAATATGACTAGGAGCAGCAACAGGATAAGTATTAGCATCACTATGATGAAGGTGTTACCTCTTTTTCCTCGCATTTTACTCCTCTTTTAAGATTTTTTCTTTAGAGGTCTTTAGAAAATCGGGAGTAAATAAAGGTTTCTAAGATAAAACTAGCGGAATCTCACTTCTTCGAGCCTCTTTGATGCAGGATTGTAGCCGACCATAGAGATTTTTCCATTCGTTAAGGCTTCGAGAGACTCTGTAGAGCCGACTCCGACTACTTCCCTGAGCTTTTGAGGGATCTCATCTTTACTTCCATACAAGACCTCATTCCCAGTATAAGTTGGCTTGATTCCATTGAATGTGAAACTGACGAAGGTGTTTTCCTGCCCGACATGATATGGCAAGCCCTTGTAAGGAGAAGGAACTTCTTTCGCGATGACTCTTCCTGCTCTTGTTCCAGATAAAATAGATCCGATGTTTCCAGAGTCAATAAACCCGATTGCTACATCTTTTTCAGGTACAACCTCATCAAGGGTGTGTCTCATGAGGAGTCTGCCCATCCCTTTACCCCTAAGCTCTTTATCGGAGATCCCATAGTCATGAACATACCATGCTCTTTTCTCAGAGATATCGTGGTCGGTAATCTGGTTAAGAAATCCTGTTAGTGCTGGCCAGTTTATGTTTTCCTCGATCTTGTGGAAGATATTTGGAGCATTGTTTCTCTGGACGTTAGGGACGTAGAAGAGCAAGCAGTAACCGATATCTTTTCCGTCATGCTGTACAAGCAATCCGTCACTATCTAATTTTTCTGGGGAGAGGATATAATTGAACTCAACGGCTACTTCATTTCTGTCTTCACCATTATAATCCCAGTTCCATAGAAGTTTATCGATTGGAGATATCCTCTCGATTAAAGCTGGAATACCAATCTCTCTTTTCAAATCAGAAATGCGCTGGAAGCTAATCTCGCCACTTTTCAGCATTTCCGCGGTCTCTTGCGGAAGATCGAGCAATTCGGCGTAGTGCTTGATCCGCTCTTCAGAAAGATTTGTGTCCATCTCCCAAAAAGATGCTAAAAATTAGCATGCCTTTATATAGGGGGGGTATTTATAAATCTTTTGGTTTTTTTAGCCACTTATAGATAGTTGCAGAAGTGCCCATGAAGGTAGATTACAGCTTTCTTTTTAGAAATCCAACGATTATTTTTGCTAGTTCTCTCTCTTTCCCAGTAAAATCATGGTCGCAATTCTTTATCTGATGCGCTTCGGCAAGCTTGTTCTCTTTTTTCAGTAGAAAGAGAGATTCTTTAATCGAAATCGCGGTGTATTCCTCCCGATCACCGATTACTGCGAGGATAGGAACCTTTATTTTGCTGTACATCGAGAGCTTTCCTTTATTTCTCAAAGGAAGAGCCTTGGAAAGTTCCGAGCCTTCGCCAAAGAAACTTAGGTAAGAGGCGGCGCTCTTCGGGAATCTATCTCTATGCGCAAGCCAGACCGAGCGAAGCATAGTATCTCCCTTGCCTTCATTCACTAACTTTTTGGCTTCCCGAAGGATTATTTCCTTCTTCGCTGTCTTCTCAACAAAGTAATTGTGATAGGCATAGGAATCAGCGAATGCCAATAAAATGACCGATGCAACTTTTCTTGCATACTTTCCCTTTTCCATGTAGTAAATAACTTTTTGTGTTCCAAGACTATGGCCCGAGAGGATTATCTTCTTGTATCCCTTCTTCAGAACAAATTCTACCCATGCATCTATATCTAGAACGCAGTCTTCAAATTTCTCGAGTGCATTTCCTCTGAAAGGATATGCCTGCAAAGAATCTGCTCCCCGCGTATTCACAACAAGCGTGGAAATTCCTTGCTTTCCGAGTTCCTGTGCAAGGGGCCACATGAATTCATTTTCGTAGAAGTTGCTTGCGGTGCCGTGGAGCTCTATGAAGAGCGCTTTCTTGCTTCCCTTCTTTGATTCAAGGAGCAGGCCATAAAGAGGCAATTTATCTTTAGT
>DUFK01000045.1 GCA_013331945.1 Nanobdellota archaeon
CTCAAATCCCCTCCAAATTCCAGCGCGATAATCGTGGATGACACGACTTACACTCCGGCAAATGAAATAGACTTGCTTGCCGGAAGCAATCTTACTGTGTTCTGCAATGCATCTGCAAAGGATTCAGATGGCTATCTCGATATAAAGAACGCCACAGGCTATCTTTATTACAATGCTTCCTCCTCCGCCCTTGCTGCTGATGACAAGAATGTGCATTACACCAACGCTTCATGCTCTCTTCTCACGGGCGCAGATGATACAAGGGGAGTAGAGTGCGGGTTCTCTCTTCCTTATTTCACAAACAGCTCAACATGGACATGCAACATCACGATAAGGGACAACCAGTCTATCAATGGCTCAAAATACATCAATTACACGACAATCAACCAGCTTCTTGCAGTGGGTCTTCCATCTACGATAAACTTCGGCACCCTGTATCCCGGAGATACTTCTCTTGTGAACAAGACAAATGTCACGAATCTAGGAAATATTCCCCTAAGCATAAATGTCTACGGATTTGCAAATAATCTCACCACCTCACCTAATGCCTTCAACTGCACTGCGGGCACGAATGCGAACATTTCTCTTTACTTCCTGAAATATAATGTCACAGACGGTCCTGCATGCAGCACCCTTAGCTGGAGCTCTAATTACTGGAATCTCACGAATTTGACTAATCAAAAAGGATGGGGCCAGTTCAAAGTAGGGAAGCAGACTGCAGAAGGCACGCTGATGCGCAACTACACATGCTGGATACTCAAAGTTCCTTCCATTGATGCGGACAAGATTGATGTCGGAGGGATCTGTAAGGGTGTTGTGAGCTTCACCGCATGCGGTTCTACTGGGGTTCCATGCCTTCTGAATTAGGCGCGCAGAATTGAACGCACGGACACGGACAGAGCCGGCGCGCAGAAACGGCGAGCGTTTCTTGCGAACATTTTTATATCTTTCCTTCATTAAAAATGAAAGGATATCAAAAGGCAAAAATAGGCAAAACAAGAGGGGAAAATGAGAATTAACACTGTTAATAAAACAATTACAGCACTTATTTTGTTCTCACTCGCATTGCTGATTACTTCCAGCTCTCTTCCGCCTGCACAGGCCCAGGTCGGCGTCGGCGCCTCTCCCTCTTCCCAGCATTTCGAGAATCTTTTGCGTGGCGGATATGCTGAAGGATATATCACAGTCAGCGTAAATTCTGATGAGTATATTGGCGTTAGCGTGGAACCGAGAGGAGATATCAAGGAATGGTTTTCATTTCCAGACGGCACAAGCTTCAAGGTCAAGAGGGATTCTCCCGCGCGCATCAAGTTCCTCCTGCTCCCTCCGACAGATGCGGCGAATGGAAGATATGCGGGCCATATCCGATTCTCAACATCCTCTCTTGGAACTCCAGAGGGCCAGATAGGAAGCTCTGTGCAGGTTGGGATTGACGCTGTGGTAACAGCCACAATCACAGACCAGCAGTACCTGAAATGCAGGGCCACGAGCCTGCAGCTGAAAGATACAGAAGAAAGCCAGCCGATAATCTTCTCTGCCAATATTCAGAATGAAGGCAACGTGCGTGTCAGGCCAAGCGTAGATGTCACGCTCTGGAATCAAAAGCAGGATAAGATTCTGAAGACCTACAATGTTGATTCTGGAAAAGAGATACTTCCAACGACAAAAGATTCTATCTCTGTTGGAATTCAATCTAGTGACCTGAAAATCTCTCAATACTGGGCAAGCGTAACTGTAACTCCATGCGGAGAGAACAGGCTCCTCTCATTCGATGTAAGGGAGGCTGGCTCGTTGAGCCTGGATGGGGTGCTGAAGACAATCATCACCAATATCAAGGCAGAAGTCGGAGAGATAACACCGGTGATTGCAGTATTCCAGAATATAGGGGAGAGCGCTGTCAAAGCAAGGTTCAAGGGGAATGTAGAATCCAGTGGAAGGATTGTTGAGCTTCTGGAAAGTGAAGAGCTGCTCGTTCAGCCTGGCTCGGAAATGAATCTTACAACTTTCTTCACTCCAAAAGAGCCAGGAAGATACATCATCAAGGGGAGGGTGTATTATGGGAACAAGCAGACATTTGAGAATACCGGAATAGTGAATGTACTTGGCACAAAGATAAATTATCCTGTGATAATTGTTTACACGCTAGTCGTTGCCCTGCTCATATTCATAATCTTCAGACTGCGCACGAGAAGAAGATAGGGAGCAGATAGAGCGCGGGGNNCTTGCAAATTTCAGCAATCTTGTATCCTCCCTCTCCCGCGCCGCTACAACTGTGTAGATCTCAGCAATGTGCTCAAGCAAGTTTCGCAGGTTCATCGACGGATTCGCCCTCTCTGCCGCTGCAATCTCTTTTATCTTGTTGTATAGATTGATCTTATTGTAGATATGAAGAAGTTCTCCATGCGCTGTTTTCTTGCTCTCTGGTCCAAGGAGCTTGTACATCTCCAGAAGCAGGGAATAGCTTTTTGCAGCTAACTGCCCCCTGCCCCCATCTATGTAGGAATTTGCCCTCTCTCCAAGTTCTTGGAAATGCCTTGCCTCTTCTGTCTTAGGCATCATGGCTATACTGTTGAGCTCTCTTCTCTGCGAAATAGAAAGGGGCACTGCATATTCTCTGAACCTCTTTTCAGGGACAGGGACTGCTCTCTCGCTATGGTGACTGCTGATATCATAAGAATATGGGCTTGGAATTCTAGCGAAATTAGACCTAGCCCTTTCATTCCCCCCTTGCCGAATGTAGTTCTGATATCTTTGCTCTAATGCTCTTGCATGTCCCTGGGGGATTTGCTGGACAGATCCGAATCTTCTCTCAAATCTCTTTTCATATCCTCCCCCACTTCCTCCGCCTCCGAATCCGCTGTCTCCTCCTCTGCTGTATCCTCTCCTATTTTGGCCTGCATTGCCTGCATTGCCTGCACCACTGCTGAAACTGATACTCTCATTATTCCTGACATAAAGCACATAGAATGTGAGAAGCACTGAAAGCAGAACAAGGCCTAATATCAGCTTGCTGTCTAGGGCAGAGCTTATGGCTGCCTTCCCAGATGTTACGAATCCAGTCAGGATACTGCCCCCGCTGCCTGCACTCTCTTTTCCGTCTGCGAACAATATCGTCTTTGTTTTCTTGGCCTCGTACTCTGTGACTTTCTTTTCAACGTAATATTTTATCTCTGCCGCTTCAGCATTGAACTTGATGACAGGATCCTGCTCAAGCACGCTGTATCCGGTCGTGATGAATCTTATCTGGCTCGCAGATGAGGCGATTGTTTTGGGAACGATCTCTACTATTGAGGCGTTTGGAGAATCTGCCTGTAAAGGCGAGAGAACCTCTTTCTTTATTCGCGTTATGAACTTTTCTCCCTCGAACAGCGTAACTCTGTAAACAACAACATTCGCTCTCACTTCAACTTCTTTCTGCAGATTTTTGTTCAGTATTATGTATCTCTTCCTTTCCTTGGAATCTAGCTCTGGCTTCAGTAGCGCAGCTGCCTTTTCGTATTCTGTTTCTAATGGCTCTTGTATGAATGTAGACTCTGATTCAAGTGAAATCTCCTTTGGTAGGGTGTTGATCGTTGCCTCAACTTCTGCCTCAATCCTATTTATGTCAGCATCTATCGCATTTTCTCCTACTCCTCCTTTGCGATCTGCTTCAAGCTCTCCTTTAAAGCGGTCGAACTTTGACTTTGCGTTATTCAGCTGTGTAATCAGTCCAAGCTCTTCTGCTCCCGGCTCTTTTTTCAAATCTGCCTTGGCTGCATCTATTCTTGAATCTTGGGTATTGATGTAATTTATAGTAGAATCTATCTTTCTTAGTGCCTCTTCTGAAAGCTGGTTTTGCTCTTGATTGCTCGTTTCGTTTGTTTGTTCTGTTTCTGAGCTGCCTGATTGCGTGCCTGTTCCAGTTCCTGCAACAACTTCCTGGCTGAGTTCTCCAACATTGCCTGCTAGGTCCACTGCAGCAACTTTGTAATAATACTTGTGTCCGTCAAGCTCGTCGATCGTTGAAGTAGAATCTGCCTGCAAGGTCTTGTAGTAGTCTATATAATCAACTCCACTTTTTTCAGCTCTGTACAGGTTATACTGCTTTAACTGCTCTCCGTCATAAAACCATGTTACTTCTGCTCTGTCATCATCCGCTACTGCTCTGACATTTGAGACTTTTGGCGGCTTTATCGCATCCACCACAAAAAAGTTTCCTTCTGTTATGACATTTCCGCTCCTGCCGCTCATATCTGTTGCTGAGAACGCGAAGGTCCCGATCTTGTCATGGTCCCCGGATGAGATAATCATGAATCCATTCCACGAGTTCCCTGTGCCTTGGAGCGGAACTTGTATCTGGTTTCCGCCGGCAAATGAATAGCTTAGCGAAGGATAGAACTGAACATTCTCTGAAGTCTGCAGGATGACTTCAACTCTTCCGGTCTTTACAAGCGGTGGATTTCCGAGCGAAGTTACTCTTGCTGATGGCGGCGCATTTACTATTACAGTCACATTGACAGATTCACTGTTCCCCGCATTATCTATCGCTTTCGCCGCTATGATATAAGTGCCATCTGCAAATCCGCTCCACTGATACTGCCAGCTTTCTGTTCCGACTGCGTCTCCGCTCTTGGTGCTCGGCCCGCTTATGCTCATCCCAACTTTTTTCATACCAGAGAGCGCATCGGCGGAACTTCCATTTACGATGAAAGGACTGCTTTCAATATTCTGCCCATTCGTTGGTGCAGATATGATGATAGAAGGCTTTGTCTTGTCCAACTTCAGCACCTGGCTTTTCACCTGTTCTGCATTAGCTGCAGCATCCATCGAATAGAATCTGATATATGATGTGCCTTCTGTCGAATGCAAGATTGCACCGCCGTATGATGTCGCTGGAATGCAGGTGTTGTCTGTGTCTATGCAATAATATGTAATTATACAGGCGACATTATCCTGGCACGCCAGTTCTATGTTGATGTTAGAGGACTGCCAATCCTGTGATGTGAATGAACTGCTTGTCGCCGGCACTGTCGTATCGTTCTCTGCAAGAACCTGAACAACTTGCTGATTCGCAGAGAGGATTGCAAGCGCAAGAAATGCCGCGAGGATTATCACTACCTTTATTGCTCCGAGCCCCGTGCCCTGAGCTCTCGGCTCCATGCTCCGAGTCCTCTGCCCCGCGCCCCGCCATCTTGTTCTCATCTCATCCTCCTAAGGACTTCCTCGTCTTTCTTTATCCCATCTTCCACAATCTTCTGCAGATAATCCTTGAGTTTTGTTTTTTTGATAGTAGAAATAAGTTTGGCTTTGGTATGGGCATCCTCGCTAAGAGGGATGTTCACTTTCTTGTCTTCTGCAATCTTGCCCATCTTTCTTGCTCACTTTTACTCTTGTTTTTGCTGGCTTTCCTCTTAGCGGGGCCCGTGCCCTTTACACGCCTAATAAAATACTTAAATATCTTTCAAATCTTTGTATTTATAAATCTTTGTATTTATACATTTTAGTATTAAAATATTTGAAAGGTGATAAAACTAAAATATTTTAGTATTAAAATATTTTTACTAGGAGATTGAAGTCGGGAGATTGAGGTGCGTTAGAAGTGCGTTGAAATGTATGAGAAAGAATCGATGCATGCTGGTGCAGGCAACATAAGAA
This sequence comes from Nanobdellota archaeon, assembly GCA_013331945.1. Lineage (GTDB taxonomy): Archaea > Nanobdellota > Nanobdellia > Pacearchaeales > UBA12030 > UBA12030 > UBA12030 sp10106u. Next base: position 5,635 of record DUFK01000045.1, read on the forward strand.
CCGGATAAATCTAAATCAGGAATAAAACTAAGGCTACTTACTACTCGTTCACAAATGCTGAAATGGCTATGACCCCCCTGCACACTCCCCCTATATCTGCCGCGCCCAAGCCGTCGGTTGTTGATGGAACTCTTAGGATCCAACAAGTGTAATTTGCAGCAACCCCTCCATCTGCATCACCAGTTCTTGGCGGAAGTGTGAATTGCGTCCAGTTCTTTGCATTGGTATAATTTGTAAGGTTCCAGTAATTCGCAGTCCAGCTGAAATCGTTCGAATTGCAGTCTCTATGCCTTCCGGCTGTTACGTTATATCTTAGATAGTATAGGGAAATATTCTTGTTCGTGCCAAGGGTGCAGTTCATGGCATTATCAGAGGCATTTATGCCATTTCCATATCCGTAAATGCTAATGTCAAGAATGGTGTTCCCTGTATTTGTCACATTTGTCTTGTTAATTAATGAAGTATCTCCCACATTTATCGTGCCAAAATTTATATCTGCGGGAACATTCAGTGCTGTCAGGTCATTTACGGTGAAGTTGGCATATGTAGCATTCGTCAAGTTCGCAGAGCTTCCGGTAACTCCAGCATCCCATGCGGTCAGGTTGCAGCTCCATGTCTGGTTGTTTGCATAGTACTGCACTCTGAAGATGCACTCTCCCCCTCTTTGCGTTCCGCTCCCTGTTTCAAGAGAGCATGTTTGATTTGTATAGTGAGTATTATTATCATCCGCAGCCTGATGATTTGAGCTTACGTGATATATAGTCCCATTTAGCTTGTTGATGTCCTGCCATCCATTTGCATCTGTAATCAGGGATGCATTGCACTTGACTATGACCTGAGAGTTCTCTGTTAGGGTTATGGCAGAATCACCAGTATTGATAAAAATGTTCATATTTGCCCTAAGGATATATGGGGGGGTATTTCCTATAGTTAGGATCGTATCAAGAGTATCTCCATAGATAACCGGAAATACGATTAGCGTCGACGCCAAGATTAGCGCTAAAAATAATAATGATTCCTTTCTCATGCTCCTCTTTTTGATTACTAAAAAGTTGGTTGTTTGGGTTTATAAGGCTTTTGGCTTCGGGGCTTGGGATGTTTCATTTTTAACGGTGTTAATGTTTTGCGCCCCTCGCTCCCCGCCCCTCGCTCCCCGCCCCGCGCAGAAACTCTTCATCAAAAGTCTTAAATAATGCTTTCCCCTCTCCCGAGCATCTAGAAAAAAAAGAGGATGCGTACTCAAACCGAGAGAAAGCACTTGCTCGGAGCAGTGTTTTTTGTATTACTTGCCCTTTCCTTATTCGCTCTTCTCTTTCTGACACCAAAGCTCATGGGATTCGTTGCGACGGGCGTTACTATAAATTCTCCACCAACTTTTAACCACTCAACTCCGATCCCCAACCAATCTTTCGATGCGGGCTCCACTATTTCCAATGCCTTTGACCTCGATGATTATTTCTCAGACGCCGAGAGCAGCACACTCTCTTACAAGTCCTTCGGCAATTCAAGCATCACAACAACTATAAGCCCGTCTGGTGGAAATATCCACCATCTCGTCAGCTTTTCTTCTTCAAATACGGGAAGCGAAATCATCCTCTTCTATGCCTATGACGGGCAAAATGCGAACGCAAGCAGCAATAATGTTACTGTGACTGTAAATGGGACAAATGTAACAACAACTACTGAAAGCGGGGGCGGTGGAGGTGGGGGAGGAGGAGGAACAAGAAGGATAACAAAAGATCCATTCTCTCTTGTGCCAGATGTACTCAAGCTAGGGCTGAAGCAGGGGGAATCCATAACAGAATCGTTCACAATCAAGAATAATCTTGATGAAGCGATAACTGTGACGATTGACTTTAGGGAAGTAGCTGAGCTTCTATCTCCCTCTAGTAAGTTTCCGAGCGGAGCAGAAACAAAAGAGAATATTATCATAGGCGGCAAAAAAGAAAAGCAAATCAGCTTAGAATTCTTTGCAAGGGAAAATTTGCCTCCGGATGTTTATATCCGTAGTATTTCCCTGAAATCCGGCACTACTACTAAATCCCTGCCGGTCATACTCTCAATAAACTCGAGAGACATACTATTCAGCATCTTCCTGACCATCCAGGACAAGTACAGAAAATTGCATTCGGGAGAGATGCTTGTTGCAGAGATAAATCTTGCCAGAGTCTCTGGAACTGGAAACACAGGAGTTGATTTAGAGACGGAGATTAGGGATATCCTCGGAAATATCGTCTTAAGGGACGCTGGCTCTGTCTCTGTGAACAATACCATTTACATAAAGAAATTATTCGTTCTTCCGCAAGATATCGCCCCGGGAAAATACGTTCTAGTAGCTAAAATATCATATGCTGGTGGAATTTCTGTTGATGCAGATACCTTTGAGATAGCCCCTTCTGCGCCGGGATTGCCATGGCCGATTCTTCTCATCATCCTTGCCTCTGTGTTCTCTCTATTCTTGGCAGGCCGGCTGATATTCATAATCATCGCTGCCAGAAAGGTCAAGGATGTTTCACAGATGATTGCCGAGGCCTATGCTCTCCTAAGGAGCGAGAAGGTTGTTGAGGCATTGGCTCTGTATCGGGAATTGAGGGAAAGATTCGATTCTCTGCCATCCTATGCAAAGAAAAAGATATGGAACGATTCTAAGTTATTGAACGAAAGGCTTAGACAGGCGTACAGGAAGATACATCCTGAGGAAGAAGTAATGGAAAGGAGATGAAAAATCACCACCTCATATAATTCGCTTCCGAATAAATTTCTCTCCCCTGTGTTTTGCCTTCGTATGCGCCTCCAATCCCTCCACATATTTCTTGCAGTAAGGACACTTCCCCCCTGTAGATGGCTGCACATACTTGGCAGGAAGGAAAATTCCCCTTTCTCTTAACTTCCTTTTCTTTTTTGATAACATTTTACTTCGCTTTACTTTTTGCATAAGCTTTTCTTAAAAGCTTAAACTCAAAAATAGATATTCGCAATCACTCCAACAAGATATCCTGCGAGCGCAGCGATTGCTCCTATCGCGGTCATCTCAACCCCACTCTTGAACCAGCTCCTTTTAGTTATCCTTGTCTTTTCAGCGCCGAAGATGAAAAGGGCGAGCATTGTCGCGAGGATGCTGATTTTGAGTGCCTTGCCGGCTTCAAAGAAGAAGTAAGGTAGCAGGGGTATGGCCGCCATGATCATGAAGGATAGGAACATTATCAGCGAGGCCTTTCCAGGATTCTCTATATTGCTATGGATCACCTTTTTCTCTGCCTCCCTGTTCCCGCTCCTCTTTATCTTGTTTTCCAAGTATGAGAAGAATTCTGCTTGTGATTTTACGCTCAAGTAGGTTCCAGCCGCCATGGAGATTCCAGCAGCAACAGCCTCTGCAATCCCCCCGATGATTATGATCCTGCCGGAAACAGCGGCAGTCGTCATCCCTACAACAAAACCTAATGTTGAAACAAGGCCGTCCTCGACTCCGAAAGTAAGTTCGCGGAGGTAATCTCCTCCCTTCTCTTTGCTCTTCCTTTTCGCTTTTGGACTTGTGCTCTTTTTCATCCTCTTCCCATCTATCCTCTAAAAAAGTATAAATAGCTCTGTTTTTAAAATTATTCAGAGCCAAAAAATGCCAACAAGAATTTTCTCATTAGGGGGAAGTGCGATTGTTCCAGGAAAGGTAGACTATTCTCTCCTAAAAAAGTTAAAGTCTCTGATTTTAGGCCTTTCAAGAAGAGAACAAGTTGTGATCGTCTGCGGAGGAGGCAGAACTGCGAGGGAATACATTTCAGCACTGGAAAAAGAAGGCGCTAGCGAGTACGAGAGATGCAGCGTTGGGATAGAGTGCACGCGTCTTAATGCACTCCTGGTTGCGCTCTTCCTCGGACAGCTGGCAAACTCTCACATCCCGACAACGACAGGAGAATTTCTCAAAGCCATGAAAAAGCACAGGATAGTTGTTACAGGCGGAGGCCTTGAGGACGCGCATATCGGAACAACAAGTGATGGCACTACGGCTTTCCTGACAGCGCTCCTGCACGAGAAAGAATTCATAAACCTGACAAATGTCTCTGGCCTCTACGACAAAGATCCTAGAAAGTTCAGGAATGCGAAACTCGTTCCAAGAATTTCTTACGGGGATTTTTGGAAGCTCATGGGTAAAGTAAAGGAAAAGCCAGGTCAGCACTTCATCCTAGATAGTTATGCCACCAAAATAATCACAAAAAACAAGATCCGGGTCGCAATCCTTGATGGAAAAGAGATTAAGAATATTTCTTCGTATCTTGATGGAAGGAAATTTGTCGGAAGTGTTATAGGATGAGTGATTCTATCTCAGAACAAAAGATTTAAATTCCTAAAGAAAGTATTAGCCTTATGGAACTTACAACTAAAATTTCAAAAGGAGAGAAGTACTATGTGGCAAGATGCCCGGAGTTAAGAGTGACTACCCAAGGGAAGACTATGTCTGAGGCAAGAAAAAATCTTAAAGAAGCTATTGAACTTCATTTTGAATCCGTGATCGATTACTTAGTACAGAAGGGCAGGGTAAAATTAAATATTCCTGCTTAGATCATGTCACAAAAATTGCCAAGAATCTCCGGTTATGAAGTGATAAAGATACTTTGTAATAACTTTAATTTTAAAGTTCTACGGCAAAAGGGAAGCCACGTGACTTTGACAAATGATAGCATATTCTTGACAGTGCCATTGCATAAAGAACTGGATAGGGGAACATTGAATTCTATCATAAGAGATTCTGGCGTATCTAGGAGAGAATTTTTAGAGTATGTGTAATAGATATATTCAAAAATGCAAGATCTAGTAATAGAAAAAAGTAAAGAAATGCAAGAATTTGCGCAAGCAAATGGTTTCAAGGAAGCACTCTTGGTGACAGATGATGTGGTGGAAAAAGCAGATTGCTTCTTCATAGATGGCACAAAGAGCAAGGGCATAAGAAAAGATATTCAGCGCACCCGGCACAAATTCTGCCTCATCGCAGTTCTCGGAAGTCCTGAAAGAAACAGGGAAATCCTTGAGGCCTGTCCTGATGTCCTTCTTTCTCCGCACTTCGCCGCAGGAAAAGATTTCATGAAGGTGAGAAATGCAGGCCTTGACAGCGTGACCTGCAAAATTGCGGCAAAAAATAAAATCTCGATTGGCATTGATTTTTCAGAAATCCTCAAGGCTCAAGAGCAGGAGCGAGAAATCTTGATTGGGAGGATCATGCAGAACATCAGGTTGTGCAGAAAGTACAAGGTAAAGATGCTGATTGCGACCTTTGCCTCGAGCGTGCTGGAGATGCGCTCTGCGCATGATCTGCAGGCCTTTGCGCAGGCTCTAGGAATGACACCGAAAGAAGCGCAGGATGCTCTGCATGAGGCAGGAAGAATTCTTATGCGGAACCAGGAGAAGAAGCATCCCTCTTATGTATCGGATGGGATAAGGATTGTTGAATAGGCTTCGAAAAAGAGTTAAATACTTTTCTTAGTCTAAAATTATTATGCCAGAAGAAAAACCGCTAAGAAGTATGGATTTGGGAGAACTAGTTTCAGAGTTAATCTCTTTAGAGGTCAATTTTACCACTAGGAATCTAGGGATAACAACCGATAACTATACAGAGATAGATATGGAAGAATTTAACCAAAAGTATGGACAGAGGAAAGAAAACTTGATTTCTGAGATAGGAAGGAGAGAGAATCATTACCTGCCCCGACGTGCCATTTAAAAGAATCAGAGAAGAAAGAAGACGGCCAAAGCCATCACATCAAAAGAAAAACCTTAGCTCTGGCCAACCCTCATGATCTAAAACTTACTTCTTACTATTCTGCCTGCTTATCCTGTCTTTTCCTTCTTGCCATTTTGCTGCTCCCTTTCGATTTTTCTCTCTAATTTTTCTTTCGCCTCTTTCTTTCGCAGCGGAAATATAAAAGGCTTACGATAGATTTTAAAAGAAAATTTTAGTAACTAATTAAGAGCGAACCAAAGGGTTCATTTAAATGAAAAATTCGTATAAATAAAATGCTAAGCTCTTCTTTAAGAGAAAAGAGGCATTATCTTGCCTTAGAGCTACTTTCAGAAGCATCGCTTTCTCAGGATCAGGCAAGGAATGCTCTCCAGAGCGCTGTAAAGGACTTCCTCGGAAGTGCTGAGGCTGGAACTGCAGGCATGCAGATCATCGAGCTTAAACCCCTGAAGGAGAAGGGAGGAAAGAAGTATGGCCTCTTCGTCATGCGCGGAATCTTGAGCATCAACAGAAAAAAGGTCCTTAAGACAAGAGCTGCGCTCTCCCTCATCTCAGAGATCGGCGGGAAAAAGGCCTCTTGCACAGTGCTAGGAGTGAGCGGAACTTTGCGCGCTCTAAGAGAAAAGTTCCTGAAATAAAATAAGATGACAAAACAACTCGAGATAGAGTACACCTATCTGGTGCGCTCAGTTCCAAAAAATCTTTCTGGCTTCCGAAAAGATGAAATAAAGCAGGGCTATCTCGGACCGAAAGGGGAGCGTATCCGGAGTTACAATAATTCCCGCTTTGAAAAAACTCTTAAGAAAAAAGTAAAATCAACTGATTTTTCCACAAGCACTGAAGAGACAGAATCTCTTTCTAAAGGAGAATTTGAAACGTTATGGCCAAGATGCATGCGCACCATCTCAAAGACAAGATACTACATCCCGCTTCAAGATGAAAAGACTGCAGAGCTTGACCTCTTTCACGGAGCACTCGAAGGGATTGCATTCGTCGAGGTAGAGTTCAAGACTCACGCCGAGGCAAAAAACTTTTCTCCTCCAGAATGGTTCGGCCGTGATGTCACGCAGGAGCCTTGGACTATAAATTACGAGCTTGCGGGGCATACTCCCCAAGAGATAAAAAAGCTGATCTCAAAGGTTGTGAAAAGAAATAGAAAATAAACAATAAAGCACAATTCCTGCCATACAAAAACGAGAATCCCAAAAGAGTTTTAAAGTACGGGTTCTTAAGATTTAAAGAGAAAGAGGCATGAAAAATAAGATATCCATTCCAGTAATTCTTGTATCTTTGCTTATTGTAACACTTATTGTCAGCGGCTGCTCGCATAACTCTTCTCCCTTCAATTCTGCGGAAAGCAGTTTTAAATTTGTGCTGGATAATCTTGTAAAAGAAGACTATGATAATGCTTTCAGTGGAATAGTTGATATGAGAGGCAAACCTCTTTCAGAAGCAACTAAGCAGCAGATGCAGACGAATGCAAAGACCGCCAAGATGGCTGCTTATGAGATTAAAGAGGTCGCAGATCACGATCTTAACGGGGCATCCCTACCGCAGGCAGTGAAAGATGCTGGCTTTGAAGAACTGAAGGTGGTTTCGTATACCGCAACTTTTGAGGGAGTCGGTAGTGAAAATGAAGAGATTGTTGTTGGAAAGATAAACGGTGAATGGAAAGTTGTGCTAGCAACGTAATAACTAGAAAAGAAAGATGAAAATGAAGATATTTTTTGGTCTGTTTGGGATTGTGGTTCTTTCTATTTTAATCAGCGGCTGCTCCCACACTTCAGATGAAAAAGTCGAGATAAAAGATGTCAAATTTCAATCAGGAAATTTACTTATCTCTCTCCATGCAAGCCAGGATGAGAAAAATTCTAAAATAGACATCCTGAGCGAAAACGGCGAAATTTTATGCTCTAGCTATAAAGATCTCTCTGCTGGCTCAAACCAATTTGAGCTTTCAGGTTGCGACGTCGAGAAAGAAATAAAGGTCTCTGTCGGAATTCCAGAGAAATTCGTTTCTGTTAAGGGATTCAAGCTTGATCTGCCAGAGCCTTCTGTAAAGATAAAAGATGCAGGGTATGACTTTGGTGATCTAGTTCTAACTCTTGATTCAAACTTGGAAGTGAAAAATACTCGGATTGAGGTTATAAGCGAAGGAAACGTTCTTTGTACAAGATACCTTAACCTGCCAAAAGGAGAGAGCGAGCAAAAACTTTCAGATTGCGGAGTTGAAGAGAAAATAACCATCTCGATAACTCCACCCGGAGGCGCTCTATCAACAAAAAATCTTGATTTAGATGTCCCGATATTCAAGCTCAAGAAAGGATACAAATATGATTACTCTTCAAATGCCTATTCAAACCAACAAGAGATTTCCCTCTATATTACAGAAGATTCTTCAGATACACTTGCAGGGATAGCTGGAATAAAAAGGGGCGGACAGATGGCATCAATACTTCGCTTTAAAATTGATAAAGATAGTTTGAAAATTACAGCAACATATCCTCTTGCTGTAGGTAAGATCACTTCCTCAAATGTTGAATACAGGAATATCAAGGATATATCCAGGATTGGCGAAGCTGGAACCTCTTTATTGCCGTTCTGGCTGATCTTAATTGGAGAATCCGAAGAGCTGGTTGGTTTGGACTTAGATAAACTGTTTAAGGATAAGGCCATAACAGTCACTCAACAGTCTTCTCCAACCAATCAGATCACCCTTAGTCTAACTGGTACACAAGTAGAAAATGGATTTTTAGTCCATAAAATAATCTTTTCGGGCAAGGAAGGAGAAGAAATAAAGAATGTTGCTGAGCTATATGTTTCAACTGCAAAGCCATATCATTTATTGAAACTCGTAATCTTCCAAGGGACCGGCGAATTAACTTTCAAAAAATTAGAGAAAAAAGACTTTAGCTTGAGTGATTATGATGGATATACTATTGAGGAGCACACAGCTTCCATGTCGGTAAAAACCCCTGTAAAGGCAACTCAAGAAGAAGTCCAACCAGAACAGACAGGAAATGTGATTAGGATGTTCTGGAGATGAAATTAGATTGCTGCAGAACACCAATCGAAAAGATTTTAAGGTAAACTTTCTTAGTAAAATAGAGAAGAAGAGGGTAAGATTGCAAAAAGAGAATTGAAGGAAGGAAAAGGTAAACCTAATCGTTTCTATGGGATTCTTGGACTAGGCATCTTTGTAGTTCTAGCAGTTTTTTTTCTGTTTTCATTTGGAGTACAAAATCCCTCTGATGTTTCTACTTCCGGTAGCGTAGCTTCTCCTGCAACTCCTGCTCAGCCTGCTCAAACTTTTCCAAACGAGAGAATTCCTGCTACCCCGGCAATTCCCGCTATGCCTGCCACAAAGTCATCTGGAACATGCCAAAGGCCAGTGCCTTATCATCAGATATACAGTTCGCTTGAGCTAAATTTGGATGACATTAACATAGCGTATCAGTCTGACCCCGAATCTTTCCTAAAAGCAACAAAAAACGAGCAAGTTTACAAGTTGATGCAGTCAAGTAGCGGCGTCCTGTTTGCGCTTGTCACCAAATATGAATATGTTGATTCTTATCAGACTTCTGTGCCTTATGTTTACAAATCCTCTGACAAGGGTAGAACGTGGACATCAGTTAGATTGCCAACTACTGCACGGGAACAAACATTTTATACATATGTTTCGGGAATAGCTGAAGATAGTAAAGGTAATTTATATGCTGGAGGTCGCGCGGCGTTATGGAAAAGTACAGATGGTGGAAATTCTTGGAATCAAATACCTATACCAACTTACGATGAATATTATAGGGATCTAAATCCGTATGCAATAAGATATCTCATGATACTTAAAGATGACTCTTTGGTAATTAATGTAGAATTTGTTGGTACTGCCCCTTTCAATACATACAAAAGTATTGATGGAGGCAATACGTGGACTAAGTTGTTTGCAATCCCCGTCTATTCAATGGTGGAAGCAGATGATGGAAGCCTAGTTGTTTCAGATTATTTTGGTGATGTGTATAAGTTTTCAAACAACGTATTGACAAAGAGTCTAAGCACGTTCTGGACAGGAACAGAGCATCCGCTTTTAAAAGCAAAAGATGGCACTATTTACTCCGTAACTTCAGAGAACGTCCATTACACTCAATCATTTAAGTATTTATGGGGCTATCCAATAGTTTCTTATAAGTCTAAAGATAATGGTAATACATGGATAAGGATGGGCGAAGTGCCAGATGCCCTTCAAGGGGGCAGGCTTTTAGAAGGCGCTGATGGTTCAATTTATCTCGGAACTCTTTCAGAATGCTGGGGCGGAACCATTTATAAATTAAACCCAAATTCGAAAAAGTGGGAAGTTGTTTCAGGCTCCATTCCGTATTTGTCTAATTTAGGTGGTCCTTTATACTGGGTTCATACTATGATGGAGATTGACGGAAAAATACTCAATGCTGGAAATTTAGGAGTAATATTTAACTCGCCATGACGATACAAAAATTTATTTCAACTATTGCGATTTTTTAGGCTATACTCTTCCCTCCCCCGTATTTCGTGTGAAAACAGAAAAGCTTTTAATCCCCAGCTCTCTTGGAATGGAAGAGAGAAAGAAAAAAGAAAACCTTTTTATATACGTTTTTCTCCATTTAAGGGAGAGAAAGCACCTTCGCACCTTTCTTGAGAAGAAAGCGCTCAGAATCCGAGGGATTCTGGCGTACCGGAATGCAGAACATTCCGAGCACTGCACCAAAGAAGGCACCAAGAAACTAAAAGGGGATAAAACAAAGGAACAAAAAGAAAATGGAAATGCCTTTACAACACCAGATAATGGGTTATGACCGCGTCGCGAGCATGTTCTCCCCCGATGGCAGACTTCTGCAAGTAGAATATGCCGAGAAGATGGTCAAGAAAGGTTTTGCATCCATCGGCATGATGTGTTCTGATGGTGTTATCCTAGTCGCAAATAAGAGAAACTTTGACAGGCTCGCTCTTCCAGAAAATGTAAAAATCTTCGAGATTGATTCTCACATCGCAGCAACAGGAAGCGGAATGCTTTCAGATGCCCGCGTCCTTATCGACAGGGCACAGTTGCAGGCACAACAGCACCAAGTCACCTACGATGAGGCTGTAGATATCGAAAGCATCGTCAAGGAGATTGCAGACATAAAGCAGATGACTACCCAATTCGGCGGGGCAAGGCCATTCGGCGTCTTTATCATCATCACTGGAATAAATCCAAACGGCGACAGGAAATTATTTGTCACAGATGTCGCAGGAAATTACTCATCTTACAAGGCAACAGCCATAGGCGAAGGAGATCTTGAAATAAGGGAAGAGCTGGAGAAGAGTTACAAGGACGATCTGAATGTAGAGGACGGAATCAAGCTCTGTGTAGACATACTCAAGAAGGTTCTCAAGAAGCAATTCGACATAAGAAGGATCGAGGCCGCATATATCAAGACAAAGGAAAGACAACTCACCCGCGTTAATCTTGAGTCCTTGAAAAAATACTCTAAATGATAAAGTCACGGATTGTCACAAATTACAATAAATCATAACAAATCATAATTAACCTAAACAAAACTTTTTTCTGCAACCATGGCAGAAGTAATTGCTAAACTAAAACACGGAAATAAGGAATTTGAAATCCTTGTGGATCTTGATAAAGCGATAGATTTCAAGCAAGGCAAGCCGGTTGAGATCAGGAATGTGCTCGCTTTCGACAAGGTCTTCACAGATGTCAAGAAAGGAATGCATGCCAGCGAAGCTGACATGAAATCTGAGTTCAAGACAACAGATGTGTACCAAGTTGCAGAACAGATAATCAAGAAAGGCACGGTGCAGCTTACTGCTGAGTACAGGCAAAAACTCAGGGATGCGAAGGTGAAGCAGATAGTGGCCTTCTTGAGTAGGAACTGCATTGATCCGCAGACGAACTTGCCTCACCCTCCATTGAGGATAGAGAATGCAATAGATGAGGCCAGCGTTAAGATCGATGAGTTCAAGAGCGTGGACGATCAGATCCAGGACATAATCAAGGAGCTTCAGAAAGTCCTTCCTATAAGAATTGAGTTCAAGAAACTCGCTGTAAGGATTCCAGCAGAGCATACCGGGAAGGCGTATTCTGCCTTAAAGGAGTACATGACTAAGGAAGAATGGCAGTCAGATGGCTCGCTCATAGCGATCTGCGAGTTGCCCGCAGGGCTGCAAATGGAGTTTTATAACAAAATAAACTCCTTGACGCACGGAAGCGCAGAAACAAAAGAAATAAAAGGGCAAAAGTGAAAGAGTAGTAATAAAGTAACATAAACCAGTAAATCAAAGTCAAATAGGCGAATGAACATGGACAGAAGAAAAGGAAGCGCACGGACAGGGTCCGGCGGCCCAGATCGGAGAGAATTCCGCGAATTCAGGGAATTCAAGGAAGAAGGGCATGGAGGGCAAGGACAGAGTGAACACTCTTTTAATTCCAATAATGACTCCTTCGAGGATTCTGACGCTCAAGATCAGATAACACGTGCGGGCAATGATTCTTTTGAGGGCACAGGGCAGGGAGCTCAGGGCTCAGGGCGCGGAGAAGGGAGCGCGGGGCCGGGAGAAGAAAGAAAGCACGAGCAGCGTGAAATCGTCGTGCCTGGCCAGGTTGTTGCCCAAGGCCTTGACTTTTTACCCGGAGATGGAACCATGCGTGAGGGGCAGAACATCATTTCCGTAAAATTCGGCCTTCTCGATCATTATGGCCGGCTTGTAAAAGTGATTCCGATAACAGGCGCTTATCTTCCAAAAAGAGATGATATAGTCATAGGCGAAGTTACAGACATCACTCCTGTAGGCTGGGTGATAAGCCTTGGTGTCCGTATCTCCGGTCTTCTCACATTAGCAGAAGGTTCTCGCGAATACATAGAAAAAAATGCAGACCTTACACGCTACTATGGTGTTGGAGACCTTCTTGTCACAAGGGTGCATGCAGTAAAGCCGCGAAGCGTGGATTTCAGTATGAAAGGCCCTGGCCTGCGAAAATTGGACGAAGGATTGATAGTGAAGGTAAATCCATACAAAGTGCCACGAATCATCGGAAAGGCAGGAAGCATGGTTAATCTTATAAAGGATGTAGCAAATTGCAATATTGTCGTAGGCCAGAATGGATTTATATGGGTGAAAGGAAAGGACATCGAGTCCGAACTTCTCGCCCGTGATGCGATAAAGAAAGTCGAGGCTTTCTCACATATTCCAGACCTTACTGAAAGGATAAGTGATTTTTTAGCCAAAGCTAGAGGTAGAGAATAGGTAAATCAGATCAAAATTCAGATCAAAATAAACAAAAGTAAAGACACAAGAAAAATGCCGTACACAAAAAGATTTGACGGAAGAAAATTTGACGAAACGAGAAAGATAGAAGCCAAGGTCGGCGTTATTGAGAAGGCTGATGGCTCTGCGTATTTCGCATTTGGTGATACCAAGGCGATAGCAGCTGTTTATGGCCCGCGTACCTTGTTTCCTCAGCATCTACAGAATCCTGTAAAGGGAAGGATAAGATGCAATTACGACATGATGAGCTTCTCTGTCAGCGAAAGGAAAAGGCCAGGACCAGGAAGAAGGGGTCAGGAGATCTCACACGTTACAGAAAAAGCCCTCGAGCCAGCAGTGAAACTGGATAATTTCCCAAATTGTGTCATCGAAGTTTACATATTGATTCTCCAAGCTAATGCAGGAACAAGGACTGCTGGAATAAATGCAGCTTCGCTAGCGCTAGCGCATGCAGGATTGCCGATGATAGATCTTGTATCCAGCGTAAGTGTCGGAAAGATCGGAGGAAAGCTTTGTGTTGACCTGATAAAGGAAGAGGAAGACTTCAAAGAGAAAAATGGAGAGAAATCTGCAACAGACATTCCAGTCGCATTCCTGCCTCGTCTTGGAAAAGTAAGCTTGCTCCAGCTTGATGGAAAGATCTCAAGCAAAGAACTTTCCGAAGCACTAGAGATGGCTCAAGAATCATGCAATAAAATTTATGAGGTGCAGAAACGCACCTTGAAAGAAGCATTCAAGGAGTGGAAGTGACCTCCATAAAAATAAATCATAATAAAAATCAATAAAATAAAAACAAAATAAAAATGGATCATGCACTTTACCCGAACAAGAATAGGATAATCAGCGCTATCGAGAGGGGCAAGAGACTTGACGAGAGGGGTTTGCTCAAAGGCAGAAAGATAGAAGTTGAGGATGTTGTATCTAAAAAGGCAGAGGGTTCTGCCCGCGTCAGAATCGGCGCGACAGAAGTTGTTGTCGGTGTGAAGCTGGATCTGCAGACGCCTTACACTGATTCTCCAGATGAAGGAACTATGATGGTCTCTGTGGAACTTACACCATTAAGCTCCCCAGATTTCGAGCCAGGACCACCAGACATCAAAGCGATTGAGATGGCAAGAATCGTAGACCGCGGAATCAGAGAGAGCGAAGTCATTGATTTCAAGCAGCTATGCGTAGAAAAGGGCGAGAAAGTCTGGTGCGTATTCATCGATATCTACAGCATAAATGATGACGGAAACCTGCTTGATGCAAGTGCGCTCGCAGCAATACTTGCTCTGCGCAATGCAGTCATTCCAAAGATCGAAGAGAAGAAAGTCGTTTATGGAGAGCTCACGAGCAAAAAGCTTCCACTCAGGAAAGATCTCCCAATCTCCACAACAGTCTACAAGATAGGCAAAGAGCTTGTTCTCGACCCTTCAATAGAAGAGGAGAAGGCGGCAGATGCAAGGCTTTCAGTGGCCATTACTCTCCCAGATAATATCCATGCGATGCAGAAGGGCGGACCAGCAACTTTCACCCTGGAAGAGATAGGCAAGGTTGTAGGGATCGCTTTCGAGAGGACTAAGGAGATTAAGAAGGATTTAAAAATCTAGAAAAGAAAATCTAGAACTAGCTTCAGTAAGCTCGAGAAACCATGAGCAAAATGCGCGCCGCGAAAGAAACGAAACAATTAGTAGATCAGCATTTCACTAAGTATGAGACTTCTCGAATAATCGGGTCAAGAGCTCTCCAGATAAGCATGAACGCGCCAATCTTGCTCGCATTAAAGAAAGATGAGCTTGAAGCCCTACACTACGATTCGCTGAAAATCGCAGAACTTGAATTCAGGTCTGGAATCCTGCCAATAACTGTAAAGAGGCCTTTCCCCCAGTTGAAGGAAAGAGAAGAGGAAAAGAAGGAAGAGCAGGAGATAGTTGTCAAAGATAGAAAAGAACAGGTGGATATATCTGATCTGGAACCAGCTGACGAGGAAGAGCAGGAAGCAACAGCAGAAACAGAAGAGAAGGGGATGGGAGTTTAAGCCTTGATCCCTTGATTCTTCACGCTTTGTCACACTTATTCTTCACAAGAGATATTTTTGCGAAAGTTTAAAAACTCCCCACAAGTGAATTAAAAAATGGAAGCCACAACAGAACTTGCTAAGGAATCCAGGAAAGAGACAGCAAGCGCACGCACCAAGGAAAGGACAAAGGAGAAAAAGCTCCTCATCTCTGCCGAAGAATACAAGGCTGCTTCTGTCATTGTCGGGACTAAAGTCATAACTGGTTACATGGAGCAGTATGTCTACAAGCGAAGAGCTGACGGATTGGCGATAATCGATGTTGAGAAGACAGATCATAAGATCCAGGCTGCCGCTAATTTCTTAGCACAGTTCGAACCTAAAGATATTCTCGCTTTCTGCAAGAGAGAAGCAGGATGGAAACCACTTGAAAAATTTGGAGAAGTGACCGGAGCAAGAGTCTTCATAAGGAGATATCCTGCAGGCACAATTACAAATCCGACCCTTCCGACATTCTTCGAGCCCAAGGTGCTCATAACAGTAGACCCCTGGATAGACAAGAATGCGATTTTTGACGCGCAGCGCATAGGTATTCCTGTCTTGAGCATCTGCGATACGAATAATGTAACTAACAATCTCGATCTTGTAATCCCTGCAAACAACAAGACCAAGAGTAGCATTGCAATAATATTCTATCTGATCGCCAAAGGATATGCCAAGGCAAGAGGCTTGCCATTCAAGGCGAAGATAACTGATTTCGATCCAGATTTCGAGTCAGAGATTGCCGCCGCAATCTCTGCGAGCGCTTCCGTGAAAGCACATATCTCTACACAATCACAAGAGCAAGAGACTTCAGATTCTTTGGAAGAAAAAGAAGAAAGCACACAGAAGGCAGAGTAATCGTCTTAACCTCTTATGTTCAGAAAAAAAGGGAAAAAGAGAAGAATGCCAGATGAATTTCAAGTGAAATATGATGAATTCGGTCCTGAGTTGATTTACGCAGTGCACGATGCAAAAGTCGGCATGAGGGGATTTCTTGTTCTGGATAACACAGCTCTCGGTCTTGGAAAAGGAGGAATAAGGATGACCCCCTCTGTCAGCATCGGCGAAGTCTCAAAGCTCGCCAGAACGATGACATGGAAGAATGCCATTGCAGAGCTTCCTTTTGGAGGAGCGAAGGCAGGCATCATTTTGGATGATAGGAAAGTTTCTGCAGAGCAAAAGCAGAAAGTCATGGCCGCGTTTGCCAGAGCACTGCGTCCTATTTGCCCCTCTAGATATGTTGCAGGCCCGGATATGAATACAGGGGAGCAGGAGATGAAGACCTTTGCAGAAGCTAACGGGAATTGGCATGCATCTACCGGAAAGCCCGCAAATTACTGCATGAAATTCATGAAGCATGAGAAAGGAGAGAAGTGCGGAATTCCCCATGAGTTCGGCAGCACTGGATTTGGAGTGTATCATGCGACAAAAGTCGCCGCCGCTTTTGCAGGCCTTGATATGAAGAAAGCAACATTTGCGGTGGAAGGCTTTGGCAACGTTGGAACTTTTCTTGCAAAATACTTGAGCAAGGAAGCGAAATTCATTGCAGTCTCTGACAGCAGGGGAGTTCTTTACAATAAAGATGGGATTGATTATGAAAAACTTATGGGAGTGAAGGAGCAGAAGGGCACTGTCACTGCTTACGGCGGTGGGGGAAGTCAAGTTCTTCCAGACAGCAAAAAGATTCTTGATATTCCAGCAGATATCTTAATCACTGCAGCTATGCCAAATCTTATCCTAAAGGAAGATGTGCAGCGCATCAAGGCAAAGATGATTGTTGAGGGAAGCAACATCCCTGCGACCGAAGAAGTGGAGAAAGCCATGACAGCGCGCAAGATTCTCGTAGTTCCTGATTTCGTGGCAAATGCAGGAGGAGTCATAAGCTCTTATGCAGAATACAAAGGGCATAATCCAAAGCATATGTTCGAGCTTGTCGAGGGAAAAATTGTGCGCAATACGCAGCTCATCTTGGCAGGGGCAAAGAGCGCGGGGATTTCGCCAAGGGATGCAGCGATGAAGATTGCCATCGCGCGCGTGCGCAAGGCAATGGACGCGCGAGAGAAGAGAATGGGGAAAAGAAATGGCACGTAGATGTGGGGAAAAGTAAGAGGCACTATGAATTCCTCTACGTCTACACTAACAAGGTTAACATACGTTTCGTAGACGTACTAGAATCTTATTTTTCCCTCTTTTAATACACTAATCAAAAACTTAACGAACGGCTCCAAATTTCCATTAATTTGCGCTTCCTGGAGAGTTTTGTAGTAAACATCTTTTTTAGAATTTGGGATATTTATCATCGGAAACTTATTTTTATGGAGAATGAAATTCATTATAATCCTTCCAACCCTCCCATTCCCATCAACAAATGGGTGTATCCGTTCAAATGCAGAATGAAAATATGCAGCCAGGCTTAATGGATGAAGCTTCCCTTTGTTCCTTGAATACCA
>DUFK01000048.1:0-28995 GCA_013331945.1 Nanobdellota archaeon
CAGCCGCAGCCCCATCCTTAAGCCTTGCGTTTCAATTTAGAAACATTCCAGTATTCTAAATCTATGAAGTATTACCCTCAGTTTCCCGAGGTTATCCTCCGCTTAAGGTCAGGTTAGCTACGTGTTACTGAGCAGTTTGCTCTCTCGCGAGAAACTTGCATGGCTTATCCGTAGCGGAAGAGCAGCAGCCTCTAGCAGGATCAACTAGATTTGACCTTTTTAGAAAAGAACTTTCATCAAGAAAACCTGACGAAAGCCCAATCAAAAAGTTCTAGATGAAACTTGTACTTGGTATTGGGTCGCAAGAATAATTATTTCTCTTCCTTATCTGCATAAACTTAATAAGAATTGCACGGAAATTTTTAATTTCCGGCATGCCAAAAAGCATCGCTTTTTGAGCATTTACGAGTTTTATAGCTTTAGATTTACCTTTAGAATCAGTTTCAGTTTTCGCTGAAACGTCATATCAAGAAGTATCTCTGCATCGCTATAGCCAACTAACCTACATCGTGCCAGTTGCATGCAGAAAAGGCATTCATTTTAAATAAAAAAGCTATTAGTGATAAGAAAAAAATTCTTTATAAACCTTGTGGAAAAAATGCCCTTTGGGTTATGCCTCAACCACATGTGTGGCCCTGTAAGCTTTATTCAAATTCCGGTGTTCAGCATACCTTTTCTGGATCCTTTCCTCAAGCTCAAATGGGTCCAATTTTCCATCAGATTGGTAGGATAGTGTGTTAACTACTTCTGGCAAGGTTCTATTCATAACGCCTTTTTCCATTTCTTCTACCGGAAATGGATGGAAGAAACATGAAAGTGCGAATTTCTTATCAACTTCATCAAATAATGCACACAAGGCAAGAAAATCTGTAGCATCTAGAACAGTATCATCGAAGTCACCTTCATTCTTAACAAACCATTCAAGATAAGATTCAATATTCTTCAAAGTTGCCGCCTCTTTCCTGCGTCCATATTCTAAGGACTGCGAGGAAAACCCGATTCCATCATCCCTAAAAGTATATGTGGAGTAAGAGCTTCTAAGGTGCATATACCCTTTTTGGTTTGAACTCAAATTCCCTTTATCACCAGAGATAACTTCGCCAATAAAGGATTTGCTAGTGCCGAATACCCTTTCGTATTCACTAACAAGGTCTTTAACCCTTCTTCTATCTTTGAATCTTTGAATTAATCCCATTTTCTATACGACTTAAACTCGTATAAGCCTTACCTCTCCAAGCTCTGCGGAAACCCCTTCTCCAGTGTATTTACCCTCGGTGTACGCCTCGATAACTCTCTGAAATGCTGGCAATTTTCCTTGATAGTCTCCAAAAAAGGCCCATCTTTGTTGGTCTTCTACACCAAGGGAAGAATAGGGAGCCGCATCTTTTATCTTACCTTGAGAAAAGTCATCAAACTTTGCAGAAATTTCTGGAAGATCCTCCCCTATTTGGGAAAGTAAGGAATCTATATACGGCTTAAGAACTGGTTTTCCGTTGTACTCTATCCTACTTAGACCACCCAATATTTCTTCGGCCCGTTGTTTTGTAAGTTGATCACCCATTCTAGCCCATGGATAAGGTTTTTTATAAATCTTTCTTTTGTTACCACTTCGTAGTTTTCCATTATTCGAACAAAATTAGTTGCTGTCTTCCCCCCTACAGCATACCATCTTAATCAAGAAAAAGATCTATATTCATGGCCAACAACTTCCGGAATCTTGAGATATGGAAGGAAGGGTATCAATTAGCGGTCGACCTATACAGGCTGACAGAAGGTTTCCCGAAAGAGAACAATAGCTTGATCTCGCAGATAAGACGAGCTGCCATATCAATTCCGCTGAACATAGCAGAGGGATGCTCAAGATTCAGCAAGAACGCCTTCCTCAACTTTTTGAGTTACTCCTATGGTTCTCTCCTCGAGCTCGAAGTTTTGATGCACCTTTCCAAAGATCTAAATTATATGAGTGAAGAAGAGCACGAAGAGTTTATCAAAAGAATAGAGGTCCTTTCAAAGATGGTTTACACATTCATGTACAGGGTTGAGAAGCAAAGATGGCTGAATTGGTTTAAGGATTAATTCTTCCACCTTTTTGGTAGCCCTACCCTTTAATCTTATGGCCCCGTTGCGCTCTATATTTCTGCTCATCAAAGTTAGCTTTCCAGGAACTTCCATCATAAAAGACACTGTATTCTGTCATTTTGGAATAATCTTCACCCGGATCAAATTTTTCTACATAAAGGTTTACGCTTGTTCTATCCTCATATCCGCCATCAAATCGTGAGCAGAATCTGACCGCGTCGAGAATCAAATCATCAATTGAGGATGGATTCTTATTATTCAGCATAAAGGCTCCGACTTCAAATCCGTCATGAGTCGGATGGAAGACAAATACCTCTTCCTTCTTCCTTATCGCTATAGTCCCATGTGTGCTCATATCTGCATCAGTAGGGAAAAATATAAATTACTTGTGCAAGAATCAGCGCCCTAAGGATCATTAGCCATAATAAGATAGATCCGCTAGGAAAAACCCTGATTTTAGGGAGCGCGCCTTGAGGAAGGAAATATAAACTTTTTCCACATAATCATAGCATGATATCGGCAGATGATTTCAATTTCTCCTCCACCTTCTTTGGTTATATGCGGTTGAAAGTAGAAGATGATTTCAGGATTCCTGCCTATGGTGTGTACAATACAGATAGGCCACTTGAGAGGGCTATGAAATCTGCTATTGCCGATGGAAAAATCTCGGAAGAATTTGCCCAAAAATTACACTTAACCACAGACTTAGCGGGCCCATATTCTCCCACCCTCCATACAATGTTTTATGTCGCCCACGATATGAGGGGGATTATAGAATGCCGGCACAGCTCACTTGGAAATAAATATCAGCACTTTGTCTTCTGTATTGGTAGAGACTTAGCATCAGATATAATCAAAAAACGCGGAGAAGACCCGGAGATGGAAAGATTTGTCGATTCTGTTCTTGAGAATTTAGCTAAGCAAAGAGAACTTGCATCTAATGTAAGTGTAGGTGCCTAAACAGCCGCAGCCATCCTCTCATCAAGCTCCTTCACAGCCTCTCTGCATTTTTGAAGTATCTCATCCAGGGAATTCTCCACATCTTGTCTAGGATTCTGAGCTCCTTTTACCGAGCTATACGAGCCATATTTCGGTTTTCCATAACTCTCTTTAGAATTATCTTTCCCTTCGTAACTTGCATATTCTTGAATCATCTTAGTTTTTTGTCTCGCCGATTTATGCATCTGAGGCACTTTATAAAACTTTTGGGATATAAAAGAAGAAATCATAAATTATCTATCAAATCATTCTAGAAAAAGGCAGAACTTCCCCTAGCATGCTTTTGTATCTAATCTGTTGCTATTGGTACCGCCAAAGCTTCCTGGCAGGTTTGCTCTAATTGTGAAAGAAGTCTACTAGTGACTGGTTGTAGGGTGTGATTGTACACTTTCATTCCGCCGTTCTTGCGCTCATTCATCGCCTGTCTTGCGACATCTTCAATTAAGCTCCCTTGGTCTATGTATGATCTAGCAAGAGTCATTGTAGTCCCATCACCCATCTCTATCTCCACGTTTCTGCCGTATCCAAACCCGCTTCTGTATCTTACTACGTATTTTGTTAATGACATTTTCTATTTCAGCGCCCAAAAAAAGCCCAGAAAGCCGGATTTTTTTTGAAGCTGCTTTATGCCGTCAAGCGCTATTTATAAATCTTTCGATGAGAGGATTTGCCCTCAAGTATCTTCAATAAAGTTCAAGATTATTCCCGCCCAACCAAAATCTCTAAGTCCATAGGACCTAGAAAAAGTGTACCACTAAAAGGTCATTATTCTTAGAAAGATTTAAATAACCTGAAAATGAAACACTTGAGCTAAGGGAAAATGGCAGAGAGAATTGAACTTCCAGATTTTGAAGCGCTTGTTGATAATCAGGTATATGCAAGACGCGTTAGTATGGAAAAAGATAAGCTTGGATATGAGCCAAGCCGTGCCTCTACGCAAATACTATTGTTCGGAAGGCACTACATTCCAACAGATGACGAGGTTGTCGGTTATATTGTTGAAGCCGTGCAAAGAGCATCGCGAAATGGTCCGGGATCAGGCGCGACGCATCTCGAACAAGCTCTTTCTATGGCTCCAAATGAGATGCTGGCATCCATAAAATCCTGGGAAAAGGAAACAATTGAGCACCTTTACAAGCATTGTGCTGTAGAGACTAGCATATCTGGGATGGAATATCTTCAGCTAAAGAGCGGGATCTGTCCGGACTTTGCTCTGGAAACTGTTAAGGAAGGCCTGAAGAAACATCCAGAAGCAGATGCACTGAAAAGTTATGGAAAGGCCATCTCTTACCCCGGATTTGAAAGCTGGGAAGTTTTGGTGAGGCTAGAGAACGGGCTTATTCCTAGTGAACCTACTATAGATACTCTAATCGGATTCGGCGTAACAGGTTCGGATGTCCTTGAGGTTAACGGACGTTATGGCAATTACAATCTGGTTATGGCCCAGACTAAGGAAATTCTTTCAGCCTTTGACTCACGAGAGGCGATTTCCAAAATAAAGGATGTGACTGGTGATATCAACTCCCATCTAGCCGGATTGACCCTTATCGCATTTGTCAATTGTATAATTGAAGAGAGAGGAGAAGAGAGAAAAAGTCGCACCGACAAATCGCAGCAGGAACCAATTCCCGGCCATTTTTTTATCCATGGGAATGAAACTAAGAACTGATTCTTTTAGCACTCTCTATATTTTCCAAAAGCAAGAAAAAAGGGAAAGATTTATAAACAGCTCCAGTAATCAAATGGAGCACAAAGAAAACGCACGGNNTTTCTTACCTATTACAAACATGGACCAAACAGAAGCACAGACTGGAACCCAAACTATGGGATATCAAAAGCCTAGAGAGAGCATCCCAAGACCTTACCAGAATGGCGGAGAAGGATTTGTTATATTCTACGACAGATTGGAGCACATGGCCAAGGGAAGGATTGATATTCCAAAAATTGCAAGGCTTCAGGATTACCTTAACGAAAAACCAACTAAAGGCGCGAGTGGAAGAATAATCGATAATGAAGAGAGGGAAAGAAGAAGATTCCTGATAGTTGAGGATGCAGAATGGCTTTATCTGGATACAGATAGGATGAAGTATGAACAGACGCAATTGACCATGCGCGAAGGTAGGAGAGATGGCCTGCTTCCTGCTAAGGATATAGATATTGTTTATCCACTTGATGATTTTAAGGATGAGGAAAAAGCAAGAAAATTCCTGGCTAGCGCATATAAGATCGATATTGGAGTCTCATTGCACAGGCTCGATAAGCCTATCGAAGGCCAGATATATCTTAGCGATGAGTACAAGGATAGGGAATACTTGCATCAAGTAAGAGATATTCTAGGCCATAGGAATTTCATCGCCATCCTCGATCCACAGAACAAGGATCTAGAAAGCAGGATCTATCGAGCGACTGGAGAGACTATACAAAGACCAATACTTGTAAACACAAATAAGATAAGGCATGTAGAGCTAAGAAAAAGAAACGGAAGTGTGGTTCCTCAAGCTCTTCAGTAAATCCAGGATCTAGTATGTCTCAACAATCTTCTTTCTCGAAGAGAATCCAGAAGTGATTCTCACCCCTTTGCCAAGGTACTTCCCAAGCAGCTTTTCAACAGCTGCATTTGCCTTGCCTTTTTCTGCAGACGCTTTCACACGCACAAGGAGTTGCCCATCTTCTCCGGCGAGAACTTCCTCTTTCTTTGCGCCCGGAGAGACTTTGATTTGGATTTTCATCTTTTGATCGCCTTGAATGCAAGGTATCCTGGCAGATTCTGCTCGTTCGGATATTCAGGATCTATAGAGCTCTCTTCATCTAGGTAGTCCAGATAAAATAAGCCGAAGAAAGCATCAGAGAAGAACTCCTTTAGTGTGTGGTGCGGAAATCTAATTGTTACTTTATTGTCATAAAGTTGCATTTCAACATTGTCTTTGTTTGTGTAATCTCTTGAGCCCGTCTGCACGAAACTCTTGAGTGGATGATGCGCCACTGCTATCAAACTCCCATCATCATTCAATATGCGGGCAAATTCCTCATATGCCTTATCGAGCTCGGAGAGATAATGCAGAGAAAATCGCCCGACAATAACATCAATAGACCTATCCCCGAGTGGAATCGAGTCCATACTCCCAACAAAGAGATTATCGGGAGACTTAACGACCTTTTTTGCTTCTTCTATCATGAAGGAAGAGATATCAATGCCATAAACTTCTCTTGCACCAAGTTTTTCATAAGTTAGAATATCGGATCCATGTCCACACCCCACATCTAGGACGGCTTTCCCACTTAGATCTGGCAATCTCGATCTTATGAACTCTCTTGCATGATCTGTTTTCGTGCTAAAGTATTTTCTCTGCCCATCTATGAACTCCGCACCGATTTCTTCATATTGAGAATCATTTACCATTACTATAGCTTAATTCCAAGCCTTATTAATTTTTCTTAGAATCCGGGCCTATCTTTCCCTTAGCTTTCCCATCCCCTATCCAAGCGCGAGAAGCGCAATCATCACAACAATACCCGCGAGCATGGAAACGAGCTGTGCCAAAGATCTCCCGAGGCGTGGCTCTTTCTGAAGCTCAGGAATCAAGTTGCTTGAAGCAATGTAGATGAAATTTCCTGCAGTGAATGGGATCAGGAACAACAGAAGACCATCAATCCTCGAAGAAAGCCACACCGCGAGAATGCCTCCGGCAATTGCAAGCGCCGCAGAGAAGAAATTGAAGAGCAGCGCTTTCTTTCGATTAAAACCAGAATGCAAAAGCACTCCGAAGTCGCCAAGCTCTTGGGGAATTTCGTGGAAGACGACAGCGAGAGTTGTGGCAAATCCTAAAGGGATGCTGACCAAGTACGATGCACCTATCACGATTCCGTCGACAAAATTGTGCATGGCATCTCCGAACAGATTCATGTATCCGAGAGTGCTCTTTTCTTTCCTAACACCCACCGCCTTCTCTTTCTTTTTCTTTAGTTCCTCTTTCTTATCCCTGATGTGATGAAAGTGGTGCGTATGGCCCCAATGAAGTATCTTTTCCACAACGAATGCAAAGAATATTCCTACTAAGATATAGAGCGAGATGGCTGGAACAAATCCTCCAGCGCTTTCCACAGATTCTGGAATCAGGTGCAAGAACGCATCTCCCAGCAAGGCACCAGCAGAAAAGCCGACAAGATAGATGAGGAATTTTTCAACCTTTTGCCTGCCGAAGAACAATGTAATGGCGCCGATAAGAGATAGCAAGCTGACAATCAGAACACTTACCAGTGTATATGAAAGCGCATTGACCATAAAGAAAGAGGAGATTTTAAGTTTTTAAATCTACTTTTGTTCTCCAGTTACCTTCTCTTTTAGCCGTTTGAACCACTCTCATCAGGCACGAACTGCATCTCGATGAGTTCACACCTTCCGCAGGTGCATGCGGGCTTCTCCTTTGCCTCAATCATGTGCAGAATCTTGCCACGGATGTCCATGACCTCTTTCTTCACTTCTTCATCAAGCTCAACAGGAAATTGCTTCCAATTTTCTGCATCGATCGCATAACCCTTTGTCACTTTCTTGCCCTGAGATTCAAGGATGAGGGCAGCAACGCCGAGCTGCAACTTCACTCCATCAAGGCTTCGCAGCTTTATCTTGACATCTCCGACAATAGTCTCTCCATTCGATTCGAAGAGTGCGTCAGCCCTTGCGATGAAATCATCATTCTCGATTCTTTGCTCTGTCGCCGATGGCACTTCGATAGCGCCATTCTTATGTGCCTCATAGAGTTTCTGTGTCGATGAGAGCAGGAATTCTCTCAGTTTCTCACGATTCATCCCTAGCTTATTGATGCGCCCGTTCTCTCTCTCCATCGCCCTGTCTATTCCTTTCTCAAGATACCATTTGTAATAAATATGATCTGAAAAGAGCTTGCGGTCGAAGAATTCCCTGTATATGCTATGCAACACAGTTCCCTTGACCAGATTCTGCGAAGGAGGCATCTCTCTTCCCTCGACTTTCCTGTAGTAAAGGTCGCGGGGGCACCATTTCCATGCACCGATTTCAGAGGCGTTGAGTTTCATTTTTTTTATCTCTCCTTTAATGTACCAATTGGTTAAAAATGTTTGGAAAAGTATTCTTTGTAAATTTTTACCTCTTCATGGAAAGCGTGATGCAGTTTTGTTTCTGCCTGTTCCATCGGGATCCAGGAATATTCTGTATGCTCTCCACTTAATTTTACCTCACTAGAATAAGGCCTGCACAAGAAGCAGAGCATTGTAATGTTCTGCCCATCATCTCTTGTGAAGTGGTGCACGCGCAAGGGATTCATAATCTCTATGTCGAGCCCTGTTTCCTCCTTCGCCTCTCGCTTCAGGCCTTCAAAAGGATTCTCCCCGAGTTCCAGCCTTCCGCCGGGAATGTCCCATACTCCCGGCTTGTGCACATCATTCTCTCTCCTTTTGATGATGAGCAGCTCATCATTTGGATTGACAATGAATGCTTTTACAGCAACGCGGAAATTCGGTGCATTTTCCATTTAGATATCAGAGAAAGAAATCTTAAATATCTTTGCTGAATTTTCAGAATTACTTCGCGGCAGTCCTTCTTTGCTTCCTTCTTCGCTTAGCGCGCTTCATGCGCTTGCGCTGCCACTTCCAGCGCATCTGCTTCTTTTTCTTCCATCTACGGCTTGAACGTTTCATTTTGAAAATAACAATAGATAATAAAACACATGTGTACTATGTCTTTTTATACTTTATCATCCTCTCTCCAGAAGCGAAAAGATGGGGCTTGAAGAGATGATTATCGGTTTAACAGGGACTATTGCATCAGGAAAAGGAGAGATCGCAGAATTCTTGAAGAGAGAGGGCTATGAGTATCTTTCCTTGTCGCAGGAAGTCAGGGCAGAGGCGCGGAAGAGGGGAATTGAAGAAACAAGAGAGGATTTGCAGAATCTTGGTAACGCGATGAGAGCAGAGTGCGGGGCAGGTTATTGGGCCTACAGGACTGCAGAAAGGATAAAGGCAGCGCAGGAACAAGGGAAAGAAACTTTTGTCATAGATGGCCTAAGGAATCCCGCAGAAATCAATGCCCTGAAGGAAACACTTCCTTCATTCTATCTCGTGGCAACAGATGCTCCTCCAAAAACAAGATTTGATCGCATTGTAAATATAAGGAAACGTGAGAGCGATCTAAAGAATTATAGCACTTATGAAGGATTTCTTGCATACGACCTGCGAGATCAAGGTTTGGGAGAGCCAGAAGATGGCCAGCAAGTAAGGAGATGCATCAGCATGGCACATCATGTTTTATGGAATGATGGCACACTTGAAGAGTTCCAGAATGAGATAAGACTGATTTTGGCACGAAGCAAGATTTAAATATAATTTTTTCTATCTGATTCTAAATAGGAGCAAAGAAAAAGATGATTGATATCTTCGTAGCAGATGGTGAATTGAAAAAGATCAAACTTGATGAGCTTGCGAAGCATGCCGGAAGCAAAAAAAAGATTTGGGTTGATGTCACAAATCCGGCAAAAGATGAATTCAAGCAACTCAAGGAAATTTTCAGGATCCATCCGCTTACGGTGGAAGACTGTCTCAAGAAAGGGCGCACACGCGTCAAGATTGAAAATTTCGACCATTACCTTTTCATCGTAATCTATGGGATGCCGGAGAATAGCAAGAGACTTTATGAGCTGGACTTTATCATCGGAAAGAATTTTGTCATCTCTAATCATTTTGAAGCGGTTGATTCCTTCGACCGCTTAAAGAAGAATCAGGATAAAGTTTCCACAATCCTCTCAAAAGGGCCTGATTTTATCCTGCACAAGCTTATTGACTTAGAGATTGATCGCTACATGGAAGTTCTTGCGAAATATGACGACATCATCGAGCACATTGAGCGCAAGATTCTCGAAGAGCCAAACCAACAGCTCATCTCCCGTATCTTCAGATTAAGGAAGAAGTTCATGCGCATAAGAAGGATTGCAGCACTGCAGAAGGAAAAACTGCTCGAGCTTGCAAGAGAGAAGCATCCTTTCATTTCAGAGCGCCTGCATCCCTATTTCAGAGATGTTTTCGATCATATGCTTTCTGTGACCGAAAGCGTAACAACTTATAGGGATCAGCTTTCCGGTGCTCTCGAGTTATCGATCTCAACAAGCTCGAACAAGGCGAATGAAGTGATGAAGACCCTTACAGTTATCGCCTCCATCATGTTGCCTCTGAGCCTTATCGCAGGATTGTTCGGGATGAATGTCAGAGACATCCCATTTGCCGAACATCGCTATGCATTTGAGATAGTAATTGGGATAATGCTCGCGATTGCGATTGGCATGCTCTTCTATTTCAAGAGAAGGGGATGGTTCTGATTTTTACTGCCCCCTTTTAGAAGTACCTTTTTCCCTGTTTCAGAACGAAACATTTATATATTAGTTATTGTATATAATACAATAAGGTTATTGTTGAAAGGACAATAAGTGACGGAAAATGGCTGGAACACAGGTACAAGATAAGGATTACGGAATAAATATAGGGGAAGAGTATCAGTTCTACACGGACAAGTACTTCTTAAGGAGCAAGCAGATACTCGAGGCAGAGAATATCGATCCAATCGTAAGATATCAAGTGTTCACAAGAGCATCAGACACCGCGAAAGGTCTTGATGAGGCAGTTGACTTCGTTAAGGGGCTTAAAGGAGCCGGAGTAAAGGTTCTTTCCCTAAAAGATGGAGACCGCTTTGAGCCAAATGAGGCCTTGATGGTGCTTGAAGGAAGGGTTCAGAATTTAGTTGATTTGGAAACAGTTTATCTTGGAATGATTTCTGGAGGCCTAACGGGAGAGATTTCACTCGATGATGTAAGAAAGAACGCTGATGAGATCATCATGGCAGCAGAAGGCAAGCCTGTAACTTACTTCGGTGCAAGGCACTTCCACTACTCGCTAGATGGAGAGATAGGACAAATATGCAAAGATGTAGGATTCTCAGGAGCAGCGACAGATGTCGCCGCAAAGGCATGGGGCAAGGAAGGTGTAGGGACGATTCCACATGCACTCATCTTGAGTGTTGATGCGTACGCAAGAACAAATAGGCACCTTGTAAACCCGACCGGATTCGCTGCCCTCTTGTTTGATAAACACATGGACAAAGAGATCCCAAGAATCGTGCTCATAGATACCTACAATCGGGAGGTTTCTGATTCGATAGCTGTTTCAAATCTTCTTGAAGAGAGCATGAATGGTATCAGGCTAGATACATGCGGAGAGAACGTAATGGAAGGCTCTGCAGATGTACAGATTCCAGAACTAGATGTCCCTGATAAGTACCTCAAGGGGAATGGAGTTACAATACAAGGAGTATGGCACACAAGGAAATCCCTCATCGACGCAGGGAAAGAAGATATTGACATCGTTGCCTCAAGCGGATTCAATCAGGACAAGACCAGAGCGTTCATGCAAGCAGATAAGGTTTTCTCTGAAATGTATGGATCTCCTTTATTCCATTCGATTGGAACAGGAAGTATAGCCAAGCCAGTAATGGCTACATCAGACATAGTCTCTTACTTCAATGAAAGTGAAGAAAGATGGGAGCCTCTTTCGAAAGTAGGAAGAGGATATAGAGAAAATAAAAGATTGGAGGAAAGATAAGATGGATTCGATACCACTAGGACACATGGATGTAGTCTTTTGGAACGTTGACACGCAATATGATTTCATGCGTGATGATCAGAACTTTAAGGGAGCACTTGCGATTCCGGGAGCGAGAAGCATTGAGGAAAACCTTTTGAGCTTAACAAGATACGCTGCTGAAGATGACATACCAAGGAGAGTTGTGAATACAGCTGATTGGCACACCACCGATTCAGAAGAAATTTCAGATAATCCCGATTTTGTGCATACATTTCCCCCACATTGTTTGATGGGAACTAAGGGTGCGGAATATGTTCCTGCAACAGCACCTCACAAGCCGTATATTATAGACTGGAGACAAGAAAGTTTCGATGAAGAACTCGTATCAAGAACGCATGGTGATTGGTACAGAAGGAACATTGTTCTCTACAAGGACAAATTCGATGTATTCGCCGGAAACAAGCATACGGAGAAGGTTCTCGAACTGCTGAATCCCGATATAGTGGTTGTCTATGGGGTTGCCACAAACGTTTGTGTTGATTATGCAGTCAGAGGTTTACTGGATAAGCAAAAGAGAGGGGCTCCTCATTCACTTTATGTAGTGCAGGATGCAATAAAGGAGATTCCAAATCTCCCCCTGGAGGAAACACTTGCAAGATGGAGAGATGGCGGAGCGAAACTCGTGACAACAGAAAAAATGATAGACCTCTTGAATTACAGAAGGTGAGATAAAATGAAAGTAGGACTAAGAAAAGGCGATTTCCACACACGAAGTAAAATGAAACTCGCAATAGCGCAGATAGCGACATATCCAGGATATATCGAAAGGAATACTGAGAAGATCATCTCTTACATCGGCAAGGCAAGGGAAGAAGGAGCAAATCTCATCGTATTCCCAGAGCTTGCGATTCCCGGATACATGTCCATGGATCTGATGCTCCAGAAAGGATTTGTGCAGAGAAACTTGGAAGCGCTTGAAGAGATCGTTGAGAGCACAGAAGGAATCTCTGCCATCGTAGGGTACATATCCCAGGACCGGAGCAGAAAGAAAGGCCCCGATGGAACCGCACGCAGATACAATTCTGCGGCAGTCATAAGTGATGGAAAAGTTGTAGGTGTGCAAAGCAAGACACTGCTTCCAGATTATGATGTCTTCTTCGAGAACAGATACTTTTCAAGTGCGGGTGCAAGAGAGCCAATCCAGCTTAATGGAGCAAAAATAGGCATAGAGATCTGCGAGGATCTTTGGGATGAGGATTATCCGATCAAGGTCACAGATGAGCTGGCAGGAAAAGGTGCAGATCTCATAGTAAACATTTCTGGATCTCCATTCTACATAGGAAAAAGAAAAATTCGTGAAGACTTGATTAGGAAAAAGATTAGGAACATCGGCGTTCCATTTGTGTACACAAATCTTGTCGGAGGACAGGATGGCTATGAAGGAGAACTGATTTTTGATGGCCAGAGCATGGTCTTTAACGAGAGAGGAGATCTCATCGGAGAAGGCAAGGCCTTCGAAGAAGATTTGCTTGTTGTCGATCTTACCGGATCGCGTAAAATTCATGGTAGAGAGGAAAGTGATATCTCGGATTTGCATAAGGCACTTACACTCGGAATAAGGGATTACTTCTCAAGAGCAGGAGTAAAGCGCGCCTTTATCGGCCTTAGCGGGGGAATTGATTCTGCTGTTGTAGCCGCACTCGCCACAGGAGCGCTAGGAAAAGAGAATGTAACAGGAGTTACCATGCCTTCTAGGTATTCGAGCGAAGGCAGCGTGAAAGATTCAGAAGAACTTGCAAGAGCTCTCGGAATAACTTTTTTGAACATTCCAATTGAAAAGGCAAGAGTGACTCTGGAGGATGCACTAAGTAAAGAATTCCTTGGAATGCCAAAAGATGTCACAGAAGAGAATATTCAAGCAAGATTAAGGGGCATTTACTTGATGGCTCTTTCCAACAAGTTCGGCGGAATGGTGATAAGCACTGGAAATAAGACAGAGATGGCACTTGGATACATGACTTTGTATGGAGACATGTGCGGGGGTCTTGCAGCCATCGGAGATGTGAACAAGATGCGCGTCTATGACCTTACAAAGCATATAAATTCCATCTCCGACAACGCAATAATCTCAAAAAATATTCTTTTCAAAGAACCCTCGGCAGAGCTCAGAGAAGGCCAGACAGATGTGCAAGGTCTTGGAGCGTCTTACGGCCTCCTTTCTCCGCTTGTTGATTGGATAGTGGAAGAAGGAGCAACAATCAAAGAGCTTGTCAAGGGTGGTTTTGAGAGAGAGTACGTAAACAAAGTCATGGATCTCATAAAGAAGAAGGAATTCAAGCGCAGGCAAGCCCCGCCTTTGATAAAGGTGACGAATAAGGCATTCGGGATCGGAAGAAGGATTCCGATGAATCATGGATTTACGATTTAGAAGTTAGAATCTAGGAAAATGGAAATACAAACATTAAGTGTCTTAGCTGGAAGCTCAGCATGCAACGCACGCTGTCCTTTCTGCATATCGAAGATGACTCCAGCGCAAGGTGTGAAGCTGAAGGAGCCAGAAGTGAACTGGCGGAATTTCAGGAAAGCATGTACCTTCGCAAGGCAGAAAGGAGTCTCTACAGTGATGATCACAGGCAAAGGAGAGCCAACCCTGTTTCCAGACCAGATCACAAAGTATCTTAGTGCAATGAAAGAATTTGATTTTCCAATCATTGAACTGCAGACCAATGGGATTCTTCTAGCAACCGCCAAAGAAGAGTACTCTAAGTATTGGCACAAATTGAATGATTGGTATTGGCTCGGGATGACTACCATCGCAATTTCAGTAGTGCATTACGATTCTGAGAAGAACAGAGAGATATATGCACCATATAAAAAGAAGTACATGGACCTTCCCGGCCTCATCGATTCATTGCATGAAAAGAAATACAGTGTAAGGCTCGCATGCATCATGGCAGATGGATACATAGACAGTTCTGGCGGGCTTGAAAAGATTATTGCCTTCTCTCGCGAGAATAAGGTCGAGCAGCTGACTGTAAGGTCAGTCAATAAGCCAGAGCACAGTGGAGATGCAGTAGCAGAAAAATGGGTCGAGGAGCATTATCTAACTGAAAGGCAAAGAGAAGACATAAGCAGTTATCTAGAAGATAGGGGGCACAAGCTCATGGAACTTTCTCATGGCGCAACAGTCTATGATGTGGATGGACAGAATGTGTGCCTTGCGAATTCTCTCACTCTTAATCCAAAATCAGATTGCTTGCGGCAGCTCATCTTCTTTCCTGATGGACATCTTAGATATGATTGGCAGTATGGGGGGGCGATTTTACTATGAACCCAGAAAACAAAATCAAAGCAATGAAGGCAGTTTACTGCTATTTCTTCCCAGAAGTCAGGTCAATAATAAAAGAAGTCGGATCCAGGATTCCTGATGAGATGTTTCTTGTGTCAGCAGATGCTCAGGATATCGAGAGCAAGCTTTATCCACTATTCTCTCCTAAGTTGGAAATCCCCTCCACCGACGGAAAAATAGACCTTGACTCTATTCATTTGCCCATCATTAAAAGAATCTCTGAAATCTACGAACCGATAGTGCCAGGACTTGAAAATTTTGCGCATTCATACCCAACAAGCGGTTCGAGTGAAGGCCTTTTCCATTTTCTTGTGCAACTCAAGACTAAAGGAGTTGAAAGTATAAGTGTCCTGAAGGGAGAATACGAAGGCTATGAAGTGCAGGCGGCAAATATAGGCCTTAATGTGAAAAGACGCGGGCTGGAAGAAGCACTAGGGTGCAAAGGAGAACACTGGTTTATCTCAAATCCGTCAGCAAGAGATGGCAATATCCTGCCGGATGAATTCATTAAACAGCTTTGTGATAACGAAAACAGGCTGATTGTTGACCTCGCATATGTAGGAGCTACAAGACCGCACGCTTTTGAGATAGGGCATGAGAATATAATTGGCACTGTAATGTCCTTCAGCAAACCATACGGAGTCTTTAGATTCAGGATAGGTGGGTTTGCATTTTCTCGAGGTGAGGTACCATCACTTTATGGAAATAAATGGTTCAAGGATGTTCCCGCACTCTTTACTGCTCTTAAAATCGCAGAGGATATAGATCCACAAAGGCTCTATGGAGTATATAGGCCAAAGCAAGAGAGAATTGTTTCCGGCATAAATTCAGAGTTCTCTCTTGGGATAAGGCCAAGCGATTCTTTATTGCTGGGATATCTTGATGAATGGCAAGCAAACTCACTTCCCCGGGAAAGGAAAAAGATGATTGAGCCATTCAAACGCGATACAGGATACAGATTCTGTCTCACCCCTTATTACGAAGAACTTGAATTAAATCCAGAGCAAGGCAAGGAGGGGAAAAGATAATATGGCAGAGAAAATGCAAGAGAAATACACTTATCCCGCGTACACCGCAGATCTTATAGTGCCTTACGATGGCGGAATCGTGCTGATTCAAAGAGGGGGAGAACCATTCAAGGGATTCTGGGCCTTGCCCGGAGGATTTCAAGAAGGATTGGAGAGGATAACTACAACAGGTGTGAGAGAACTCTTCGAAGAGACGAATCTCATCGCAAACGAAGAGAATTTAAAACCCCTCGGAGTCTATTCTGAATTAGGGCGAGATCCAAGGGGAGAAGTCATAGCAAATGTTTTTGAAGTCCTGAAATACGAAGGTACACTAATGGCGGGGGATGATGCCTCTCGCGTAAGGATATTTCAGAAAATCCCTGAGAATCTTGCATTCGATCATAATAAGATACTGGAAGATTACTTCCGCATGAAGACTGGGAATCAAGAAAATGGAAACTAAGATAGACTCAAACAGGGCAATAGTTGTACCAAAGATGAGCATGTATGAGCTAGACATGCATCGCTTTAGACTTGGTCATCAAGAGTTGATGCAGAAGTATGCGAGAGATGGATTTGATATAGATAGGATAATAGGAAGTCATGAACGGCAGCAGGAAGCGAAAATGGCCTCGGGGAAAATGTTCGGGGAAGAGAACTTCATCCATTACGATAGGTTAACTCAAGATCTTCTTGCACAGGCTTCAGCTGTTGTTGCTCTTGGGGGAGATAATCATTTCCAGTATGTTTCACATTTTGTCCAGGACACTTTGGTGATTGGTGTGAACTCTGATCCTTTAACAAGTGAAGGAGCCCTCACAAGTTTTACAACAAGCACCCTCGAGGAATTCTTGCCGCAGCTAGAGAAAGGTGCATTTTCCGTCGAGGAATGGACGAGGTTAGAGTGTAAGCTGAATGGAAAAGAATTGCCGCTTGCGATATGTGATTACTTTCTCGGCGAGAAAGAAAGGAGCTACATGTCGAGGCACTTGCTTAAGCTGGGAGAAAAGGAAGAGGATCAGAAATGCTCTGGTCTTCTTGTTGCTACAGGAGCAGGTTCAAGTGGATGGTATGATTCTGCATGCAGATACTTACATCCAGAAGGAAATCCATTTGCAAAAAATGAGAAAAGCGCAAGATTCCTGGTCACAGAACCCTATCACGGGAAACTTAATGGATATTCTATGCTCGAGGGAAAGGTGGGGGAAGGAGAAACCCTTCAGGTCATTTCGGCAAATGATGCATGCGGAGTAGTCACTGTTGATTCTATTGAATCCTATGAATTTTCCCGTGGAATGAAGGCAGAGATAGGAATCTCGCATATCCCATTAAGAGTTGTAATTCCCGATGAAGGGAACAAATAGGAAAATGACGCAAGGAAGCTTGATGAGACTTGAAGAGCTACGAAGTGGATTCAGAGGTACTGACCAGTATATTGATTTTCTTGCCAAGGAAGAGACGATCAGGAGAATTTTAGAAATGAAAGAGGAAAAAGATGTCCTGATCTTAGGACATAATTACATGGAACCATTGATTTACCAAATCTCTGGAGAAGGCGAAAGAGGTGATTCGCTTGCATTAAGCAAGTATGCCGCAAAAGCTAGAAATCCCATAATCCTTTTTGATGGAGTAAGATTCATGGCAGAGACAGCCAAAATCTTGAACCCAGAAAAGAAAGTTCTAATCGCAGACCTAGAAGCAGGGTGCAGCCTTGCAGATCCATTCGGTGCAAAAGATGTTCTTGAGTACAGGGCAAGATACCCAGAAGCGCCTGTTGTGACCTACATAAATAGCTATGCAGAAGTCAAGGCAGAATCGGACTATTGCTGCACTTCTGCAAATGCCTTAGATGTTGTAAAACATGCTGCATCAGAATCAGGATCCGAAAGAGTTGTTTTCCTTCCTGATTCCTTCATGGGAGAGAATCTTCAGAAAGAACTGGTGAAAGAAGGATCAAACATAGATCTGATCTACCCTGGAAAGAAAGATAATAAGTTCGGCAGCTGCATCGTACACGAAAAGATCTCCGCCGTGGATATCAGGGTTATCAGGAGGCAATTCAATCTGCCAAAAGGTGGAAATGATACTGCAGTGCTTGTGCACTGGGAATGCAAGCCCGAAGTCCTGGACGTGGCAGATATGTACGGAAGCACATCAGAAATGATAAGATATGTCTCTTCACATCCAGAACTAAAGCGAGTTTACTTAGGAACAGAATGTGAAATGTCTGCAAATCTTGCAAATGAATTCCCGCAAGTAGAATTCATAAGAAGCTGCATGGTGCACTGCCCTCATATGAGAAAGATAACCCTAGATAAGATACTCTATAGCTTAGAAAATGAGGTCTACGAGGTGAATGTGCCGGAACAGATAAGAGTGAAGGCGCTGGGGGCTATAGAAAGAATGATTGCCATCTAGATCTTTAGTTCTTAAACCCTTATGATCTAGGCTTTTCTGCTGCAAGAAGCATGTTGGTTACGGGATATTCAATTGGATTCATATTCTCATCAAAAAGTTCTGCCTTTCCTTTATACCTATTCTCCACAATCCACTCATTTCGGAATGCATGTGATTCTGGCCTCGTAACAAAACCAGCTTTTTCTGCAGCATCTTTCCATTCATCAAAGTCCCAGAAGCAGAATCTCTCGTGCATCTCACTTTGCCAGTTATCTGTGTAGTCTTTCTTGCTGAGGAACTCTGCCGCATCTTCCAATCTTAATCTTACAAGAGGGGATCCATTTGCATGCACAATCTCGAATTGGATTTGATCGCCAGTATCTTTCCGAAATTCATCTGCGAAGAGAAAGAATCTGCCATACGTCGATAGATTGTCAAGTGCCAACTTTAGATCTTTTCGTGCATCTCCAGTAAATTTCCCAAACCAATCACTAGTGCCATCATCTTCATTGAGCTTCATATAGACTTTCCTTTCTTTATCCTCTGGACCGACAACATCAAAGTTAATCCATCTTCCTCCTGGAGAAAGCTGTTGGTAAACAAGCCCGAAGAAATTTTCAAGAGAATCTCTTCCCTGATATGACTCAATCTCATGTGTAAGGGAGGTCGTTATAAAAGTGTTGACAGAGTTATCAGCAAAAATCTTTCCGGTTGTTGCATTCCTCTGATAGAAGAAAACATTGTCATTCGCGAAGTGACCATGTTGTTTCCTATGCTGGCATATATCTACAAGTTCCCGTGCAATTTCTACTCCATAGAAATCTGATTCTCTTAATCTGTCTTCGAGTGCAAGCTCCCTGAGAAGTGAACCAGTGCAACAGCCGATATCCACAATCCTTCCAGGAAGTACAGAACTCCTTACAAGCCCCGCCTTTCTTTCAGCACCTTCATCAAATGCCCTTACGTAGGTATTGTAGTCTCTTGTTTCAGTAAGGTCTCCATTTTCCCCGAGTATAGGATCACGATGAAGTTCTTGGATTTTCTTATCAATCCCATACTTATCGAGTATAAAGAGAGAGGCATCACTAAGATTCCCCCTTATCTGTGGATCTTCTTTCCAATTGCCTCCTTTTTCTGCAATCAAATTCACAAGATCCCAAGGTCTTGTTGCAGTAAATTTCCCTGTCTTCCTATCAAGCTCAACTGGTAAAATCTTATAGCCAAGTCCTTCGAACTGCTTGATAACTTCCGGAGTACTGCAAGCAACAAGTGTGTTTTCCGGTGAAAGAGAAAACTTTCCATCACTCTGAACCTCTACAGATTTGACAAGGTAATCTGCAAATCTTTCTGAGGCCCCTATATCGTCAACTAAATAAGTGAACGAGCGAGTGCGAAATCGGTCTGAGAATAGCTCTATTTCAGCTGCCCTAAGGTAAGCGGGAACAGGATTTCTTCTTGTGCCGGAGTGATTTGCAGAAGTCACAGCAAAGATGATTGCCTCTATTCCTTCGCCTGCTGATTCTCCCAATCTTGCTTTCTCTAAGTATGATTGCTGAAACCTAGTCAGTACATGATGTCTTCCGGGAAATAGTATATACATCTTACCCTATCCTTTAACTAAGAGCAAAGAAAGAGTGACGACTTTTAAATCTTTCTTTCTGTACCTTCCTAATAGTAGTTACTTACCCGCCCAGAAAAGCTTTAAAGATTGTATTTCTTACACTATCTTAAGGTTAGGTTAGTACTAGGGACAATATGGAGAAAAAAGAGTTTTCAGAGGGCGCACTTCCATCTGTAACCGTGGACGTTGTCATTTTCACGATCAAGGATGATGATCTAAAAGTCCTGCTCATAAAGAGGAGCATAGAGCCATTCAAGGATCTGTGGGCACTTCCCGGAGGATTCATCAAGGATTCCGAGTCCTTGGAAAAGGCCGCTGAGCGCAAGCTAATGGATGAGACTGGCGTTAAGGATATTTATTTAGAACAGCTTTACACATTCGGTTCTCCTGAGAGGGATCCAAGAGCGAGAATAGTTACAGTTGCTTATTTCGCATTGATCAAGCCAAGAGATATAGGGCACAAAAAGAAGTGGGATGTTTCTGATGTCCAATGGGCATCCGCGTACAAACTCCCAAAGCTGGCCTTCGATCATAGCAAGATTGTAGAATATGCACTCAAGAGGCTTAGATGGAAGCTTGAGTACACGACAGTCGGCTTCCAGCTTCTGCCAGAGAAATTTACACTTACGCAGGTGCAGGATATTTATGAGACAATCCTTGGAAAGAAATTTGATAAGAGGAATTTCAGGAAGAAGATCCTGGAATTAGGTCTTGTAAAGCCTTCCAGAGAGATCCTAAAGGATGTCGCACACAGGCCTGCAAGGCTTTATACCCTTAGTAAAAAGATAGGAGATATCATAGAGATAATCTGATTCTCTATTCTTTTCACCTGTAGCTGTAACTATGCTTGAAGTGCCTGTAGTATTTCCTCTCGAACAGGAAGTATATCCCAAATATCAGGGCGAACAGGAACAGGACAACGAATGCTGTTGATGCTGTAAGCAGGAACGGCTCAAATAATTCTGTCAGAAAAAGGCGAGCCATTGGAACTGCTATGAATATAGTTATCAGGAAGCACACGAAGTAGTCGAAGTGTGGAAGCTTCCTCATCAGGCGCGGGGTTATCTTATGCAGCCCCTTATCTATCTTGTCCCTTAGCACATAAGTTGTTGCAAGGAACATGAACTCAAGAACGAAAACCAAAATGAGGGTCACTACGCCGAAGGTTGCGTAAGGAACGAATATCTGCCTTGCCTCTGCTATTGAAATGCCGAATATTGGGAACATTTTCCTGCTTTTACCTCTTTTTTTACGAGCGAGTATTTCAGATATAGGCCCTGTTTAAAAAGTTTTCGGGGAGGATTTTTAAGTCCGCCTTTACTTCCCCTTTCTAGAATGGCTTTAAGAGAATTATATCACCCGGAAAGTGGAAGAATGCGAGTGGCAGGTTTAATGTCTGGGAGCGGTTCAAACTTAAGAAGAATTATCGAGCACGAAAGAGATATTGAGCTAAAGGAAGGCAGAGCCCCTTACCAGGTAGTTGTTATTTTCTCAGAAAATCCCGCAAGCAATGCTGGGGAGATCGGAAAAGAGTATGGCCTTCCTGTAGTTGTAAGGGATTTAGGATCTTTCTATCAAGAAAGAGGAAAACCACGAAGAGATTTATCAGTTAGAGTAGAGTTTGATGAGGGGACTGTAAGGGCATTAAAACCATCTAATGTTGATGTCGCTGCTTATGCTGGCTACATGAGTATTGCTACAGATTCGTTAATTAACGCTTTTCTTGGGGTAAATGTTCACCCCTCCGATTTATCGATTATGGGCGAAGATAAAAGAAAATATACGGGAGACCATGCTGTAAGAGACGCTATTGTTGCGGGAGAAAAACAGTTAAGAGCATCTACACATATAATTGAACCACGAGTGGATTATGGAAGAATTTTAATGATCTCTTCCCCCTTGGAGGTAAAGCTTCCTGGAGGATTTAATCCAGATAATAAAGAACAGGTTAAGGTGGTATCGGATGAGCACCAAAATAGGTTAAAAGAGATAGGCGATTGGATTATCTTTCCAAGAACATTAGAATTTCTCGCTGATGGAAGATACTCTCAAGACGAACAAGGACTTTTATTCTTTGATGATAAACCAATTCCTAACGGAGTAATTTATTCCATCTAGTTCAGAGAAATATCATACTCTCCCTTGTGTTTCTTAAAGAGGTATGCAGTCACAACAGAATCAATCGTCTTACCAGCTATCTGCTTCAGGAATTTAGGCATCTTGCCCCCAACAATCGTAATATCTGCCTTTCCACCCAACGCCCCATCAAAGAATGACTTGATCAGGTCCGCGCCCCGCTCGGTAAAAGACATAGTGATCACCCCCTCAAGTCCGGCATCGCTCCTGTATTTCGCAGCTCCAAAGCAGGATTCGGCTTGTCTGAGCGCATAATCAGTGAGAAAGCCTACTGCTTCATCTGCGAATTGATACCAAATAACTGCTTTTTCAAACGCTTTGGCTCTTTCTTCTGGCTCATGTCCCTCAAGGCCATACGTCCCTAGCCATTCATAAGAATATCCGATTAGATACTTCAGCCTTCTTTTAACAGCAACCCTCTCTCCGAATCTCCCCTTCACAGCTTTAAGCTCATTAAGATAGAATTCAGCTTTCTCCTTAGAATGCTCTTTACCGAATTCAGAATTTTCTCTTTCTTTCACGCCCTCCCAGTACACCTTCTCATCAGGATTGAATTCTACCATTCCTTTCAGTATATCCATCTCTTCATCATTTGGAACGTTCAGGTCTTTCATTTTGTCTCCAGCTCGCTTTTTATGATATCAGCAATACTGCCCCGGTCTACCATTGGTATCTTATTCTCCTTACAATACTCCTTTTCATTCACCCAAGGGGTACTTCCGGTATAGAACACTTTTGCCCCTGGTTGTTTTTCCAATAATTTAGAGCAGTGAGTGATGAAGAGGAATTGCATGCGCCCAGACGCGCTTGGAACCCGATCATCCAGAAAATATAATCTTGCCCGACCATCTCCGGCTAGGTACTCATCAAATTCCTTTCCATCTTTTGCTAGCACATGGGTTAGTCCTTCCGGAATCTGACTTTCCAGCATTCTCTGGTAAATCTTATCGTCCTCGAGGATAAATATGTCTTCCATGAATGAGTAATAAGGCCTTCAATTAAAAATCTTTCTGTTTTGCTACCTCTCCAGAGTTGCGATGATATGGCCCATTTACAGATGTTTCCACGCCACGTCCTCTTCTTTACTAAGCCAAGTTTTTGCAAATGACTTTTCAGATAAGAGGGCTGATTCAAATATGGATTTTGTGTTCATCATTACCTCCAATGTCATGGCCCTATCCAAGGACCAGGCTTGCTTTTGTATCCAAATCTACCATTCCCATTCAAACTCATTCTCAGTCTCTTCAAATTCTTTAGTTATCTTCAAGCTTTCTTCTGCTGTTTTCTTGGCGCCTTCGATCATCAGTTTCTTATTCATTTTCAATATTCCTTATCTGAAAGCCGTTACCCAGAAATCTCAAAATTAACTGGGAGCTCTAGATTGATCTCATCCAGCTTTTTTGTTCTTTTTTTTAAAGCTAAGAATTCCGATTCCGATTACTTCTTCTGTCTTCTCATCCTTAAATAAGGTCACACCCTTTGAAACCTCTTCACCATAATTTGGGCGTGGTTTTCCTACAAATATCTCTAGATAATCTCCCTCTTCATCATAATAAATGTTCATTTTTCCTTTCATAGTGTTTGCTTAACAAAGTAGGATGTTATTACATCTATCGGCATTTTCTCTCCTTTTTCTGTAAGTAAGTAATACTTACAGCGAAATATAAATACTTCCAATATTTAAATCTTATATGGTAGACGCCTCAATGGAGAAAGACCTTTCTGAAGAAGAGGTTGAGAGCCTAATCAGCAAGATTAAGCTGATTGGGATTAGGAATTTCAAAGTAACGTTTTACTGTAGTAAAAAGATGGCTCTTCGAGATGTTTCAGAAGAGCTTTTATGGGACACATTTCCGAAATTTGAAAACTTACGATTTGTTAGTTCAAGAAAGTTAAAATTTGGGGACATAGGGTATGATCTCCATTATGAGCTAGATAAGAAACAGGAGGCGCC
Source organism: Nanobdellota archaeon (assembly GCA_013331945.1). Taxonomy (GTDB): domain Archaea; phylum Nanobdellota; class Nanobdellia; order Pacearchaeales; family UBA12030; genus UBA12030; species UBA12030 sp10106u. Next base: position 24,147 of record DUFK01000048.1, read on the forward strand.
ACAGCTTTTACTCATCGCTATATGCTTAGGAACTAAAGAGATAATAAACTGCTACATCAAGTTTAGAGATTGGAGAAAGATGATCAAGAAGCCATTTAAGCACTACTTTGGCGGTTAAAGTTCTCTGGCGTTATAACGGGAAGAGGAATCTTTCTATGTAGTTCTGGATTCTTTATTTCAATGAAGAAATACAGCACTCCATTCCTTTTAGGAAAAACTGAAAAACTTGCGGTTTCAATTCCGTTGAGAATATTTGTATCAATATTCAAATTCTTTAGGAATTCAGAAACCTCATTAATCTCTATACCGACAATTCTTCCTTCAGAAGTAATATCTATCAAAATATTAGCAATTTCGATGCTTCCGGCTACTTTCTCACCAGATTTTTTTCGAGAGATGTAGAGGGTGTCAGCTCTTCCATCATATAGAAAATTATCACTTTTTGAACTTAATACTGAACTGGCCATTATCCCTGCTCTTTACTTATCCAAGCCATTGACCTTTTTTAAGCCTTTTGGCACCACTTATGCCCCGTCCGGGATTCGAACCCGGGTTTCGGCCTTGCCAAAAACAGTAGCTTTATGCGCTAAGTATCACCTTGCCATCTCTAACGGCTTCGGCGATAATCGTTATCTGTTTCCTTTTCTCCTCAAATTCCTCTGGGGTTAAGCAGATTACATCCATCGGTAAATCTAAATTAAATCTGTCTCTCAATCCAATAGACCTCTCATAAAAACGAACCCTCCTGAACTTTGGAGAAACAATTATGATATCGACGTCGCTGTCTTTTCTCGGCTTTCCACTTGCGCGTGACCCGAATAGGATAATTTTTTCTATATTCATTTCACGCTTCAATTCATTTCCAACTTTTCTTAATTTACTGATTAAAGTTGCTTGTTGCACCATTCTAGTATCTCCCATGACAATTTTATAAATCTGGCTACGGTTTCCTTTTCCAATTTCAATTCACCACCAATATCTGGATAGCGGGTTTCCAGATAAATATTTGTTAAGCGTTCCGCATCTTTGATATACTTCTCCGGCAATTTAAGTTCCTTTGAGAGAAAAACCAGATTATGGGTCTTGGGGGCAAGCCTCCTGATTTTATGGATGTATAACCCTTTCAATGCCTTTTCAACAGCTTGTTGGCAGAAAAATGCTGCTGCTTCAATTTCTTTTGTTTTAAAATTTGATTCTGCAACTCGCAAATCATCCTTCGCCTTATTAAGCCAGAGGGCAACTTCTTTTTCCATCTAAATATTCAGCAAGGCCTTTATTTAAACTTTCTCCGTATGCCCCGTCCGGCTCAATCCAGACCTAAACTGGCTTTTATGGCTAACTCTACCTTCTCCAGTATCTCTTTATTTACAGAGCCGATGTGCTTAATGATTCTAGCCTTATCAATAGTTCTCACCTGATTAAGCAATATGGTTGAGTCTTTATCTAACCTTGATTCTCGTCTAGAAATCATAACATTCGTAGGGTATTCCTTTTCATATACCCTGGAAGTTATTGGCGCAACAATTGTTGTTGGTGAGTACTTATTGTAAATATCATTTTGGATAATTAATGCCGGTCTTGTTCCTCCTTGTTCGCTCCCTTTGGAGAGGTTAAAATTTACAAGGATTATGTCACCTCTTTTTACTTCTACCATCCCCATTTAAGCTCGTCATCTATCTCTTCAAATTCCTTAGTTATCTTCAAGCTTTCTTCCGCTGTTTTCTTTGCACCTTCTATCATAAGCTCTCTATCCATCCTTTTTTGCATTTCGGCTTTTTTGATCATTCTGACTATCACATCCTCGTAGCTATCCCCTCTTTTTTCCTTTAACCTTTCTAGTGTTATTTTCACATCTTCATTAAGCTGTATTGTCGTAACCATTGTTCTATAGATAAACTATAGTTTAAATATTTTATGCCCCGTCCGCACTCCGTTAAGGAATGTTATGATGGCCTGAACTAGCTTTTTTACCCCCAGACGCAGAAAAATGTGAGCTTTAGCCCACAGATGAATGCGTTCCTCCCTGATTAAACTTTTTCTCTAACATTTGTTTGTGCGTCATATCTTCCCCCTCCATGCAGAAGGAAACCGCACCCTTTAGGGTGCGGAGGATGTCATAAACAAGGATACCAAAACATTAAAAAAGAATCTATCCACATGCTTATCATGGAAAAAGTAACAATCGGGGGGCTTAGGGAATTACTCCGAAAACAAGGAGAAAAAGAGAAACTCGAGTTAGTTCCACCTTCCTCTGTTGTCTCCTGGCTTTATCCCGGGCAATTCGCTTTTTGCTTAAATGAAGAGTTCATCTGGGACAGATATGGAACGTTTATCGATATGAAGGGGGAAGAGCATTTCCATAAAATCCAGCCAGTTATACGATGGGTTGATTTTACAGAATTTTTTATGGGTGAAAAAGGAGGTCCACCGGAAAAAAGTGATTCCCATCTGGCTCATTTTGACATGGTTACAATTGGCGGAGGGCATATAATTCCAAAAAAAGATTACAAAGATTATTCCCCAAAAATCTATGGGGAGATGTTCAATTTTTTGATTAATGAATTAGGGTTAAAAAAAGAAAACTTTATCATTACTTATTTTCCGGGAGGAAAATTATCTGCCTTCGCTAAAAATACGAAGGGAAAACCTAAATTTAGATTTGATCACACTTTTCCAGAGGATTTAGAATCTAAACAAAAACTTTTCGAGCTTGGGTTTACAAAAACCCAGATTAAAAAAGACTTTTCAAGAAGGTGTTTTCTCATACCTGATTGGGTTTGTGGAGAAATAGCCCCATGGGGGTATAGGAATGAAATAAACTATAGGGCAAAAAATGGATTGGTAGATATTGCAACAATTGAAAGATTAACCTGGAGACCGGTCTATGAAAATAGAGAAATTACCTCTATCAAGAAATGGGATAAATCATTTATAATTGCGGGTGCTGGATTTGAAAGATTAGTTATGATTGCAAATAATCTTGAAAAGATACAAGAAGTCGAAAATATCAAAACTTTATACGATTTCATAAAATCAAATGAAAACGGAAATCCGAGATTAGTTACAGAAAGTTTAAGATTGGTGCATAGAATAGTAGCAGATACAAATGGAGATTTGAGAGATTCCCGTTCTTTAAATAAGCCTAGTGGAAGAATCGAAAAATTTAATAAACTGAAAAGAAATTTGCTTAACTTAGGTGGTTTAAAACTTAAAAAGGCGTTGGAGATAAACGCACGGATCAATCCTTGGCATCCAAAATTAAAGGAGTCTATTAGTAAAACGATAGAAATAATTAAAGACTATGCGGAGTCTCAGAAAGATTGGAAGCAATTAAAAAGAGAGAAGCAATTCAAAAAGTAAGCGGGAGTGCCGGAGCGGTCAAACGGGATGCGTTCAAAGCGCATTGGTGTAGTGCCTGCATAGGTTCGAATCCTTTCTCCCGCATTTACCGGACAATGGCCAATTTATTTATACTGGTTCCCTACATATAGGGAGGGGGCGATTTTACGGGGGGCATTAGTATACCCACTTTTTATTCCACGTCCCACGTTCACCAAAAAGGTATATAAACACTCTTTTACTAACTAATGGTATGCCAATTGAAGAGTACAATAGATTATTTTTACAGGTTGCATATGGCGCAAATCTTGTATTGCCAGTAGTCTACTTTCTACTTAAGGATGTGGAAGAACGTCGAAACTTTCAAAGAGCCAATCAATTTAGGGGCTCGAAGGAATTTAGAACGTCTATGAATCAACTTCTGGCGCATAGGAAAGAACTAAAAAGGGGGACTGCAGCTTTTTATAAGATCCAGCGTATGCCTAAAGAACAGAAAGCAGCAGCAATGGAGCTATACTATGCAGATGATAGGCGTGAGTTACTTGGTCCAGATGGCATCGTTCTACCTGACAAAAATTTAATTGAGATTCAAGAGAGGTTAGTTAGCGTCAACGAGTACGTTAAAAAGGCAAATAAGATTATGAAGAAGGACTCGATAAGGGCTCTAGACTGCCTAATAATGGCTAGCAGTGACCTAGAGATTGCTAATTCTAAACTTAAGGCAAGTCCAACGGCACAGAGATGCCTTAACCCCGCAAGAGCTGCAATACTCCAGGCAAGACGAATGCGCGCGGAACTCTTGAAGAAGCGCAGATAGACTAAATCCAGATGGTCCCTCTTTATTACTTATAGCTCAAGTCTACTTCGTGTGGGAAGGATAAGCATTCAGCATAGGGTAAACTTAAGCGTATACTCACCCGCTTCCCTGTTTTTGCGCAAGTGCCCCGTCCGGGATTCGAACCCGGGTCTCGGCCTCTCTTTAGTTTTGGGATGAAAACCTTTTCCCAAAAGGGTTTACTACGAAAGGGCCGTGTGATTGACCGGACTACACTAACGGGGCATGGTCTGGCTGGGATTTGAACCCAGGACCTCCTGCTCTCTTAGAGCTTTCTTCATTAGAGTTAAACACTTTATTAGTGTTCTTGCTCAAGCTTCTTTCGAAGAAGCTTGGTCGTATAAGACAGGTACTCTAACCAGGCTGAGTTACCAGACCTTCTGCTGAATTGTTCGGAAAAGAAATTTATAAACTTTAGTGAATCTACTAAAAGAACGTGATGGCTCTGCATTGCCCGAAGACCATACTGAGCATTAACAATTAACTGGATTAATCGGGGTTTATATATTTCCTGATGGCTAAATAAGAATAAATAAGATTATAAATTTGCCCACCCTTCTCCTTCCTAAGCGGAAACATGATAATCGGTCTTGTTGGCAAACCTTCTAGCGGTAAGAGCACTTTCTTCAAGGCGGCAACGCTGGCCGAAGTCGCCATCGCTCCATATCCATTCAC
>DUFK01000048.1:29085-32588 GCA_013331945.1 Nanobdellota archaeon
TGGCTCTATGATATGCTTGTGAAGAAGTGGGCGACATTTTCCCGCAGGCTTGCGCAAGAAGGCAAATTAAGTCTGGAGCTGGCAAAACAATTAAGTGGCCTGAAAGTCACAGAAGAAGCTGTTGTGAGGGTGATGAAGCACCTGAATCTAAGTGAAAGCGTTCTAAAATGGAAGAAAGAGGATGTTCTTGCCTTTTCTCGCGGAATCAGAAAGGAAGCAAAACCAATAATCATCGCAGCGAATAAGGCGGACACGAAGACCGCAGAGCAAAATATCAAGAAGATGAAAGAGGCATTCCCTGAAACTCTTATTATCCCATGCTCATCTGAGAGCGAACTCGCCTTGCGAGAGGCAGCAAAACATGGTTTGATAGATTATGTTCCTGGCGAGAGTGAATTCAAGGTGAAAGGACAGCTTTCAGATCAGCAGAAGAAAGCCCTCTCATTTGTCCAGGAAAATGTCCTCGAGAAGTATGGAAACACAGGAGTGCAGCAATGCCTTAATGAATCTATCTTTGGATTCTTAGGAATGGTTGTGGCTTATCCTGTGGATAATGAGACAAAACTTGCAGATAAATACGGAAAGGTTCTGCCGGATGCATTTCTGATGCCAAGAGGAGCGACAGCCTTAGATTTTGCAGAAAAGATCCACACAGATTTTGCGAAGACATTCGCAGGTGCGATAGATGTGAGGACACACAAGAGGCTCGCAAAGGATTACAAGATAAGGGACAAGGATGTGCTAAGGATCATCACAGGAAAGTATTGAGGAAAAATATTAGTTATGCGGAGGAAATCCTTCTTTCGAGTGCATCTGCAAAACGCTTGAACTTCTCTGAGTTTAAGTAACTGATAATCTTCTCACGTTCTTCTGGGACTCTTTTCTGAAAGACATCAGAATCTACAAAGTCAAGAACAAGTGATTTATGAAGAGATAACTCTGGAACAATTCTGCTGGAAAAGTATTCTTTGACATCTTTCCTTGATATCCACTAGTCTATTTGCGTCTTTTCATCTGCGGTTGAATCCTTGTAACTATCAGAAGAATGAATCGTTTCTACGAGCGCGTCATATTGTGATGTGTACCTCATTTTAGTTCCTCTTTTCATTCCTTCTGGATATACCCATCCCGCACCAAGAATTCCGCAGTCTGCACAGCACCTTTTGCAGCTCCTTTCTTCAGGTTGTTTGAGAGGGCAACATACTGGATACCCTTTCCGCCATATCCATCTAATGCCCTTATTCTGCCCACACAAATTGTCATTCCACCATCAAGTTCTGCATCTAAATAGGGCTGAGGCCGGTCATACTCATTCATGATTGTTATCGTATTCTTTGGCGATGAGTGCAGGTCACCAAAGTAAAATTTCTGATCTTCATTGAATTTTTTGAATGCTCTCCAAACCTCTGCCGCATCTAATCCTTCCTTAGTCTCAACCTGCATGCACAGGGTATGGCCGAACTTAACAGGAACGCGCACGCAAGTCCCATTTATTTTCGCTTCAAGAGGATCTATTTCATCTGTAAATGTTCCAAGGATCTTCTTCAGCTCGCGGGAAACCTTCTCCTCTTCTTCTTTTATGTATGGGATCACATTATAGGCGAAAATAGGGGATCTGTCTTTCAACTCTACCCCCCTATCTTCCAGCAATACTTGTTCCCCAAGCAAGCGAAGTTTCTCAATTCCAGCTCCGCTCACAGCCTGATATGATGAGTAAGATACTCGCTGAATTCCAAACTCCTCAAGCGCCTTGAGTGTGATGGCTGCGGAAACGAGAGTGCAGTTTGGTCCGGGAACGATGAAGCCTTTCCATCCCCTGAGATTCTGCTGCCGCTGGATCATTCGTGCATGATCTGAATTCACTTCAGGAATCAGGATTGGGACATCTGGCTCNNAGCTCTCGCGCAGGTTCTGAAGGAAGTGCGGAGAAAACTAGATCAAGATCAGAATCTACTTTCGGCTCTTCGATAACTAGCTTTCCAAGATTTCGTGGAAAATAAACATAAGAATCTATCTCAGAAAGCCTCTTACCAGCAGAATTCTGTCCATAAACTCGTGCAACTTCAAATTGGGGATGCCCATCCAACGCCGCAAGAAATTGCTGCCCTGCAGCTCCGCTTACTCCGAGAATTCCCGCTCTTAATTTCTGCGCCTGTACCATCCCGGAATGAGAAAGAAAAAAGTTATAAATTTATTCAAAGTCATCACAGGAGCCAGACCGCCATCAGCATATACACAGCGATAGAAGTCATGTCTGATATCACTGTCGCAAATGGCCCGCTCCCAAATGCAGGATCCTGGCCGAGCTTGTAGATTATGAGCGTCACAAAGAGTGAAGTGAAGCTTGTTATCATAAGCGTTGCGAACATAGAGACCGAGATGACGATGGCAATGAATCTCTCGTGCCAGAATAATGTGACGGCAAAGAACACGAGAACACTGATTACCACGCCGATGATGAAAGCTATCAGAGTCTGCCTGAAGAAGTAATGTGAGAATTTGAGCTCTTTACCCAAGATGGTCAGGTCCCTTATGAAAAGTGTCTGATGCTGAGTTCCGAGTGCCGAGGCCATATACACTATTGCAGGAACGAAGAAGGCCAGAATAATATACTTCTCAAGCGTCGCCTCAAAGAGATTTATGAATGCCGCGGCAATTATTATCCCAATCAATCCCACAAGCAGCCAAGGAAGGCGGTGCATGACTGCCTTATTCAAGGGAACTTTCATAGTGTTCTCAAATTCCAAGTGCGACTTATGGATACCTGCAAAGTGAAGGATATCTTCTTGAAGAGAACGATTGAGTATTGAGACCATCTTATCTGAAGTGACGACTCCGAGAAGCTTTCCATCCTCAACTACTGGGACAGATTTGATTCCGTGCTTAAGGGCAATATGCGCGACCTGCTCCTGGTCAGTATCGGGAGAGACAGAAATCGGCTTCTTATTCATCACATTCTCAGCCTTAGAGCTCTCAGAGTTATCCATAAATTCCTTGAAGGAAAGAACACCAGAAAGTTTCCCTTTTTCATCAGATAAGTAGATATAATCAAAATTCTTATATTGTTTCTCTCCGAGAAGCCTTCCTTTTATGCTCTTGAGCGTGCTGGTCTGGGAAAAGATAGGAACCTCTTTTACAATCTTATGGATTACAGCGTTTGGTTGGTACTTCTGCTTTCCATCAAAGTTTTTCTTAGAAGAACTTTTTTCCATTTCTACCTCTTTTGAAGCTTTTAGAAAAAGCTTCTGCAAAAACACTAATCCTAATTCTCAAATTCTAAACGTAACCGAAACAGCTGCATTTATCTCTAGCTGTCTTGGAGTTATGCTTGCGGCAGCTTCTCTTGCCTGTGCAACTCCCCCTGCTCCGCCCACAGAAGAGTCTTCTGCCTTGAAGAGAGGGAATGGGTAATAGTCATATGTATTTGTTGATACAGAAACAACTCCTTTAACTCCTTTCCCCAATCCACGTGCTATAGACTCAGCCTTTATCCTCGCATCCTG
>DUFK01000019.1 GCA_013331945.1 Nanobdellota archaeon
GAAGCCATAGATGAAAGTCCTGTTCAGTTCTGTCATGTCTGTTCCTGTTATGTTTGTCAGTGTGAAGGTGAGATTCGCTATGCCTGTGCCAGAGCCGTCATTAGATGTAGCATTCATCAGGATTGAACCCGTGGAAGTAGAAGCATTCGCTGGAGTTGAGCTATAATAATCTACGAATGGGGCGATGCTGTCGAATACCCCTGAGAAGAGAGATGTCTGATTCCAGTTGTTTGAGGAGTCGTTGGCTAGGAATTTCCATAGAAATGCCCCTTGTTGTAATGGATTAAAGGAATTGGTATAGTTGCAGGTTACATTTGTGCTGACAAGGTTTTTGGTCATTGTGACATTAGAAAGACTTATTCCGCTTGGGTTTTGGATGGAAAGGAAGCAAGTGCTGATGTCGGTCGTTGCATCGAAGGCGGTTATGTTGAAGAAGGCTGTAGTGCTTGAGACATTTGATGCATTTCCTATGGTTGCAGGGATTTCTACGAAGGATGGCACTCCCTTATCGTACTCATCGCTGTATGGCAGATAGTCTGCGACTTTGACCGAACCTGTGCCATTCAATGTGTAATTCGCATCGCAGAAGCCATCCCAATCCGCATCAGCGCAATCTTTCGAGAAATCATTGTTCCCTGTCCAGTTCGCCCAGAAGTTCCCTCCTATCTGCGTTCCTGCCGAGTATATCCTTGTGCCGTTCTGCTGTGTCGTGTTGAAGGAAGTTCCTGTGCCGAAAAAGGTGATGTTGAAGTTCCTTGTGTTATTGAAGAAGTTGTTGGAGATGATATTCTTCGTGTTGGCTGAGGATTCGAGGATGATTCCATGAAGGGTGGTATTTACTATGGCATTGTTGGATATGTTATTGCTATCGTCACCGAAAGCCATCTGGATTCCTCCTGAGCCTCCACCTCCTCCGTAAGTTCCGTAGATTGTAGAATTTACTACCACATTGAAATCCGCTACGATTAAGCTCAATCCGATGCTGTTGTAATATATCGTGGCATTATTCAGCGTGTTGGAATTAGCGGTATCTATCCTGATGCCTCTTTGAAGATTCCCTATCGCAGTGATATTTGTCATGATATTATATGTAGCTAGTCTTCCTGATGCGCCTGCTAGATAAAATCCATCTGCGCCATTCCCATTTGTAGTGATATTAGAAAAGACGTTATTGGATGCGGTATTTATCCTGATTCCCCTAAGTGAATTTACGCTAACATCAAGATGCTCATAGCGGGAATTGTTGGAGTTAGTTGCGCTTATTCCTTGGTCAGGATTAGAAGATACATTGAGCCATCTCAGGGTGTTATTGTGTGCATTGCCAAGATATATCCCTTCAGTATCCCAATCTGTGATTTTGCAATTCTGTATGGTGATGTTCGTGAATTCTCCTGCTGCACTCCTATTTGTCCAGATGCCCCAGTCCGCAATATCATTGCCATCTATCGTGTTGCCTCCGCAATCGAGAGTTACATTGTTTGCGCTGATGTTGATGCAGTAGCTTGTTGCGCTGTCGGTGATGCTGGATGTGAGGTTGTATGTTGCGTCTGAAGAATCTAGAGTTGTGCAGGAGGAGATGCTAATGCTAGTACCTGCGGCTATAGTCACAGTCCTCCTCTCCGTAGTGTTCTTATTCCCTGCATAATCTGTTGCAGTGACATTGAACAAGTATGTGCCACTCGCAAGAGAAGTGAAGTTCAGGGAGTAATTGTAGAAGCCATAGATGAAAGTCCTGTTGAGTTCTGTCATGTCTGTTCCTGTTATGTTTGTCAGTGTGAAGGTGAGGTTTGCTACTCCTGTGCCAGAGCCGTCAGAGCTTGTCACATTCACTACGATTGATGTTGAAGAGATGGAAGAGGCATTATCTGGAGTGAGTGTTGTGTAATTCATAGGAGTTGGGGCTTTGCTATCGAATACTCCTCCAAGGAGGCTTGTTTCATTATGGTTACTAGAGGAGTCATTTGCCCAGAACTTCCAGAAGAAAGCTCCTTGGAATGATGGATTAAATGATGCTGAGGTATAATTGCATGTCACATTCATTCCACGATTATCATTAGTCATCGTGAAATTAGTTGCCCACGCCGCACCAGGAACTTGCAGGGATAGGAAGCAAGTGCTTATGTTGGTAGTCAAATCAAAGGCAGTTATGTTGAAGTATGTGGTTATACTGGAAATATTTGAAGAATTGGCGAGGGTTGCAGGGATTTCTACGAATGACGGCAATCCCTTGTCGTAATTATCGCTGTAAGGAAGGTAATCTGCTGTGGTTATCGTACCATTGATGTTCAATGTATAGGCTGTATCGCAGAAGCCATCGAAGTTCGCATCTGCGCAGGTCTGGGAGAAGCCCTGTCCTCCTCCAGTCCAGTTCGCCCAGTAGTTCCCTCCAAGCAAAGCTCCTGCACCATATACTCTCGTGCCATTCACTTTCGTGAAGTTATAAGCCGTAGCAGTTCCTGCTGCACCAACATTTGAAACATTCACATTCACCGAGTTATTGAAGAAATTGTTGTAGATGAAAGCATTTCTAAACCCGAATGTCGGCTGATGCGAGATTCCTGCCCATGAATTATTCTCTATACGATTATTAGAGATATTAATCTTATCTGCACCGAAAGAGCCAGCTATTCCTTCCCTAAGATTATGGTTGATTGTGGAATTGATGAGAACGCTTCCATCTGCTGATATGAAGTCCACTCCAGCTAAAGCATTATGAGATGAATTTAGGTTGTTTATATAGACATTGAATAGGGTGTCTAATCTCAAGCCCCTGCCACCATTATACAATATCGTGGAGTTTATGACCCTGCCCTGCGAGTTACCTGGTGCTCCAGATGTTCCCGCAATGCGGATTCCATCTGCACCATTCCCATACGCAGTGATATTGTTGAGCAAGAAGTTGCTGGAAGCTACCATATCTATACCCCTAGAACCAGAGGAATATTCTGTTCTTATGTGTTCTATTATGGTGTTATTTGAGTTGATTACCCTTATCCCATTCGTTGCCGAAGATGATACATTGAGCCACCTTAAAGTGCTGTTGTCCATGGCTGCAAGATAGATTGCTGCGTTCTTCCAGTCTGTGAGTTTGCAGTTCTGGATGGTTACATTTCCGAAGTTCTTTGCGCTTGTATTCGTAGTCCAGATTCCGTAAGTCGCCACATCATTTCCATCTATAGTATTCCCTCCGCAATCCAAAGTAATGTTATTCGTACTAATGTTGATGCAGTAGCTTGTTGCGCTGTTCGTGATGGATGCTGTGAGGTTGTATGTTGCGCCCGGGGTGTCTAGAGTAGAACAGGAACTAATACTGATTGATGTTGTATAAGTTACATTCAGTAAAGGTGTGTTCAACCCGGCTTCTCTGGAAGTGAAGTTTGAGTAACTCTGCCCGAAGGCATTTGGAAAAAAGAAGATTGTAAGAGCTATAGTTGAGATGGCCGCCAACCAAGATACGACTGGAATTGGCTTTATCCTAGGTATATTCCTCATTTTTGTTTTTAGATTATTTCTATTTTTGATGACTTTAATGACTGTGAATCAGGAACGGAAGGTTATAGATTTCTAGTCTCCTCCGCCTCCTGCGGCAGCATCCGAAGAGTTTCCTACTCTTAATTCTGTAGTTGTACTTTGGATAGCATCACTAGTGCCAAGGTAAGTAGAGTTTAATCTGAAAGTGATGTTCTTCGCTCCAGAATCATACATTCCCTTGACTGCGAGGGTAAGATTCCAGAATTTATACCCTTCTGACGCAACATTTGTAGAGTTCCCCGTATTAGAGCATACAAGGCCTGTGATGGTTGCGAAAGAGCTTGCTTCTGTCCAGTCACCAGTACAATTATATGCTACTGCAATTACCCCACCACCGACAATGGCGGTTGCATTGAGTATGAGCTCTGCATTGGTTATTGTAGCTCCAGAAGGGATGCTTGTAAGATTAAATTGTAAGTATGTATGGTGCAAACCCCCTCCAGGTATTACACAAGGAGAAGAACAGTAAGTGTAAACATCCTCATTTGCAGACATAGCCAGGGTAGGATCTATGATGAAAGAGTCCATGCCTGCAACGTTGGATGCGAGAATTTTATCTTTGGATGTCTGGATTCTGTATCCTTCGCCGATGGCATCTCTCCAGGAGAATGAGATGGAATCCTCGCCATCATCGGGGAGAATTATCCCTTCCGGAGTTACTTTTATATCATCCTTCGAAAATCCGCCCGTGTCCACAATCTCAAGCCCAACTTCCTTCAAGTTGGATTTGTAATTCTGCATGTTAGAAAAGCCAAGATCATATTCATAAGAGAAAGTGTGTTCTTTCTTCCTGTTCGTCAGTGAGATACTTTGAGGCAGGTCAGGAGTAAACGAGAGCCGGGCGGTGCCTCTCTCCCTATACTTCTTATTTCCATGCACCATATAGGGTGCGAAAGTGATGCTCTTGCCTTTCCACTCTATCTTAAGCAATCCGTCTTTTGTAGTTGCCTTTACAACTTCGCGGAATGGCCTGTACTCTCCCTGCTCATTCTTCATCGCGATAGGATTCATGAATATCTGCTCGTTGCAAGAGCTTCCAGAGCATCTCTTCATGCTGAATCTTGTGTATATCGCATCTGTTGGTGCTGGCGGGGCGAGAATGTCTCCTTCTCCAGCTTCAGCGATCGGCCCGAGCGTTTCCTGCTCCTGCGTGGCTGTTATGGATGGATCGATCTCCAATGGGAAAGCACCATCCCTGATCACAGAATATGGCACCCTCGTTGTGACAAAGAAACTTTTTCCGCTCCTCTTCACCCCGTATTCGAGTTCTGTCACTTTCCCATCCGCATCCCTCAGAAATACCGGTTCGAGCCTGAAGTTCCTGAAATCAAGGGATTGCTTTGTCTTTTTCGCAGAGGACTTATCCCATTTTTCTCCTTCGATAGCCAGATCAGAATTCTTGAAGCTGAATATGAACTGCAGTTCAAGCGCAGGATTGTTTGCAAGAATCCTTGAATGCGGAGTAAAGAATGTGCTGGCGTCCTTTAGGATTATCCTTTCCTTAAGGGTGTCTGGAGAATATTCGTAGATAAAATCAACTCCATTGAAGACATTTTCGAAAGTTATTGTGTCATCCCCAATAATCGCTGGGGCATCTTTTGCGGAAGAGATCGGCTGCAAGTATCTTGAATCGCTTACGTAACGCATTTCTACTGGCTGGAAACTCACCTCAGCACCATTTCGCACATATTTAACAGACCCTTCCTTAGAGATGGCATTTTTGAAATATGCAGAGTATTCTCCGTCGGAGATTTCATAATTGTACCCCGGGAGAGTTGATTCGCGCACAACTGCGCCTGTTTCTGCAGAGCGGAAAAGAGAGAACTTTTCACTGGAAATATCTACGAGAACTATTGTGCCGAAGACTATCAGGACTATCAGGATTACCGAATACCAAACCCCTTTTTTTTTCTTTATCTCTGACATCCTCTTTTTAAACCGACGACTGCAAATGAATCATTAAACTACTGATAATGCTGATTTCTACCAGGAAAATCTATCTTATAAAGTTTTTGTATTTGCTCCCGGAATCAGAATTTTTCCCTGCGGGAATTTTTGCTTGCCGCATCGCATAGAAGGGAAAAGTATAAAAAGAGCCTCTACCTTGGGAAAATAATAAATATACCAAAAACAAAATGGCAAAGAAAAAAAAGGGGAAGGCTTTCGGAGGCTACACAATTAACTTCGGAAAGTGCAATCACACAGCCAAACAAATCTTCGGCTCGAGCGCAATTGCACCTTCAATGATGACTAAGAAGCTATGGGCACACGTAAAAGGGTGCAAGTTAGCTAAGAAATAATCTTGCTTTTTACGACGTAAAAAGTAGAACTTGAAGTTAAAGTTAAACTCTGAACAAAGACAAGTTATATTTCTTTTTTTATTTTTATGTTTTGATTCCTTGGAGCGAGAGATATGCGCATGAAAGAAAGAAAAAAGTTCAGGTGGGTCGCTTTGAAATTGTGCCTTGTGCTCCTTGCCATCTTCATCCTGCAGATCATCTTTCCGGCGATTACAGAAAATTTTTCTCTCACTGCTTCTGAAGTCTGGGAGAAGCCCTGGCTTCTCTTGAGTGCGATATTTCTGCATGGAAGCATTACGCATCTGCTTTTCAATCTCTTCTCCTTATTCCTTTTCGGAAGTTTTCTCGAGAGGAAGATAGGAGCTGGGCGCTTCATTTTTGTTTTTCTCCTTACAGGGATTGTAGCGAGCGTTGCCGCTTCCTTTTTCTACTCTTCAAGCCTCGGCGCGAGTGGGGCGATTTACGGAGCTATAGGGGCACTTGTTGTGATCTCGCCATTCATGCCCGCATTTGCTCTAGGCGTACCAATGCCACTTATTGTTGCTGTCATCATCTGGATGCTCGCAGATCTTGCTGGATTCTCATCATTCTTACAAGGCACGCCCGGAGGGATTGCGAACGCAGCGCACATAGCCGGACTCTTTTCTGGCATCGCACTCGGGATTGTGTTGAGGAAGGGATTAAGGGAGAGGAAAATGCAGGAAAGATAAAACGCATACTGGATAACTTTTTAAATTAAATTTTCTCTCAGATAGGATAAAAAAAGAAGATGGCAAAATTCGATACAGAATTGATGAAACGCCTTATAATGGCTTTCGGTGTTTCAGGGAATGAGGAAGATGTACGAGATCTCATACGAAAGGAGATAAAGCCTTATGTTGACGAAGTCTATGTGGATAAGATCGGAAATCTGATTGCAGTAAAAAAAGGAGATAAGCCGAGAGTGATGCTCTCTGCGCACATGGATGAGATTGGTCTTCTCGTCAAGCGCATCTCGGAAAATGGGTTCATGCATTGTACAGCAATCGGGGATGTTGATGCTGCGCTTATGATAGGCCAGACTGTGCATATCAAGACCTTGAAAGGATTATTGCATGGAGTCATAACTGTTGGAGAGACTTCTGCAGGAAAAGTCCTCAAGGCCTTGCCATCAATTGAAGATGTCATCGTCGATACAGGCCTGAGCAAGAAGAGACTTGAAGAGCTCGGAATAGAGATCGGCACTCCCTTGCCATTAGAGCACAACTCTTGCTGTACCTCTGAGAATGGATTTATTTTCGGAAAGGCTCTCGATAACAGGGTTGGCTGTTATGTTCTGATAGAACTTGCACGCAGGCTCAAGAAGGGAAAAGGCAGGGGAATACCAGAGATTTATTTCGTATTCACAGTGCAGGAGGAAGTTGGCTCAAGGGGAGCAAAGCCCTCTGCATTCAACATCCTGCCGGATTGGGGCCTCATCATAGATGCGACATATGCAAACGATTCCTTTGATGAGCCATCCCGTTTCGTCGGGAAAGGGCCTACGATAACTATCAAGGATGGGGAATTCATAGGCAATAAGTGCATAAATGGATGGCTGCGTGATATTGCGAGGAAGAGCAAAATTCCAGTCCAGCTCGAAGCGATAGAGATGGGAACAACAGATGCCTCGATGATCCAGACAACTGCAGGAGGGATACCAACTTCGGTAGTCTGCATTCCTGTAAGGAACATCCATACTACCATAGGCGTCGCATGCATAGAGGACATCGAGAATACAATCCTTCTTTTAGAGGAAGTTATGAGAAAGCCACCTGTCGTGTGCTTGGTGTAGAATTCAGGATGAAAAAAATGTGTTTGGGGAAAGCGTATTAACCAACTATACAAATGAAAATGTTGTGAGTGGAATGTAAATAATATTCGCCACTTTCTTAATCTTTGGACATTCGCAAATGATTACCCCGTATTTTGAATTATATTTTTTAATTGCCCTCTCAACCTGTCCTTTATCTTTTTTACCGGAGCCTACTTCAATTGGGATAACATTCTCTTTTGCGTCTTGGATTATGAAATCTACTCCGCCATCATCAGAATCGTAGAATACCCCCGATGGCAGACCAACTGTTTCCTTCATTCTTATTAAATATGAAGTTACCATACTCTCCACCAAAACACCAAACATATCTTTATTGATTCTGTCAAATGTTCCAAGCTTAAATCTTATTGCAGAGTTAATTGATGGTGAGAGAAAATAATATTTCCATGGCTTTCTTATGATTTTTCCAGCGCCACCGTAAGGTTTAATGCTAAAAACTAGGTGGGTTTTCTCCAAAACATCCAATATGCTCCTTATCGTTGTTGGGGAAACACCTAATCTTTCAGAAAGTTTAGCGTCAGACGTCCCTCCCGGAAACTGCAACGCTAGAAAACTAAGTATTCTGGAGATTGTATTTCTTGTTTCTGTATTGAAGGATCGGATAGAAAAGACATCTTTTTCTATAACTCTATCAATCATACTAAATATCTTTTCGTGCGCTTCGACTTGGCCCATGTTTAGTGTGAATGGAAAACCCTTGTAACAAACAAAATCTTCCCATTCTTTATCAATAAGTTTTCCTAATTTTAGGATTTTCTTGGTTAATTCATTTTCTTTTGAAGAAGCATTTTCAACAAAGGCGTCATTTTCACCATTAAAAATTAAATCTCTTATGCTTTCGGCCATATTTTTGGGTGGAAACCAACCTTCATAATTCAATGTCAGATATTCTGAGAAATTCATCGGAAAAACTATCTCTTTTGTTGTCCTTCTGGCCGCATCTACGCTTAATTCTAAATTGAGGGCAGAAGAGCCTGTAAAAATCATAAAAATCTTTTTGCTTTGGTCAAATAGGATTTTTGCTGTTTCGCTCCAGTTAGCATCAAAATGAGCTTCATCGACAAAAATAAAGATTTCTTTTTCTAGGTAGACTGGCGATGTTTTATGGACTTCTTGGATAAAAGTATCTGTAACATCGAGAATTTTCTTGCCAAGGTACGCCTTTAGTTCATCAGTTGAAAAGTAGAGTATTCTATCCTGGTCAATCTTCTTCTGGTTTTTTAGATAATCATAAATCTGGAAGACGATCATAGTTTTTCCAACGCCCCTTAAGCCAGGCAGAATAATTAGCCTTTTGGTTATAGTTCCTAGTTGCTCCCCCATAAGGAAGTCATCAACATATTTTTTAATTCTGAAATAAGCTCTTCTGTATCTAAGAACACCTCCCCCTATTTCTAAATGGTTTTTGACCATTTGTGGTGCTTCCGCTAATTTGGCTAAAGTATATTTCAGTAGCTGTTCTTTTTCGTTTACATCCATTTTTACCAATCCCCATTTATACTTTTTTATGTATAAGTATTTATATACTCTTATACATTTAAGTGTATAAAGACTATTTAAACTTTTGGGCTATCCTTCTTTACAGACGGGATGAAAGGGGAATATCAGTACCTTGAAGTTCGGAAGGCGTTTGAAAGAGCTGGAACTAGAAGAGGAGATTCGGACGGGAGGGAATATCCTGGAGTTCTGCAATTAGATCTTGTGTATAGGGGCGCAAAGATCTTCAAGAGGAGAGGATTAAGTTTCACAGAGATAAAAGATCCAAGCGGTTCTTATGTCGGGGTGATGTGTGTTGATTATCCTGAAAAGAGACCTTGAGAGAAGGTATTGAGTTCTAGTTCTAAAGGGGGTGCTGTAGTAGCCGCTACAGCTCATTCTTTTAAGCTCCTTCTTGCTTTTGTGTGAATGGCTAAGGTAAATCTGATGATAGAGCTGGAGCAGGAAGCAATTCAGGAGCTTGAGAAGCGCGCAAAGAAAGAACTTTTGCCTCTGCAAGAGCTGGTGGCAGAGATTCTTAGAAGGAGCGTTCTCGCTTCGAAGCTAAGAAGGAGGGGAGATATTATTCCCCAGCAAGACAAAGAAGATCCATTCATAGGATATTTCAGCAGAATAGGGAAGGCTCGGGACAGGAAGCGCGGAGAAAGAATGGGGGTGCGAAGATGATAAATACGCTGCTTCTTGCTGCAATGCTCGGCGGGCTTGGCGGAGCAACAAGAGGGCTTGTAGGGTTGCTGAAAGCGCTCTCGCTAAGAAGGAGAATCCTTTGGTTCTATTGGACTGTTACTGTGGCAATCGCGATCATCATCGGAATCTTCACAGGAATAATCTTCAATTTTGACCCTCGCCTGAGCCTGCTGGCAGGTTATGCAGGAACTGATATTCTAGAAGGGATCTACAAGAGCTTCAAGGCGCAGAAAGTTTTTATTGCGACGGCGAGGGCGAAGTAGAACTCTTATCTATTTTCATCTCTTTTTGCGAAGTATTCAATAATAAAATTCTGAATGAATTGCTTCTTTTCCCGTCCTTCCTGAGGTTTATTGAAGGTGTACTCAGACAATCTATCGAGTGTTTCATTTTGGGATAAGCCTGTATAATTTTCTAAAATAGATTCTATATCTCTTCTATCTGCAACTCGATTTGCTATCAACTTGGTTATCAAAAGATCCATTAGAGCAGGTGATTCAATTTTGAGATTATTTTCCATAATTAGCTTGATAGCTTTCTCCCTAAAATCATCCGGCAGCCAATACCCGACCATCCATCCATTGAAGAATCGGTCAATTCTGACAGAGTATTCATCGCTTATATTAGTTAAAACTTCACTAATGAGCACCCAATCTTCCTTATTGATAATAAAGTCTATATCTTTTGATTCGCCCTTTAAGTCAAGCAAAGTTAAAGCTGTTCCACCAAGAGCGTATAATGTTACATCTTTCTCTTTAGATATTTCTTTAATCCTTGAGATAATCTCAAGGAGCTTGACTTTGTCTATTTTCTCGTCGGTCATATAGGCAAAGCCAATTAAGAGAATATAGTTTCGTGCTGTGGTAAACACTACAACAATTTACAACATAGAAAACAGCTATCAATAATCAGCCAAATTAAAATTTGGTGGAACATAATCTTTGACCGGATTTTTTCTTGTGATATAGATGTCCATATAGTCATCAAGTTCCTCCGAAGTTAAATCCGTAATAATCTTCCACTTTCTTCTAAGTTTATCTTTATCTTTATACTTCTTTTCATCGTGCTCTCTAAAAAACTCGAATACTATTGGGGATAAATGTTCGTATTCAACACTTTTTTTCTTCTCAAGCTCTGTAGAAACATAACGCAAGGCCTCTTTTTTATCTTCGATTCCCTTAAGTTCATGTATATCTGCTAATTCAAGAGCAACATCTGCAAGGTAGCCAAGCTTGTTCTGCTGTCCCTCTTTCAAGGCAATCTCAACAAGCTTCTTGGAATCATAAGTATTATCCTTCTCCAGAAGCTGGATTGGAATGATCTTAACATATCTACCATTCCCTTTGTCATCAACCAGATTCCCAACTATAAGTTCCTCGAGCCCAGATTCAACTCTCGCTTCAATAAAGCAGCTAACCATACTTTAGCATAGTGTACTATCTATAAATAATTTTCTGAAGGCCAAGTAAAAGCCAAGTAGATGGAATATGGCTAAGGCACGGAGCTGGTGGCGGGGAGCTGGGAGAATGGGGCGGGGAGAGAAAGTAAATCAAGAGAAGAAAAGCAGTGCCAGGATTGTGGCAATCACTACACCTTCAAGCAGGATGCCGAGCCATAGGAATTCCGGCGTGAGCTTGAATCCGATCTTGTCGTGCAATTCATGGAACTGTTTGAAGAATGGCTTCTTTAAGAGCTTGAATTTCCATGCAAAGTTGTTTATCACGTCTGGAAGTACAGCAAAGAATGCTCCGAATGCGACTTGCCAGAAGCTAAACTTGAATGCGAGGAAAAGTGCGAGTGCAAAGCCGATGAGCACATCAAGCACTATGAAACCCCAATCTCTTGCAGTCAAATCTTCCTTGCGATGCTTAAAGCTCCCTTGATCAAAGTGGGGAATCGCATCTAGGAGGAAGTGTGAGATGAATGCAAGAAGGGCAATGAGGAGCAAATTCTCAAGGCTCATACCTATCAAGGCTCCGAGTAAGAAATGTGCTATCGCGATCATTTATTTTTTGATGAAACTTTTCCTAAAAGTTTCCCTCTTTTCTATATCGCAAGAAGCAGGAAGATGTTTTTAAAGTTTAGTATGGGACGGGACAGGATTCTCGTTCGTTCATAATCAAGCAGACTCTAATTCTTTGATAAGCTGCAGGTAAATTTCTTGGGAAATTCTAAATCCGACTAATACCAGCTTGTCGATATGTTCTTTCGCTTCATTTTTTGTAAGCAGGCCTTTTCTAAAAGCCATTGAGATAACATAAAGAGTTCCTTTAACGGAAAATCCAAAACTTTCTGCAATAGCCCTTGCTGATGCGTCATCTATTAAAAGCAGGTCTGGTCGTGGTTTTATCTTTCTGGCTAAACATAAAACTTCAACTTCTCCAGCATCAAGTTCTGGAGCAAATCTCAGAACATCTGCATCACTTCTTACTTTTTTAACTTGTAGCCATCCATCTTTCACGGCTTTTTCTATTATTAAAGAATCTAAAAAACCCCCCTCTTTTCCCTTTAGGACTACTTCCTCGTAAACTTCATCTGGCACAACTACTTTTTTGAATAGTTTTTTAAGAAGCTCAATTTCACCAAGCTTAGCTAAGTACATTAAGGGACTAGAGTTAGAGACTATCATTTTTTACATTTTTAGGGCCTTGAGATCTTCTCTTAATTCTCGCTCACCATATTGAATAGTAATCTTTCTTTCCCTAAGAATCTCCATCATCCCCCATAAAGAAACGTCGGATATTCTCGCGGCTTTCCAAAGTGTAATTCGGCCATCTTTGTACAATTTTAGTGCGCGCTCGAGCTTCTTTTCTTTTATTCCTGCCTTAAGCAATTCTCTCATCATCTTAGACTTATCTTTTCCGTCTTCAGAAGCAAGAATTTCTATTTCTTTTTCCAAATCTGCCGGCATTCTGAAGGTAGTGAGTTTTTCTTCCATTTTCACTCGACTCTATTGTAATACAGATTATATAACCTGTACTATTTAAATCCTTTGTACGGAATGAGGGGGACAGGATTCGAACCTGCGTAGGCACTAAGCCACAGGAGCTTAAATCCTGCTCGTTTGGCCACTCCGACACCCCCTCGAAAATAAAAAAGGGATGGAGAAAAGAGAATTCTAGAATTTATAAGACTATTCACCCGATAAGTTGTAATTTCAATCCACTTACCCTCTTAAAGTCATTGTCCAGCGTTACGAGTACCTTATTATTGTTCATGCAGATGCTGGCAATGAATATGTCTAATATGTGGATTGTATTCCCGGATTCCTCTAATTTTTGCTTGATTTCTACACTCTTATCTGCATCCGATGATGTAAAGTCAAGCAAACTAAGTTCGTCAATAAGCTGTGAAAACTTCTTTCTCTCGTCCTGTTTTAGTCCAAGTAGAAGCTCATAGATATTTATAGAGGTTGTATAGACCCGACTTTCATTTACTAGTTCATAGATTGCGTGTGCCTTATTGCTGTTCTTCATCAGTTCAATAAGTGCAGAACTATCCAAGACGTACATTCCTTCCCCTTTCTATCTCTTCTGAAGTTTTTTTTCTTATTTTTCTCACTCTTTCCATGGCTTCATCAGCTTCTCTTTCAGATAGGATTCCCAAAAATTTTCGCAGATCAGTCTTTTTCGTCCTCGCCACCCTGACTATCAGCTTACTAAAGCTTTCATCACTCTCTTTCATCTTTCTCAAGGCCTCATAAGCCTCGTTTGTAACCGTGATCGTCTTTACCATGTTTAAACATATGTTTAAACATATATAAACCTTGCGCTTTAGGTTTTAAAGCATAAAGTTTTCTAAGTCAAAAGATGAGAAATCATCTCTTTCTCTTGTTTATCCTGTACCCAAGATAGATTAGCACAATAAGTGCTGCAAGCAGGATGACAAAGCGCACTATGTCCCCCAAGTTGCGCCAGACTCGCATCGAGAATCCAAGTATGAGCAGAGCTCCTCCACCCATCAGGCCTGCACCTACAGATTCAAGTGAAAACAAAATCGCGCCGGCGGCGATTCCAATGATTCCGAAAATTACGGCGGAGATAAAGGCAGTCTTTTCCCATTTCTTCATCGCATTATCAAAGTCCTTGTTACAGGTGCTGCACTCGAAATCTAAAACGCAGCCATTCGCATCAAATTTTTGTTTGATTACTGCGTTACCATCATTATAACATTGTTGCTGTCTTGCTTCAAGAGAAGTATTAACTTCGCATGGCTCGCCTCTTCCAATTGGGATAGATTTTGGATATCCTTCTTCCCCGCAGAAGTCTTTGTGTTGCGGTTCTTCATAGAAAAGATTTATCCCATAGACTCCGAGAAGCATGAATACTATTGCTATCGCAATGCTCAGGATGATGTTCTTTGCGCTTACCATTCTTTTATCTTTGGAGTGCTGGCAACTTTAAATATTTATTCAATCCTCGGATGGGAACTTAATCAGCTCATAGTAAATTATATAAATGAAAATCAAATAGCCTCTGTATGGAAACTGTGACTATCCCTAAGAAAGAATATGAAAGGCTGAAAAGCCAAGCAGAGATAGATGTGGGGCTACTAAAGCAGTTCTTAGAAAGTTTCAAAGATATAAAAGAAGGCCGAATCAGAAGGGTTAAGTAAAATCTTCTTTATCGATTAGTGTTTCTAGCTCTTTTCTAAAGAAATCCAATAGGAACTTTACAGTGTTGATAACTTTTTGCTGGTCTTTCTTCTCACTTATTGCCACCATAATAACCGCTTCGAGATATTGGTATATCAAGTAATAGATTCTATGCCTACCATGCCTCTTCTCTCTGAACCATTTTACACTAAGTGGTCCACTAGTGTATGGATCGTTGGAAAGTTGGTCTTCTATTTTATCTACTCTTTTTTGAAAATCTTGGGCGAATTTCGATAGTTCTCTATCGAACCTGCTCGAGTGATAAACTCTATATTTTCCCATTATAAATTGTTTGAATCCAGATTATTTAAAGATAATTAGCCTCTAGATAGGTAAGCTAGAAAGCCTCCGGTGGGGATCGAACCCACGACCTACTGCTCTTTCGTTCCTTTCCTTTCTTGCAATTCTTTTCCTTTTGTTTCTTTGCATAAGCTTTCCACAAGAAACGCTCGCCGTTTCTGTGCGCCGAAAGGCCTTGCCTTTCGTGCGTTTCCTAAAGAAAGCTTCATACGAAGCAGTCGCTCTACCAACTGAGCTACAGAGGCACAAAGAAAAGAAGAAGTCTATCTTTTAATGTTTTATCTTATCCAAAATCCCACGAATCTCCCTGAAGATGCTCTCGATAGGCCTTGTTCCATCCACTTCCTTGAGAAGACCTTTCTTCTTGTAGAATTCCATGATTGGTGCTGTCTCTCTTCGATAGGTCTCCAACCTTTTTTTAATTGATTCTGGCTTATCGTCATCGCGCTGTATCACACTTGAGCCACATTTGTCGCACTTGCCTTCTTGCTTCGGCTTCTTCACAAGAGTGTTATAAATTTCCCCGCATTTGCTGTTGTTGCAAATCCGTCTTGCACTCATGCGCTTCACTGCTTCTGCATCTGAGATCTCGATAAGAAGTGCAATATCGATTGGAATTTTTTCAAAGGCCTTGACTTGAGTAAGATTACGCGGATATCCATCGAGGATAAATCCTTTCTTTCCCAAGCTCTTGAGCTTCGCCATGACTATCTCTGTCGTTACATCATCTGGCACAAGCTTGCCTCCATCAATGAGAGCGCGGACCTTTTTCCCCAGTTCTGAATCTTCCTTCCTTATCTCGCGAAAGATATCTCCTGTGGCTATGTGCACAAGTCTGTACTTTTCAGCAATCAGCTTCGCCTGCGTGCCCTTTCCGCTCGCTTGCTTCCCGAATATAAGGACCTTCATCTCGTGCGCTCCGGAGGCAGAAAAAACCGAAAACTTTAAATAGTGATGTTGTCACTGCCTAGTATGTACAAAACTAAAACTTTCAAAGACTTTGCTATCGGCCTCGGAGTTATAGGAGCGATTGGCGGCGGAGCCTATATTTGGAACTACACCAAACAGACTGGCTTTGATGAAGGCTATGATGAGGGAATATACAGGGCAAGTCCACAATACAAAGAAATTGAGACTATGCGTGAAGAGGCAAAGAGAATCGGCATGTGGAAGGATGACGCAGATTTCAGAATTGCAGTTGATAAATTAAAGCGGGTTGTTATAAGCAGTGAGAAAGCAAGGGCCAAGATGGAGGATGTTGAGATAAGGATGCAGGTGGCTAATAAGACCTTAGATGAAACCTTGGATGAGGTGCTGTCAATTGGAGAGAAGAATTTCCCGAGCAAAACATCAAAAATAGGAGACAAGAAGTAAAGATGAAACTGAAACCAAGTAAAAGTATGGATTGGATAAACTACAATCGGCTTGAGGAGATGTTTAAATTTATTGTAGCTGGCGCTTGTCTTGGAAGCCTAGTCTCTATTAGAATGAACAGAAATACTGAATATGAGAATAGAGTCGATCAGGTTTATCGAGCAAGTCCGTATTATACTGAAGTTGAGAATCTTCGCAATGATGCAATTAGTGACGGTAATTACAAGTTTCCAGAAGTAAGAAGAGCAATAAGATCTATCGAACACTCTGCAAGAAAATCGGCGGTTGAAGGGAAAAACATTGGTGGATGGAAGGAAGAAAATAAAGAAATTATATATAAAATAGGAAATTTTGACTTAAAGACAAATAGGATCGAGAGACTAAACACTTTTACCTATTTGGAGCAAAAGGTAAAATGAAAAAACAAAAGCTCGATAAGATGAAGATCGCGGGCCTAGTCGGCGCTGCGATACTCGTGCAGCCCCTGGCGCAATTTGCAGGATGCGGAGCATACGAGCCAAAATACATTCCCGAAGTAAGAGCAACAACTCCAGACGGAATTCCAATATATTCTGCAAAAGAGATGGCCGAACTAAAACTAGAGGCAGAAAGAGAAGATTACGCAAGAGAAAGGCAGAACTTCTACGAGCTCACAGTTCTTTCTGGAGATACAAGATGGGGAATCGCAGAGGAAGTTTACGGATTCGGCAATTTCGAGGATGATGTTTTAGTGCATAATAATTCTGACTGGGCTGCTGATGCATACCCAAGACTTTTCGCAAAGCATCCAGAACTTAGAAAGGGATATGCCTTTACAGACAAATCCGATGAGAGAAAGATGCAGCCGGGAATAAGATTGAAGGTCTATTTCAAAGATGTGGAGCAAGCTGCTGCTTATGCAAAAAAGCACCCTGAGAGGAAAGTTGAATCGCTCGGCTTGAGAGACTTTAAGAAATCTTTGGAAGCTTTCTTCGGAAAGAAATAATTACTTCTACGCACCTTACGCCCCAGCCCTGCTCAAAGGCGTAGCGGCTTTCCATGTGCTCTCGAACATCTTTTCCAGCGTTGCTGCGAAGAAAGGAGTATTGATCCATACGCCTAGGTCATAATTAGGATGGACTTCTTGATCATCCATGGTCATGAACATCAGGTCCTTTCCGTCTATGACGCAGAAGCGGGATCTTGGCGCCCCTATATGCCTTACGTCTGCGATCTTTGCCAAGTCCTTGGCAACTTTTTCATTCTTCTTTGTGATAGGAGCTGCAATCCTTATCTTCACTCCGCGCTTTCGGGCTTTTTGCAATGAAGACTTGAGAGATTCGAACTTCCTGTTGAGGCCCTCTTCTGTTGTTACGATCGTTACGCTGTCCTCTGCGCTCCTTATTAGAGAATCAAGATGATTGTACAAATTGTGCCTTCCTCTCAAGGCTCCTGAAAAGTCAGATGGCTCAAGGTATTTTATTCCCTGTGTGAAAAGAGAGGTGAGTTCTTTTAATGTGTCGCCTCCGCGCAGCTTCTCCAGGCGCTCATTTCGCTCCTTTGCATCTTCAGCAACATTCTTTTTCGCCCTTTCAATGACCTCTTCGGGCTTGAGGGCGATGAATTTGATGGGCTTTCCAAGCTTCATTATGATAAAGCCCCTCTTTTCCAGGCTTTCTAGAATGTCATAAGTCCTGCTTCTCGGTACGTTTCCGATATCGCTCAACTCTCCTGCTGTTGAAACTCCCCTCGAGAGAAGGGCTGTCCAAATTCTTACCTCGTAAAGATTTAGATTAAATATCCTTCTCAACTGATTAAGGAATTCTTCTTTGACTATCATTTTAGGGTTAAAGCCAAAATATATTTAAATTCTCTCTAAACTTGCTCCTCTTTTGCTTTCTAAAAAATTTATCCCTGGAGAGTTTATATACCTTTCTGTCAACAAATTTTGAGGTGCTATTTTTGCAGTTTTTTCAGTGAAATTTTCATGCTTTTTTCGCGCACCATGAATTTTTCCTCTAGTTCTTGCTTCCTATATTTAGATTCATCATCTGAAATCTCGAGAGAAGTGGCATTCACCAGCTCCCTGATTTTTCCTGCATCAAGAATCTTCCCAAGTCCTTTTCCGCAGATTGCAAGGGAAATTTTGTCCTTCTTCTCAAGGCCTGCTTTTTTTCTCAAGGCCTGCACTCTTCTTATGAGCTCTCGTGTGAATCCTTCTGCTTCTAGCTCTTTTGTCAGTTCTGTATCCAAAAGGACGCGGCCGCCCTTGAATTCTTTTCCTTCTTCGCCAGCGCTGGAGGAGCTTGCAAGGAGTTTTACTTTAACTTCCTTGACATTCACCTGTCTCCCAATGGTATCATCAAGCTCTTTCACCGCAGCTTCGACATCCTTATCTTTTGTAAGCACCTGTAACTCTGATATGGGCCATCTAATTCCGAGTTTTGCCTCCTCGCGCTGTGAAAGCGCAGCTTCAATAATCTGCTTTGCGATATCTACCTGGGTCTCAAGTTTCTTATTGATTACTTTTTCATCTGCCTGCGGAAATGGATGAAGATGGATGCTCTTCTCTGAGAACCACTTATCTTTGCGCACGGAGCCCTGCTCCGGCGCGCCGAATGCATCCCTTAGCTGCTGGTAGATATCTTCTGCAAGGAAGGGGCATACAGGCGCAAGCATCAGCAAAGATTTGTAATATACTTCTGAAATAGTGTTCAGAACAGCTTCTTTCTCCTGTTTTGTTCCTGCAGAAAGCTTCTCCCTCGTGGATTGGATGTAAAATCTGCTGAGCTCCAGGAAAAGCTCCTCGATAAGTGTTGGAACCTTGTTGAATTGAAGATCCGCAAAAAGCTCCTTAACTTCCTTGATTGTGCTGTTTAATCTTGAGAGGATGTACTTTTCCTCAACTTCCTCTGCATCCTTAGCGCTTGTCTTGAAAGATGGTTTTCCAATCACCTTTGCATAATCTTGGATATAGCGGGAGATATTTCCGAAAACGCCGAGACTTCTGTACTTTATCTCTGCCTCACGATGATCATAATTCAGATCCAATCCTGGTGGAGTTCCTGATATCATGTAGAAGCGTGTTGCATCTGCACCATACTTACTAAGGACTTCTTCTGGAGAGATTATGTTTCCCAAACTTTTGGACATCTTTCTTCCGAGTGCATCATTGATGAACCCGTGCATGTAGACTTGCTTGAATGAAGGTTTCTCGAGAGCGACCATAGATGCTACCAGAAGAAGGTTGAACCATCCCCTGATTTGATCCTTTCCTTCCATGATCATGTCTGCAGGCCAGTATTCCTTGAAGAGGTCTGCGCGTTGCGGATAATCAAGGCAAGTAAAACTTGTGCTTCCTGCATCAACCCACACATCAAGAACATCTGACAACCTTCCGAAGTTTCCTTTGCATCCTTTCTGCTTGCAGCTCCATTTGATCGCGTCGATGTAGGGCCTGTGCAAATCTTTCGGAGCTTTTTTTCCTGAGAGTTTCTCAAGTTCATAGACGCTGCCTACTACTTCGAACTTCTTGCATGAGCTGCATTGCCACACAGGAAGAGGTATTCCCCAATAGATCTGGCGTGTGATTCCATTATCGCGCAAGTTTTCGAGCCAGGAATGCATCCATTTGCTTCCAGCCCATTCTGGCTGCCATTTTATTTTTGCGTTCTCTGCAAGCATTTTCTCCTTCAGCTTGCTTTCTACATCAAAGAACCATTGGTCTGTTGTCCTGAAAATGACAGCACTCTTGCAGCGCCAGCAATGTGCATAATCGTGCTGCACCTTTGTCGTTGCAAGGATTGCGCCCTTTTCGCGCAGTGCTTGGATAAATTTCGTGTCATCTTTCCTCGCACGCAATCCCGAATATTTCCCGGCATCTTCCAGAGTTCCACGCTCATCAAGCGTATTGTATGGGGGGAGCTTATTGCGATGGCCCACCTCATAGTCCTCTGGCCCGCAGCCCGGTGCACAGTGAACGAGGCCTGTTCCGCTTCCCACATCGACGTACTCTGCACTGAGTATTACAGAATGTGCCTTCTTGTTTTCTTTCTTTATCTTTGCATGGAAAGGAATGTCCTGTAGGAATGGATGCACATAATGCAGGCCTTCCAGCTTCTTGCCCTTGAATTCATCCACGACGCGGAACTTCTTTTCAAAAACGCCTTGGATGACAGCGCCTGCGAGCGCCTTTGCGATGATCCATTTTTCTTTTCGCACGGAGTTTCGCTCCGGCGCGCCGGAATGCGCGGCATTCCGTGCGTTTCCCGCACCCTGTGCTCCAACTTCTACCTCCGCCTTTACGTAATCTATCTCAGGATTCACCATTACTGCTAAATTGAATGGCATGGTCCATGGAGTTGTCGTCCACACCAAGAGGAATTCATCCTTAATCTGCTTTCCATTCTTGTCTTCAAGCGGAAGCTTGACAAAGATGCTCTCATCTTCCACTTCTTCGTACTCGAGCTCGTGCTTTGCAAGCGATGTGGCACAGGAAGGGCACCAGTGCATCGTCTTTTTGCCTTGATACAAGAACTTGTTCTCATGCGCCCTCTTTATCACCCACCACACTCCTTCTATGAATTCCGGCGAGATAGATCTGTATGCATTCTCCCAATCCATCCA
>DUFK01000022.1 GCA_013331945.1 Nanobdellota archaeon
CTGCACCAAGAAAGAAAAACTTTTAATAGGCTATTTCTGATAGTACTAAAAGAAAAATGGTAAAAGGAACTCCCACGATGGGCCTTAGGGGAAGAGGCAAGAAACTACACATAGCTTGCCGAAGGTGTGGGCATAAGGCTTTCCACATCAGCAGAAAGGTTTGCGCATTCTGTGGTTTCGGCAAGAGCACAAAGCTGAAGAAGTATGCGTGGGCATGGAAGAGAAGGGATAAGAGGTAAACTTCTTAGAAAGAAGTTTAATCAAGAAACGTCAACGAAAGAAAATACTAATTCTAAAGAAGTTTTTTAAATGCCTCTCCTTTCTTCCTTAGCAGAGGTTTTTTGTGTAAAGGCAAAGCTTCTTTGGTGAAGCTTTCTTTGCAAGAAAGATTCAAGCGGGGATGCCGGAGCGGTCAAACGGGATGGGCTAAGGACCCATTGGCTTAGTGCCTACGCAGGNNTACGCAGGTTCGAATCCTGTTCCCCGCATTACTCTCTCTTCAAAAGAAGCCCATACACAATAAGAATCAGATTGTAATTGTGCTTTGAAGAAGTCACACAGGAGATGTTCCCGCGGATGCCCCCTTGATACTTACCTCTCCTTTGAATTGATCGGGATCAAAAGTGATGTACACATCTTCGAATTCTAGATTCTCACATTCTTTATCCCACGCGCCAAATGTACCGTAGCCTCCTATCCGCTTTTCTCCAGTTAGCTCATAAACTACGAGCGGCGAAGGCTTACAGTTCAGCTCTCTCCCCTTGTACAAGACTTCAAACTTAGCAAATTTCCGGTTATACCCGAGTGCTCTACCTGCCAGGCCATATTCGCCCTGACCTACAGAATCGAGTTTTATCCTGTAATCTCCAAGCTTAAGATAATTTCCTTTCCTGAACCTATATCCTCCACTCGCCAGTCTTTCAGCTGGTTGCGATGGTGAAGCAGCTGTTGGTGCTGGTGGAACAACAAGCGGGTCAATGGTTATGGTGCCTTGGAACTCTCCTGGTTCGAGTTGGATACTTATATCGGAGAATAAAAGAGCCTTACACTTTTCTTCATTGCTAGCAACCGTCCATCCAGCGTTTCCATTCTCATCGACATCTACGAATAGGGGAGAATTCAAAGGATTGCAATTTGCGAGCGAGCCACTGTAATCTAGATGAAAGTTAGCAACTTTTTTCTTGTTAATGAAAAAAAGAATGGCTCGTTGATCTACCCTATCTAGGGTTAGAGTATAATCTCCAAGCGTGAGAGTATCTCCTATGCTGAATCTATATTTATGAGTGCCAATCAGCTTCGCAGTCCCTACAACTACTCCCGCCGTCGCTCCACCTGCTGTTCCAGTACTTCCTCCGCCGGAAGAAGACGCAGAATCCCCGACAGTAATCTTTGCAGAAGCTTTTCCAACTCTCCCCTCCGCATCTGTAACGCGTGCTTCTATCGTGTGTTCTCCTTGTTCTGCAATGGAATATTCGTAAGTCCAATCCTGGAAAGTCCTCTCATCTGTTTTTCCGAATTCTACCCCGTCTTTCAAGAGCACTATCTTGTAGGGCTTATCCTCGCTGGAAAATTCCACCTCGATATTAAAAGTGCCTCTCGGCAAGATGCTTGTTATTTCCTCTCCTCTAAGATTTGTAATCTTCACGTTAATATCAAAGGACGATCCTGCAGCTACAGTTCTCTCTGCAACAGGCACATCCTCGTAAAGGATTGGCCTCTTTGGCTCTGAGATGCGCGCGTTCGAATCCGCAATCACGAGCAACGCTCTTGCCTTGATGACTGGCTCAAGAGTCTTTTCATAGACATTTGTTGCAGCTTTCACAGCCTCCGCATATTTCTTTTCATCACGCAACCTTTCTGCTTCTAAGATACTTTCATTACTCTGTCCCGGCGTGAAAAATCCTTTCTCTTCCAAGAACTTTTTGGTGCTAACTTCCGCACGCTGCAATGTCTCATCCTTGAACTTCAGGTCTGTAAGAGCACTTTTCACACTGCTTGTATCCATCCAGCAGCTCATCTCTTGGCCTCCAATTGTTCCGCATGTTCC
Organism: Nanobdellota archaeon; assembly: GCA_013331945.1. Lineage (GTDB taxonomy): Archaea > Nanobdellota > Nanobdellia > Pacearchaeales > UBA12030 > UBA12030 > UBA12030 sp10106u. Next base: position 2,048 of record DUFK01000022.1, read on the forward strand.
TACAACCTTCCATCTGCCTGGCGAGACTCCCTTGCCAGGATCTTGCGCATCACATACACGCGCGATGCCTCCCCTCTGGATGCCCCCACGCAATGCATCGCTCACTGCTGAAGTGCCCTGGAATGGGATGTTTTGCAGAGGCACATTGCTTGCTGTTCCGCTTATGCACTCATCTGCATTCTTTACAGGCTTCTCAAGCTGTCGCTTCAGATAAAGATCAGAGGCGTAATTGAAAATAAAGTCGGTTGTGACTTTTCCGAATCCGCAGTGCTGCAGGCCATCAATCTCTATACACACTTGCTTGAATCCTGAAGGTGCAAGGAAGTCTACTGTCTCGGAAACGAATTGTCCTGCTGGGATGAATCCTCTTCCCTGAGTTCTTTGGCCTGAGATCTCATATTGCTGAAGAACTGGTTCGCCGGGCAATGATGCGCGATCTTTCAAGTAGATGCGATAGAAGATTCCTTTATCATCTCCAGAGAAGATGTGGAAAAATACCTTGTACTGGGATTGTGCAAGTGTTCCGAATTGGCCTTGCCCTACATCTGAGTATGGGATTTCTTCTATGAACGCCATGAATTGTGGAGGTGATTCAGGCTTTGACAATTCAGAGAGAACACTGCCTACGCCAGGAAGTCTTCCGAAGAACGCTGCTTGGCATACATATGTTCCTATCTCCTGTCCTGTGCGCGCTTTGAACGCTGAAAATACAGGAGCTGCATAAGTTGTTGTAAACCAACGCGCGCTCTCACCAACCTTGTCAAGGCTTTGTTTGAAATCCAAATATTCTACACCGCCACCAACAGCCTTTGATGTTGCCTTGCCCAGTAAATCCACAAGACCGCCATGAGAATTCGCGATTGCAAGCCCTTCTTTCCATAGCATCTCGCAGACGTAGATGCTTCTTATCCTATCACAGATTCCAGATGTCTTTCCTGTTTTTGCAGAATCTTCCATGCAAGCTGCATACGCGTCGAGGATGCTAGCATAATTCTGAAGGCCAGCTCTTACTCCTGGCAGGCATATCGGCACTGCTGGATGAGGGTAATTAGGCAGTCCGAGGATGATGCTTCCGAAAAGTCCAGTCTGCACTACATCTGCAACTTCCCATCTTCCACCCATGTTAAAGCGAGATGCAGGGCACATCACAGGATCGCATACTTGGAATAAGATCTCACAATCCTGCGGAGACATAAAGTCTTCGCATTGCGCTCCAGTGCTCGCGAGTTTCTGCGCGCTGATTTTGTATCTTCTTCCTTCGCCACCGATATTAAATCCCTTAACAAGGCCTCCTTTCTTTTCAGCCTCGCTAAGTGAAGAAAGATGCTCAATCATCCGGAATGCATTCATGAGCGCTTGCGATCTTGATGGCGCAATATCCTGCCCTGCAACATAGAGCCATGGGCCATCGCAGGAGCCTTCTTTTGTCGGTGCAGTGACCACAACCCGCGTTGGCTTTCCAGATGTATCATACTTTTCGATCTGTATTGTGCCATCCCCATTTCCAAGAGGGAATGGAGTGATGAATGGCTTGCCCCGGTAAGGTCCGCTTCCATAGAATTTGATTTCTTCTTTTGCACCCTCAAAAGTACATGTCTCCCTGAAGTACAAGTCTCTGTATCTCTTTTCATCCTTCCCGCCGATTTCAACCTGGTTTCCCTTTCCGCCACCTTGGTTCACAACTTCTTTCCATAAGTGATTGTTTGTTGTCGGATCGTAAATAAGGGCCATCTTTTTTTCCTTGTCCTTCTCGCCGATATAATATGGGCCGAAATCCCTCTTTCCATCTATCGCATCCACTGCCTTTATGAAAAACTCTCCATCTTCTTTTATGTTCACTGGCTCGAGCAGGCCATTGCTGCCGAGCTTTTTCATTCTTCCCTCTTGCCCCTCCATCGCATTATTGAACCGGGTAATCTTTGCTCCAAGCGCCTTTCCGCTGTCTTGAAGCTCCTTGAGATCTTTATCAGCAAATTCTCCATACTCTTGGTTGAGAATGGTATCTCCTCCGCTCTTGCCAGCCTTCTCCTTAACCTCTAGCTTAAAGAGCAGGTCCTGCACTTGTGATGTGGTCAGAATGTCATATTTCGAATTGTCTTGATACTTTCCGATACTATTGAGCGATTCATCTGCGTCTATGTCGTAATCTCTCTTCAGGACTTTGACTAGCATTGAAATGTTTACCCTTTCTATTTCCTCACCATCTTTTGTTTCTTTTAGTATAATCCCCTCTTTATTTTTTGCATCAAACAGCGCGCTGCTCTTCTCTTTTGCATCTTTGATTATAGATGTTGCAGCCTCTATCTCCTTCGCCTTCTCACGGAAGCAGTCAGATGGTTGCTTGTACTTCTTGTTGTATCCAGTCTCCTTGGCGCACGCAACTTTGTACGCAGCCATCACTTCTGCCCTCGCAGCACTCTTGCCGTGCAGATTCTCGACAAAGTTCTTGGCGAAGAGTGCGCCAGATGTTGCAAAGCAAGCTCCTTTCCATGTCTCTATGACTTTTCCGAGACTATTTGTGATCGATTTTATCTTCTCGGCAGTCGCTCTCGATGCATTCGCCTGTTGGAGCATCTGCTTTGGAGATAATTGGATTAAGCGCTTTTCTACAGAAATGTGCAGAAGGAAATCAGCCTGCGCGACCTTCCCCTGTGACGCAGGAATTATCTTGATGTGCGCGCTTCTCTTGAAATTTATGTTGAGTGAGCCCTTTATTCCAGAGAGGCCTTGTTTTGTAATCGTAAGCCCTGCCTTCTGGTTTTCTGCACTTGGGGGTGAATTGAGCACAACACTTTCAGCCTTTATCTCAACTTGCCTTCCTAAGAACCAATCTGCATCCATGAATTTCTGCTGGAAGTTTTCTGCATAGAGTTTTATCCGCGCCTTGTTCCTTTCACCCTTTGCCTCATCCCTGTCCTGGAAGTTTCCTCCGTAAGAGAATGAAAGTCCTTTCAATCCCGGAACATCGATTTTCTTAACATCTTCGCCCTCTTTTTTCTCTTCCGCTAGTTTGCCTCCTATCACTATATCTTTTTCTGTTACCGAGTTGACTATTATTCTGCTTCCCCCGACATCAAAGAAGATATCTCCTTCATGCAATTCGATATCTGCCTCTCCGTCTTTCCATATGACTTCTGCTGATTTTTCATTTGCGTCTGGTATCGAGATTCCTGTAAGGGTTGCGACAGCGGTTTCTTCAACGCGGATTCCCTCAATGTAATTCACATCCTGTAAGAATCCAGAGGCCTTGCTCATACTATAATTTGTGAATACATCTCTTTGATCCTTGTATTCTGCCCCGTATACGTCTGGATAGTTCACTTCAATATATTCGTAAGCGCGAAGCAGGTCGCTATTGATTTTCCTTCCGAATTCCACATATTCGCTCTTGAATCCTTTTCCATTCTCCACGCGTGCAAAGGTGGACGAAAAAGTTATTATCCTGCCCAGCGCAAGCAAGTCCCATGTCTTGAACTTCCTGTAATCTTCGGGCAGGCCAGCTTGATCCTGATTTATCTCAAGGCCAGAGTATTCAAAGACAACTTTCCAGTATGAGTCTATCGCTGTGTTATAGTTTGTAACAATATCTTGGACAAATCCCCCTGTTTGCGCTGGAGGTTGCTCTTGTGTTGTGCTGCTTTGGCCTTGTGATTTCATAGTACTGGTATAAAGGATATCGAGCTGTTTCGCGATTGCGTCATAGCTTGCATCTTTGATTCCGAAGGAAGGAAGTGAAGCGAAATTACCCCCATCTGCAGGAGTGGATGAAGAATACCATAAACCGCTTCTTTTCTCAAATCGCGCGACAATCTTTTCATCCTTGTAGAGTGTGAGCAATTTGCTCTCGCCGCTCTCTCGCGCAAAGGATTTGTCATGACCAGAGGCAGCGATCACGTTTTTCAAGTAAGTCTCAGTCACATCAACTTCCTGTGCCATCACCAGTGGCAAGAGCTCGCGAGCTCTTGCAGCGCTTTTTTCTGCCGAAAAGAGAAGGGAAGATGCGCTTTCTCCCGACGATGTAGATAATGAAATTTGCGTTGGTCCAGGGCATTTATCCCATCTACCTTTTTGACCTTTGTCGAAGTTGAATGCAGTTCTCCAGTAATCTTCTTCCTTGAGCGGAAGCCAGAACATCTTAACATCAAGGTGATCGTCATAAATTTTCCCGACAAAATCTCCCTTCTTCACAGATTGGCCACTGCTTAAGGTTATGCTGGCTTTGCTTAAATGTCCATAAGATGTTACAAATTCTGTCCCATCTGAAAGCTTGCTTTTTACCCATACAGCATAATCATTTGCTGGGCCTCCCCAGTGTGTTAACGTCATAACTTCTCCATTGTAAACCGCTTTAACTTCTGTTCCCGCATCTGCACTTCCTGGCCGCGGTGAAAAATCATAGCCATAATGATAGTTTCTTGGCGCTGAGTTTTGGCGTGGCGAGCAGTATTGAGAAGTGATTGTTCTTGTTCCGACCGATGCGAATCCAAATTCCGCTGGAGGTAAAATACCGGTAACCCTTTCTGTCTCTTCCTCCGCCACCTTCTCCTCCTTCTCTTCCTCCTCCTTCTCTCCCGAATCCTTTGCAGCAATCTCCAGCGTAACTTCCTGCCCTGTGGCTCTGTTCTCGAGGATAACCTTTCCCGTGCCCTGTGCCTTATCTGTGACAGTCACTTCTTTCACGCGCCAGTTTCCACCTTCATAAAGAATGTCTCCCTCTGCAACTTTCGCCTTCGTTCCTCTTCCATCGATATTGACCAAAATCTCTCCCCTCACTCTTGGAGCATCAGTGCCCTCGAGGACAACTTTTCCTTGTCCCTCTCCCGTGTATGTCGTGCTAAGTATCTGCGGCAATCTGAAGATGGATTCTTTGCGATCGCGGTTCAGTGTGAATGTGGAAATTGGCTGAATACGTGAATCATAAATCTGTCCAGTGACTTGGTCTCCTTCAACTCGCGTGATGCGCACATACCCGGCCTTATTCCAGAATGAATGGAATGGAAGTTCTTGCAAGAATTCCTGATCTTGCTGAGGCTGTGAAAGCGGGCGCAAAACTTTATCCTCTACTTTCACTCCAGGAATATATTCCAGATCGTAGACTATTGTTGCGCGTGCGGGAATTGTGAGCACTTTTGGCATATCTTTCTCAGCTGTTTTTCCCTTTAGCATGATTCTTACATACCCCGCGTCCTCCATAGTTGGCACTTTCCCGCCTGGAGAGAACCAAGATGGAGGGTTTACGTATTTGCTCGGGAACCTTTCTCCTTCAAGCTCTGGAATAGAGGTAACACGTATGCTCCTTATTTTTGGAACATTGATTATAGGATTATTTTTCACAAGAGCAAGCTGCGCATAGATGGGGGAATCCTGCTCCTCCAAGAGGTCGCTTCTGAGGATTTTCGGATAGTAATCCACGACTTGCACGATGAAGTCCTGGGAGAATTGGTCTCCTTGCCGGCCAAGAAATACAGGGGTTGCACCAACTTTCTGCTTCTTCTGCTGTTCCTGTATATCAGCAAGTTTTTTCGCAAAATCCTCTTGAGCCTTCTTTGCTCTTTCTTGCGCATCCAAGAAGCTCTTGCCTTGTTCTGATTGGTTGAACTGCTCCTGCGCTCTTTGCTGTGCCTGTTGTGCTATGCTCTGTGATGTATTTTGAGTTGCATTTTGAGCAAGAATAGAGGGAGTGAAAAGGAACAGAGCAAGTGCTATAAGCGCTAACGCTAAGAATAGCATTCTTGCTTCTGCGTTTCCTTTTGTCCTTTCCATTTCTATTTTTCTCAAATGGATCTTACCTCTTTCAATTCTATACAAGCTCAGGTTCTTTGAAAAGAGGTGAATCCTTGTTGAGCGATATATCTGCGATTACAGCGTTGAGATCTTCGATTGATTCTGGTTCTGGGCTTACAAGCGAATATAGTATGATATTCCTCTTGCTTCCTATCTCAAGGTTATAATTGAATTGCACTCCTCCGAATATAACTTGATCCAATTCTGTTGAGGGGATTGAGAATGTCTCGCATTTCTCCTGCTTGAAGCCAAATACTCCGCCGATGCCAGATGCAGGGACGTTGAAACACTTTTTGGTTTCTGTTGCCTCAAGTGAAAGTGGCTTTTTCTTGAAAACTTGTATCCTTACATTGTAATAGCTGTCTGCCACCTCGAGAGAGCGCTGTTCTGGATAAAGAAGAGTCTGCGCAATAGTGCTGTCTTCGCTAAGGAAGGTAACGAGTGCGCTCTCGTCAGAGCGCAGCGAACGCTCTCCGCCAAATTCGTCGATGAGTATAAGTTCTGTATTCAACTTCTTCAACGGATTCAGCATCAGACTTATTGATTGCCCATCTATATTCGTTGAGAATTCCTGCTTCGCGGGAGCATAACCTTCTTTTTCAGCAAGGATGAAGCCGTTGACACATTGAGGGAATGATGCCTGTAGGATTGCACTGCCCTCGCTCCCGGCTCCTAGCTCCTGGCTCTGAGCTTCCAGTTTTGTGGTGCCGATATCGCATATAGAGCTGATGCATTTGTAGCTTATTGCAACATCTTTAAGCGGTTCTGCAGTTGTCGCATCAAGTGTGAATACTGTTTCTTTGCCGAGCTTGTTGTCACATATCTTGCTTCCGCCTTCGCTCTCAAGTTCAAGCGCCCCATCCAAATCCTGCGGCTTGCGCGGCTGATTCTTATTCACAGAAACAACGAGTGGGAATTGGAATTGGTAGTCGCTCTCTGCATCATAGATGCTTACAAGCACTGGATACGAGACTGTATAAACAAAATCATAGGATGAAAGACAGATGAAGCTCTTCAGGAATGGCGCTTCAATATTTGAGATGCTCTCTCCACGAATGCTCCCTTCTTCCTTGCCATTGATCTCGAGCTTAAATGGCTCTTCGATGAAGATGAAGTTCACTTTGAGGTTTTTATCTGGCACTCCTGCATCAAGCTCGAAGTAAGGATCTGCATTGGCATAGTCTGTCCCCTTTATCTTTGTGAATTGGATGTTGTTTGCAATGATATTCTGAAGGTCTGGCTTTACATCTTCCACTTTCCAGCTTTTTGGGAAGCACTCCAGTGTAGTCTTGGTGGATGGAAGTTCCTCATAAAGGGAAAGGACATCGATAGTCCTCTCTTCAAGGAAGAGCTGTGCATTCTCTGCCTCAAGGATCTTGCGCGCTGCCTTGTAGCTCTTGCCGAGCGCTTTTCCTATCTTTAGGTCATAGGTATCAACTCTTGCTTTCGAATCCTGAAGCTGGAGATTGAAAGGCATTACAACACGCAGGGTGATTTCATCGTCCTTTATCTTCGCGCTTGCGCTCGGCATTCCTTTCTTTTCTATGGTAAACCCTTCCAGCTCGAATTCGGAAACAACTGAATCACATCTTCCTATATTCTCTTCGACATAATTCTCGAGCTGCTTCTCCATTCCTCCGAGAAGGGGAATCTGCTGCCTTTCTAGGCCATTGCCTGAGATATAGAACCAGTATGGGATTTTCTCTCCAAGAAACTTGAGTGAAGAGCCGAAGGAAAATTCATTTTCCTGCTCTTCTGCAGGAGAATCTATGTATCCTCCTCTCTGTCCGAGGACTTGCACTGCTTCCTGGCCAAGATCTTCCACACATAAGGAGTAGGATTGAGTAAAAGGCTTCAGCTTTTCAGGCATTTTTTCCAGAGTGGCCGGAAAGAATTTTGTCCTTAAGGTGAAAACTAAGATTACTGATGCTACGATGACTATTGCTAGAACAACGAAGACTGTAACCTGAGCTTTTTTCATCCTCTTTTCTTCTCTTTTCTCTCTAGGGAAAAAGCGGATTTAGCTATATAAATCTTGCCTATAATATAGGGAAATTTAACGCGTTTTCGATCTCCCACCAGAAACCTTTTTAAAAAGCAAAGTTTACTATTTTCATGCCATCGCCCATCCAAAATTTAACTCAAGAAGAGATAGTAGACTTAATAAAAAAATCTCAATTGGAGCAAGCAGCCAAAGATTCCACAAATAGTCTGATATTATTGTCTATTGCTATAGTAGCTGCAGTTCTACTTATCATCTGGTTTATTAAATTATTTAAATTAGCGCTCAAACTAAAAGCTATACAAGGTCCAAAAGACAAATTGATTGCAAGTTTTTTATTTGTTTTCACCGGCATAATCGGTGGAATAATCTTCCTGGAAATAAGATTGCGACAAGTAAAAGAAAATAGAAATAAAAAATAAAGAAAAATAAATCCTTAAGCCTTTGAGCTCAAAAGCCAGATCCCTTGGATGAATACAAGCAGTCCCAGTATGTAGGATCCCCACACGCGCATATCTGCGGCGAAGGTGAACCCAAGCAAGAACACCAGTATTCCAAGGACTATTCCTGACCAACCCAAAAATGTTTTTGTTCCTTTGTCCATTTTTACCTTTGTATTAATGCTTTCTTAAGTGCGCTCGGGCTTAAAAAGGTTGCTTTAGAGAGTGCTGGTATCCACATACCTCTCAAGAGGCTTACGAAAATATTCTTCTGTTCCTTCCCAATTTCGGCGGAGCGCTTCCCCCTCTAAATTACCATCTACTATAAATTTGCTAATCTGGTGTTCCAACCCCCTTTCTGAAAGGCCACCGTAAGCAAAACCCGCCATGAGTCCATCCAAAAATTTTTTGATTCGTGGCGTGGCTTCGTACTCACGAATGATTTGTTCTAACTCTTCTCGTGGAGCATATTCTAGTTTCTTTCTAACTCTTTTAAATATCCGGTAACGAGTTTCAAGAACTAGGACATGCTCAGCTATCGACATTTTGACTCCGTGCCTGAAATTTTTCTTCCTTCAAGAATCCCTTTCTTTTCGAGCAATGCACGATATTTTTCGAACATTGGCTCATTTTGATCTATATCTTCATAACTGATTAAAACTGGACCAACATCTCCAAATGCGGCGGAAGTTTCTATAACTATCTTATCAACAAGCCCATCACGATTGAGATCGATAAGGCTAACAAATTTATCTACATAATTTAACCCGGAAGAATCTGCATATGGGTTTTCACAATCAATTCTGAACTTATTATGATAGACTACATATCCTTGGATTGTTTTAACTTCTTTTCTTAAGCCATACATTTCTGTTTCTGCTATTCTTGCTATTGGTTGCCACATTAATCCAACTAGTGAAAATGTTCCTACAGCACAAATGCCGGTCAATAACCTAGTTTCATTACTGGTCTTCATTTTTGTTACGCTACCTTTAGAAATAGATCACTTAATAAATTTATAGCGATATATATCGCTATTCGAAGAAATAAGGGATTAGTTTCTGCTCCGCTTTTCTTAGATGAGCTTGATAAGTCGAAAAGCTTAATCCAGCTAATTTAGCCAATCTTTTAACATCAATTTTCCGGGGAGTTTTGTAATATCCCCCCTTTATAGCGAGCTCTATTGCCTGCCTCTGCTTTTTAGTTAGCTCTGGCCTTATTTTTACTATAGAAACTGATCTAATCTTCTTCTGCTGAATGGATATGAGCTCTCCTTTATACCCTTTTTTAAGCAATTTGTAAATTGTGATCAGCTTATTTTTAGAAAATGATCCGATATTGACTATTTCGAATCCATCTTCGGAGATTAGTGCGGGCGAGAGGTGAATTATATCTCTATTATACACAGTTTTTGTAAAAGATGGCTCTTTGATGACTCCAATGAAGAAGTCATCATTAATCTCAAAGCTTATCACTCTTGATTCCCTTCTTAATTCGGAATGGAACTTTTTCTTATCGGCATCCTTTCCAAATATAGTACCGACTATAGTGACGATAACCTCTTTATCTGTGTATTGATAAGATAACGGAAAACCAAATAAACTAATCTTATGCTTCTTAGCCTTGTCACCTATAAGGGTTCCATCGCTATCGAATTTGATTTTTGCAACCCACATACCTATACGATATATATCGTGCTTATATAACTTTTCTAAGAGAGAATCAAAAGTGGGCCCGAGAGGATTCGAACCTCTGATTTCTTCGACGTCAACGAAGCGTCATAACCGCTAGACCACGGGCCCACGGTCTAGTATGGGGAGAAGCGTTTTTAAAAATATCCGCTAATCTTTAGCCTGTTCCCAGAGTTGTTCAAAGATGTTCTGGAAGTTCCGCGCAAGCCCCTCATTCTCTATGAAAAGAACTCCTGCAAACTGAATCGCATCCTCTGCAGTGAACTTTATTAGGACTTTCTTTTTGTCGATGATATCGCATCTGACAAAATCTGTGTCGAGTCTTCTTACATCAAACCCTTGCTTTATTACTTGAAGTTTTGGCGGAAGCTTTGTTCTCTCAGGATAGATGGCCCGGAACTTTACTCCTCTCTGCACAGATTTTGAGATCTCATTTTCCCATAAAATTTTGCTCTGGCGGTTGAGCTTTGGATTATGGTGGATATTCAGAATCTGGCAGACTTCCTTTCTGGCCTCTGTAAAAGTCCTCTGCTGAATCTTGTTGTTATCTTCCCTATTTGTTCCTATCTGAAAGAATTTGAAAGATGCAGGATCTAATCTTGGAAGCTCAGAGGCAAGATCTCTCGCTTTTTGGATAAGCGCTTCATCCTTCTGCTGCTTCTCTTCTATCAGCCTTTCAAGGACCCTTGTTGGATCTGCAACATAAACATGCTTAGGCCTGTCGTTAGTCTCCTCGAGGAGCCCTTTCTTGATCATTACTTTGACGATAGAGTAAACCTTTCCAAAAGGGATGCTGGCCTTTATGCTGAGTTCCCTTAATGTAACTCTTCTATGGAGTGCTATCTCTAGAACTTTGCTTTCGTAATATGTGAGTCCAAGTTCCTGCAGATGTTTCATTTCACCCTTTACTGGTGTGAAAAATGATGAATTGTTTATAAAATCTTTCCCTATCTCTGTATCATGGTAAAAATGGAGGTTCCAGAGAACGAAATCCTGGAAAAGCTAGTTTGCAGGGATATCCCGGATACAATGGCTCTTCAGCAAATGAGGTTGAAACTGATTGGTGGGGGAAATGAGTCTGAGAATTTCATAAAAGAGCACTACCCGGAGAAATGGAAAATTCCAAGAGTAGCCGTGATGCCTCTTGAACATCAAAAGAAAGTGTATTCCTTATCGGTCCCCTTAACTTTCGGTTTTGGGGAGCCATCCGTGCGCGACGACAGGGAAATTCAAGTTTATTTCTCCCGTTGGCGAAGCGGAATGTGTGGCAAGGGCGCGCTACATCTAACAACTGAAGAAAATCTTAATATGATTCTGGAAATTTTTGTTAAAAATAGCCTCCCAATAAAACTTGAGAATTCATATGGGTCGATCTTTGGTGCAGATAAGATGCGCGGGCATTACACTCCAGCAATAGCTGTCCCATTTTGTTGGTATGTTGATACTTGCGATCCATCAGAATCTCTTATCCATCACCAATTTGCTGTATGCAAGCAAAAAGTAGTCGGAACTCCGTTCTACTTTCTTGAGGAAACGGTCGTAAAGGAGGAAGAGCATAAGCAGATTTTATCGGATCATTTGGACCTTTCTTTAAAAAGGACTCACCGAAGGAATTACTCATGCTCAGCAGTATTCACATCTCCGGAGCATTGTCACGATCTGCAGCCGGATAAACTCATTCCAGAAATATTGGCAGAGAAGAAACAGAGGAGGGCAGCCAACCAAAACCCCAAGCATGGGGAACTGGAGAGCGCAGAAATCAAGCTCCTAAGGATTGGAGAGCCTGTCCTAGTTTATGACCCCGCATGGGTTTCCGAGAAATAAAGAAAGCCTCGAGTGGGAGTCGAACCCACAACCTGCTGATTACAAATCAGCTGCTCTGCCATTGAGCCACCGAGGCACCTGAATAGATTAAGAACTAAGCGGAAAAGAAATTTAAAAATTATGCTATTNNTAAACCCTCTTGAGTTTCTTGCTCAACTTTCTCTGCATCTCTCCGTGCAGGGTTTCAAGGAAAATATCATTCATCTTCGCTTCTGCAAAAGACTTCTCAAGGAAATCCCGCGTTTCCCTCACAAGCGCTGAATGCACGCTCCTCTTGACTATCTTCCTCGTTATCATGACCGGCTTCACGCGCAGTTTCCTCTTATCTGCGCTTTCGCAGACAAAAGAATCATCGATCTTTGTGGTCCCTCTTCGCACAAATCTTTGAATGTAACTCGCGTAAAGCGTTATTCCAAGAGGCTCTGCAATCACCTTATCATCCTTTATCTCTGTGATCTTTCCGATAAGGTTCCCGAGCTTGCCTCGTGCAATGCTAGAAAGATCTGCAAATATCTTCCTTCCCAGAGTTCCTTTCTCAGATTTTACAATAAGATTGGTTATTTCGCCCTCTGCAATCAGGGGCATGTACACTTCATACATTCCTTCCCTTACCATTTTGCTAATTCGGTTATCCTGTTTATAAAGATTGCCTCGTTTGCCTTGCTTATGAATCCACCGGCAGCATTGGCATGCCCCCCAGTCTCCTCTGAGATCCCATCAAGCATCTTGCCGAGAAATTCTTTAGCATTCAGGTTAGAGGCCCTTATAGAGATCTTTATTCTTTCATCGCTAGACGCCATGCCTATTAAAATCTTATCCTTGTAGTAGCTCGAGAGCATTGAGATGAGCACTCCGATAATGGTGTCGCGCACTTCCTCTTTCGCATTGATGAGCCATACCTTTCCATTGCATGCTTCAAGGACTTGTCCTTCCCCATTTCCCCCCCTTCCTTTCCTCTCGCTCTTTCCATTCGCCGAGCCCTGTGCCCCGCGCTCCCTGCCCCCAGCTCCCAGCCCAGCGCTCTCTACTCCCCGCCCTGTGCCCTCGGCCCCACTCGTCATCACTCCTTTCTTCTTCTCAAACCACTTCAGTGCCGCGAAGATTTCTTTCCTGTATTTTTCATAATTCTTCTCTGCCTTTTGGAGATTGCCATAGCAGGCCTCGATCCCTAACTCAGCCTTACCAAGACGGCCACATGAGTTGACCATGGAAGATAACTCCCTTCCATCGTAAAGCTTTCCATTCAGGTTGAAGATGTAGATATCATCGATGAAATTACCATTACTCCCCCTTGTTGCGATGAGGGTGCAGAGCGCTTTCATCTCTCCTTCACTTAAATCCAGCAAAGTCCTGTACCTTCCGTTCTCCATCTGCTTTATTCCTGCCTGACGCAAGATTTCGAGAGCCTCTTCTTCCCTGCCTGAAACTCCTGGAATGAATATGTCGCTCAGCGCTAGCGCCCTGTGGAGCGGCCTTGTGGATGCTCCGAAGATCCGCGGGCCTCTTCGCACAGAGACTTTCTTCTCATCCATCGCATCTTTCAGGATGTATGGAGGCACTTTCTGCAAGTCTCCAAGAAGGCCAAGGATTCCGATGAATGCAAGATCCTTGTTCTTTTCAGAGAGCGCCCTGCCGAACAAGTAGGAAACTGCAGATGCAGAAAGATTCTCATCACATTTGTAGGCGCTGATGAGTGTTATGTTTTTCGCCTCTGTCGGGAAATCCATTATATGATGATCCAAAATAAATATCTTCTTCCCAGTTCTCTCGAGCCTGCGATACTTTTCCTCACTAAGGCCGAAGTCCAGGATGAATGCAAGATCCCATTCCTCTTTTTCGAGCTTGTTCACTTCTGCGAGATCAAAGACCTTTGGATTAGAAAGCCAGTATCTAAGATTAAGCCTCTTCAACACGCGCACGAGGATTGCAGAAGATGTAATGCCGTCTGTATCATTGTGCGCAATGATGCGGATCATTCGCGGACTTTTGGTCTCAATCAGGCCGAGAAATTCCTGCGCGCCCGAAAAAACAACTTGCCTGAATTTTTCTCCTAATACTTCCATTTTGGATCAAGCACTCCAGTATCCCTGTAGTATCGAGCGAGCCGTCTCACTTTCGCTTCTGTAAGCTGTAGCCCGCGCTTGGCAGTCTTGTCGTGCTTGTTCTTTTCCAGATGCTTCTTAAGCTGCTCTGCTCTTTTTATCAGGTTTGTAAGATCAGCCGGCTCCTTAAGTCCGAGGCCTTTCTCTTTCATTATCTGATATATCTTCTTTCCAGTGATAGGTCTTGAGAGGGGAATCCCATATGCATCCCTGAGGACAAGTCCGATCTTGCCCGGCTGCATCCCTTGCTTGGCTAGCTTTACTATGATGCTCTCTATTTCTTCTTTAGTGTGTTTCACCCATACAGGCTTCTCTTGGCCCTCGGGCTTTTTGCTTCCCGATCTTCCTTTGCCTCTNNTTAGCGAGAAGTAATTTATAAAATTACTCTATTTTGCCGCCGTGATAGCTCAATCTGTAAACCTCTTTCCCCTTATGCAGAATCTGCTCCATCCCCACAAACTTTTCCAAGTTTCCAGCACTTTTGTTCCTGTATTCGAGAGCTCCATTCTTGAAGCTTTCTGGCCCCCTAAATGGCATCTCTTTTGTAATCAGGCCGAGGGACATTTTTAGGAAATTATAAACTTCTTCACTTTCAACTGCGTCAGATATGATAAAACCGAAATAATTCATCATCCAGATAATTTTCCCATCTTTACAGACAATTTCCTCTCCTCCAAAAAGATTTGATCCGCTCCACCTATCACTATAAAATAGGTTTCCTTCGTGATAAGTCAATTCTTCAAATCCGAATTTCATAGTCCTTGGTTTGATTCCGGATGCGTAAGTGCTCTTTTTCGCCCTTACAAGAAATTCTTCGAGTTTCATCTTATAGCATCCCCTTTTCCTTATACCTTCCACGAGACTCCACCTCGTGCATGCGCGCCAGCACTTCCTTGCCCCTCTTGTAGCTCTTTGTATATTCTTTTGCAAAGGAAGCGAAAAATTTCTCCGCGATGCGGAAATGCTTGCTCTTGAGCGCTTCCCTTAGCAGATGCAGATCCACTGCCCTGTCCTCGATCCTTTCAGAATGGAATCCAAGACCGAAGTCGATGAAGAAGATTTTGTTTAGTTTTCTTGGTGCAGATTCTTTTCCAAAGAAGGTGCAAATCAGATTCGAGGTTGTAAGATCTCCATGGATTATGTTCGAGGAATGCAATCTGGCCACATCTGCGCCCAGGTTTTTTGCAACTTCCTCCTGCACTTTCGGCGTGAGAGAATCAAGGGCTTCGCTCAGCACCTTTCCAGGAATGAATTCCATCTCTATCTCGTGCTCCCGCACATGAAGGACTTTGGGCACTGCCACAAGGTTCGAGGCCTTTTCAAGGATGCGGGATTCAAGCTTTGTCCTGCGCGTGCGGAGCTGTGCGTCAAGGGCAGGGTGCCTGTATCTCTTCTGCACCCTTCTTTTTAGGAGATGTGTTCCTTGGTGGATCAGTATTGCCTCTGCACCTCGCGCAAGGATTTTTTGCTTTTGTGGCATTTTATTGGATAAGAAGAAGGGATATTTAATATTTAGCTGAAGGGAAAGAAGGATAGAAAGAATTATAAATGTAAATACGTGTATATACAAATGATAATCAAGAAGAGAGCGATAAGGATGGGCAATAGTGCAGCGGTTTATCTGCCAAAGAAGTATGAGAACGCAGAGATAGTTATTCACCTTCCAGAAGGGATTGAAGAAGTCAGGCAGAGAGCTATAGAATTGTTATTGCCACATCTTAGGGGGGTATTAGGGGCATATATTTTTGGGAGCTGGGCTAGGGGGGAGCAGGAAACTGACTCTGACGTTGATATTCTAGTTATACTGGATGAGAAACAAGAGATAAAAAATCTATATGAAGATATTGATCTAAGAATTGCGACTCTGGAATCTGTAGAAAGAAGTATAGAGAATTATCCGGCTATGATAATGCCCCTCCTGAAAGAAGCGAATGTAATCATAAATCCAAAGCTCCTTGCAGAGCTGAGGGGCAAAGAAATAGACGTGAGGAAATTCGAGTGGAGCTTTGAAGAGGCAAAAAGCATGCTCGGTATTGTCAAAAGCTCATTAGAGATGGACAGAAAGGCTGGAACGGTAAATCTAGACTTAGTTTATTCATTAATACTTAGGCTAAGAACAGCTTATGCAATTGAATCCTTAATCAAAGATAAAGTATTTAGCAATTTTGGGGTAAAGAAGATAGCCTCTGATTATGGATTGAATGAGTCTGCCTACAACAGGCTTTATAGGGTCTATAGGCAAGTTAGGGATAACAAGAGGGTAGCTGAGAGAGTGAAAATTGAAGAGATTGAGCATCTGCTAGAGATAGTAAAAAATTATCTAAACAAGGTGGAGAATGAAGCGAAAAAAGAGATTGAAAAAAGGGATAAAAAGCATTGAACAGCAGATTAAGCTGCATGAGGAAAAGCTAGAAGAGGCTAAGAAGATCGCTGGCATGGAGTGGCTTGTCACTTACTATGAAAAAGATCTAGAGAGATTAAAGAAACAGGGTAAAAGGAAAAAGGAGTTTCTGGAGAAGTGAGTGCCGTTTCAGTGCCGCGCGCAAGAATTTTTTTGTTTCATATTACACATTTGTCCAAATCAGCTTTATCCAGGATAATTGTCCTATCACAATTCTGTTTCAAATGCCACGAAAATTTCTTTAGAAAACCAACACATTCGACTCTTTTCCCTTTTTCCTTAACAGCTTTTACTGCCGGGACAAAATCACCATCGGTTGACACTAAAATGGCCGTATCATATGCATTATTGTAAGCTAGCTTAACCATATCAACTGCAATGCTTATATCATCTTCTTTGATAGTGTACTTAGTCTCCCCATCAACGATATTTTTCTGAAGCCTGCAGAGGGTGAGTTCGAAATCAGGTGCAGTCCTTAATTTTTCGTAGAATCTTTGTTGGCTTTTGTATCCTTCCGGATCTTTTTGCTTATTAAGAATTGCGTTGTAATAATATACTCTGATTAACTTCCTATCTTCAGTGAGTCTCCTTGAGAATTCACTAAATTTGAAATTGCTGAGATGCACGGAATTTTTGTAAATCCCTTTAAGTATGTGATAGAGATTACTGCCGTCTATAAAGACCATAACCCTTTCCATGTGGATTGTATGTGTACATAGTTAATAAAATTACCTAGAAAAAAGAAACCCGCCGTTGCCGAAGCAATGACGGGGGGTATATGGTTACAATATATACAGGGATGTTTTTAAGTGTTATGGTGGGGCGTTGGACTTTAGTTGGAGTGTATGAATCCCTTTTCATCCCTTTCCTTCCCTCAGGCTCTTCAAGAATTCTTCCATGGAGGGCTTTTTCTTCTCTTCTGCTTCTTCCCTTTCCTTTTGCTCCTGTTTTGATTCCTTTGCCTTGGAGGCATCTATGAATCTATCTTTATTTACGAATTTTCCCCTTGGTTTGAACTTTCTTCTTCCGCCGCCCATTTTTCTGGGGAGATGCTGGGGTATTTAAGGATTGTGACATCGGACATCGGGACATTTAATGGAATGCTTCCCCAATCAATAAAGAATCCTTAAACCGAAACACTTATAAGGTTATAACAAGTTATAACTTTATGGAATTAATAAAAAAGGCCGTCAAGGTCGGAAATTCTGCAGGCGTGCTACTTCCTAAGAGATGGCTGAATACTCGCGTCAAGGTTATATTAGAACCAGAGAATGTTGGATTGGAAATTCTGGAAATTCTGGCAGAGCACAATCTGCTAAAAAAGGTCGTTGGAGTATATCTTATTGGAAGTTATGCCCGGAATGAGCAAACAATTGATAGCGATGTAGATGTTTTGGCAATAACTTCCGGGGGTGGCGGCAAAGTGCTGAAAGGAAGGTATGAGGTGCTTTGTGTATCAAAAGAAGAGGCCAAAAAGCAGTTGGATCAAAATGCTCTTCCCTTACTGGCAATGTTAAAAGAGGCCAAGCCAATAATAAACGAAGAGTTGCTGAAAGAGCTTTCTGCCCCATTAACTCTGAGAAATCTTAGATGGCATATAGAAACCACAAGATCTGCAATGAATGTTGTTGAAGAATACATCAAAATGGCAGATGAATGCGGCGAAGATGTGGCCGACGCCGCCGCTTACTCCTTGATTCTGAGATTAAGGACCCTTTATATCATAGATTGCTTGAGGAAGAATAGGCTTTGGAACACTCCCGGATTGCTGAGATTAGTCGAGAAGATCTCTGGAAGCACGACAGCTTATGAGAGATATCTACAAGTCAAGAGAAGAGATGCTATGGGTTACAAGCTGAAAAAAGAAGAAGCGGAGAAGATCAGGAGATATATAATCGCAGAAGTGGATAGGACAGAAAAATGGCTAAAAGAGAAAAAAGACTGAAAAAGCAAGCAGAAAGCCTATTGAGACGAGCGATGAGGCATAGAATAAAAGCTGAAACCCTACAAGGGAGAAAAGAAACTACTCTAGGCTATTGGCTCAAGGAAGCTGATGCATATGAGCGTCAGGCCAAAGAGAGATTGAAGCTGATTAAAAGAAAGAAAAGGTCGGCAGTGGAGAAGGCTGCTGGATGATGAGCACTTCAGCGCTGAGGGCGAGGGGGAAGAGGGTTAAGGTTGTGAGAGCGAGCTCAGGGGGCGAGCTGGAGGTTGCGGAAGGTTTTGTGGAAATGTCTTGGATAAATCTATATACCTCTTTTCATAAAGACATCTGTACCTTGATCTGGATGGGAAGTCTCCTTCGGGAGAGAGTACTAAGGGGAGGAACGCCTCGTTTTGAGTTGTGTTCAGGATCTTTAGGGCCGATTGCACACCCCCAAGTAGCCCTGGTATAAATAGTAAGAGATCTTGGATGGCATTTTAACACAAAGAGAAGTAATTTTATAAATATATTACCTGTATTAAATCAATGAGCGAAAGAGAGCCATCAAAAGATTTCATAGACTCTTCTGTCTTTCTCGGATCTTTATTCGATAAAGATGAAAAATGTTTCAAGTACCTAGATGATCTTGGTTATAGTGGGGAGAATATAGGTTTTGTTTCTAACTTGGTTTTTGGAGAGGTCCTTAGCAACCTAGTCAGAAGGGAACAGATAGATGAATATTTACGAATTGATTTGTTTAAAACTCTAGCAACCCTTATAGACGACGCCCTTTTTCAAGAAAGATTAAAAAATTTAAAGATTGAAAAGGAAGACTTGAAAAGGGCAAAAGAGATTATAGAAGAAATTGGGCACATAAATGATCCTGCAGATGCCTTACTTTTAGCGATAGCTGTTAATAACAACTGCAATAAATTTATTACAATAGATAAGGAAATCCATGAAGCAAAGAAAAGATTAAGCAAAAGATACAAAATAGTAGTGGAAAGTCCTTAAGCAATAATAAGGCTCCTTTTACCCAAGAGCCCTTGTTTCCTGAGCTGTTCTCTAACTCTTCTAAATTGGCTTAATAGTTTTGGATTATCAGAGATAAGCCTCTTATGCGGCTCCTTGATCCTCTTGACCAGTTCCTTAGCGCTCATCACCCTTCCATTAATTTTGGATTTTTTCATTTTCCTGCGCAAAATAAGAAGCCCGGATTTGCCGAAGCGCACAGAATTAATATTCTGGCGCACCAAGAGGAACTCTTGTGTGCAACTCCGGGGATGCTATGTATTATGTAGTTAAAAGGTGTATTTAAGTATTACGGACAGGCCTGGATGAAGACCGCCATCGCTTTTGTGTGCCTTCTGCACTTTTGCCGCAAGGCCCGCCCTCTCGAGCTTCCCCCGCGCGGGGAGCGAGCCCGAAGGGCGAGCGGGGGGAGAAGGTGTAGGGGCGGGGCATTCCTTCCCGAGGGGAGAACGAGGTTTAAGGGTTGCGAGGGGAGGTGGGGGTTAGAGGTCGTGCTTACTAATTGGGCATACAGTAGAATACGGTAACTTTCTTTTAAAACGCTTCAGTTCTTGCTCAAAGTGCTTTCTGCAAAGATAGCTCCAACCTCTGTTTCTGTACTTCCCTTTCAGAAGTCTTGGAAAAACTTCCCTGTAGGCTTTATTCATGCAGGTTCCTGAATAATCGCATAGAGGAACTCTCTTGTCATTTAGGATTTTGTAGCGAATAGTTGATTTCTCTTTCATCTTACTTATCTCTTTATCATTCTTTTCCTTAAAGGTTTCAGCTTTTTCTCTATTTGGTCTTGTTCGAAAACTTCTCCCCTCAACTTTCTCTCACATCTCTTGCAAAGCAACAAAACTGAGCCGATTAAGTCGTAGTCATATCCTTCTCCTTTATAGTGTTTACATACCAATTCTTTTTTCATGATATAATAAAGAAAAAGAGATATTTAATGGTTACTTTTGGAGGCCCATCTCGTTTTGAGTTGTGTTCAGAATCTTTAGGGCCGATTGCACACCCCCAAGTAGCCCGGGTATATTTTTGAGGATTCGAGAAAGTTTTAGGGGAGGCTGCCTCTGCACCGATGGCAAGAGATCTTGGATGGCATTTTAATCCAAGAACTTGTTTAATTCTGAATCATAGATCAATGGAAATTTTTTCCTCTTAAGAATATCAGATGCTCCAATTCCAACACATTCGTTATCGACATGGAAAAACTCAAGCTCGATTCTCAGTCCCACCTTTTCTGTCATCTGCTTTTCTATCTCTGCAACGTCATTTCTGAATATTTTTTCTTTTTCCCAATATCTTTTCCAGAAGGGTCTTAGCTTTTTGATTACCCCCTCTTTATTCTTTAGTTTTGGTTGATTCAAACCTCGCATTTTTACTTGTAATACCTCTTTAATCTACAACATTTCTATTATATTTAACCTTTTTTGTTGTAAACCTAAGTTTACACGTGTAAGCTTTAGTTTATACACTTTTTGGGCCCTTTCCAGTTTCTCCTGCGCGGGGGCGTAGATGGGGGAGTTTCGGGGTGTTTTTTATTTTTGCTTCTCCGCTAGCCAGTTTTCTAGAATCATGGAGGCTACTATTCTTTCTGCTTCAGGATTACCCTTTCCTAGATCATTTAGTTTCTTAAGCTCGCTAGCTACGAACAAGGCATAAATAAACATCGCCATCAAAATTATAGTTAAAATGTATAAGAACGAAATATCTTTGACTATGGTAAATAAAATAGATAACATCAATGAAAACAAGGAGAACATTACTAGGTGCCTAGAAATAACTATGATCTTTCCTTCTTCGTACATTCTAATCCAAGTTCCGCGTTCTAACTCCTTTAATTTTGATATAAATCTTACTTCAAATCCCTCTTCTAGCTCTTTTAAGTCCTCTTTTTTCTCTAGTTTGAACCAATGAATTTGTGCATACTTTCCGGCCTCGAAGCTTGTAAGCAAGATAATTATCGCCGTTACTTGAAGAAGAATTGGAATTAATATAATGTGATTGTTAAACAGCTCATAAAGCCCTAGAGATAGGAGCGGTAGAAATGTCGCAACAATTAGTAGAAAGTTTATCTTGGAGCTGCTATTCCTTTCCCTTACATCATACATGTGCTGGTATGAATTCCAGAAGAGTGGTAGGGTTTCTTTTAGCTTCTTTATCTTTTCAAATTTCTTCATCTTGGCTGTTTAGGCTTTCTCTCCTTTGGGGAGAAAGAGATTTAAGGGTTTGCGCGGGAGAAGGGTTAAGTGGATGGACTTTGCTTAACCCTGGAATAATTTATCTAATTCGTTAAACCCTTTAGACACATATTCGGGCATAACACCGTATAACTTAGACAAATCTAAGTAGAGTCTTTTATAAATTTCAAATTGGTTTTTAACTACATCTTTATAAGAAGGATTGATATTAATCGCCCATTTTAAGTTATGGAAAACCTCCGCAAGTCTTTTTAAGAAATTCTCTTGAGAGTGCCTAATTGATGTAGGCCCAGTATAAATCCACACATAATTACTATTGAATCTCTTAAAGGTGTATTCGTGTGATGTCTTCGAGGATATGTTCTCCTGCATTAATCTACAAATGGAGAACAAGTCTTTAACTTTATCAGGCTCTTTAGAATAATCGTATTTAGCGTCAATTTCTAAAACTCTTGGAAATAATATGGAGACTTCATCTCCTTTCTTACTTTTTTCAAACATTTTTAGTGGTTCTTTCCTATTCTCAACGAGCTTGATACACCTTTTTTTAACACCTACATCTTCGGAACTTGAAAAATAATCACATAGATATTCTCCAGCGTAGATTGTAGCTCTTAAGTTCTTTTTATCAACTACCCCTACGAAAAAAGGTATTTCTAGATTCTCCAAATAAGACATTTTATTTGTAATATCTATCTTACTCCCTTCACTCTTGATTTGGATGGCAAAAGAACTACTGGGGTGCAGTTCGTTCTTTTCAATCTTAAACAATGTGCATAAAAAATCTGAACCCAAATCATCCGATATTGTTGATGGTTTTGAGATAAATGAAACTTTTGATAATAAAAATCTAGCTAAATTTTCACTCTGCCATCCTTGTCTAAAACTATGTAAATGTCCCATTAAAGAATCAAACAAAACGACTTTATAGATATTACTTCAATCCTTCGTGCCCCCAGAAATTTTTAACTAACTTATTTGCATAACTAAAGCCCGCCTTATAATTACTTTAAGGTAATGGATGAGTGGTGGGCTCTTCTTTCGGGGAGGAAAACTAAAATTTAGGCCACTTCCACAGAAAATCCCCTTTTTATGAGTTCCTTTTTGACTCTATTTATATGAAACTTGCCGGCGACTAATAGGAAATTTCCCTTTCTTTTGTATTTAGAGATTCTAACTATTCTCTTAATCCATATTCGTTCACGAATCTTACTGGTGATAATAATAAAATAGCCAAAGTATAATATTGACGAAAAAACAAACGAAAAAACAAGATTGATTATGCTTTGGCCTATATCAACAATAATTAGCATCAAGAAAAAAATAAAAGCATAAATAAAGTAATTGTACTGTTTATGGAATCTATCTAAAATTGACTTAATGTTTTCATCAAGTCCATAAATAGAGATTTTTCTCTTCAAAGAAATTTTCTGCAATTCGTCGAACTCTGTTCCCCTTGATTGTAATATCTTTAGAAAGGAGTATATTGGTAGAATAAGAAAAGGCTCTTTTGTAAGATTATTCTTGGTTATAAGTTTTTTGCTATCTACACCCTCACTAAAAAACCCGGAGAAGTTATTTTCTTTAGTTACCTTTCTGACTTTCTCTTTGTATTTCTTGAATGAGTGAAAAGTTCCTAGTAAAAAGATAGTCTTTTCTTTCATCTCTCCGCGCTCTCCTTTATTTCTTATAAAAATTTCCCATACACCATTCGACGTCGTCTCCCCTAATACATGCAGTTTTCATATCAGATAGGGTAAACTCTACTGGCTCAACACGAACCAAAGAAGACTTGTCTACGGTGGTTGGTAAAGAGGAACATGTCATATTTGGACCATTTTTCAAGCTTATTCTCAGCCGTGATATATCTCTACTAAACATCCAATTTAGAACCTTTCGGACATCTAAAATTCCGTTATAGTAGGGATACCAAACAACTTCTTTTTGTATTAATTTACTGTTTCCATAAATCTCAAATGTTGCTTTACAATATTGGCATACGTTTGAGACACCTTCTTCGACTTCAAGAAAGCATTGCGAAAAATCTTCACTTCTATAGATCTGTGTTTTTACGGGTTTTGTATAAGTGGAACACGTTTTATTTAGTTTTATCTCTTCTATTTCCATTTTAAATTCCCTCTTTTCTCCCAATAATAGATTTTGATAATCAAATCCGGCCTTTTCTATAGGTAATCCACAAAATGAAAATAATATATACGGCTGTTCAATTTCCTTATCTCCGACATTGGTTATCTCTCCCGTAATAATTGTAATATTATTTTCTATGTTTGGATCAAGGTTAATATCCAGGTCTACTTTCTCAACACCAAACAATTTATTGAATACGTTTGTTTCTTTAACAAAGTAACTATCCTCTAAAAAGTTCCCAAAATAAAACACAATGACCGACCAAATAATAAGTATGGCGAGACCAATTACTCTGCTCTTCCTAATTTTTCCCATCGCACATTATAATCAATTTGTACTACCATTCTCATCCCCTCCTGATCCTTATCTCTCCCTTCTTTGCCTCTGCCTTGAGGGTGTCTCCGCCCTACTCAAATTCTTCAAACTTAATCTTTCCATCTTTATCAACTATCTTCTGTATGCTCATTTCAACTTCTTTAAGCTCTTTATCACAGAATTTGAGTAGTTCTGCAGCTTCCTTAAATCTATCTATACTCTCTCTTAGTGGGAGATTACCCTCTTCTAAGTCCTCGATTATCTCTTCTATTCTCTTTTGGGCTCCTTCAAATGATTTATTCTCCATTTTTACTCTGCACCTCGGATTTTATTTTTCCAGATTTGATGATCGTGTAAATATCGTCTCCTATATTTATATCTTTTATATCTGATATAATCTTTTCTTTTTTCATAGTTATACTATAACCTCTATCTAATACCGCGTAGGGACTTAATGCATTCAGCCTCCCATTCATACCTTTTAGCTCTTCGGTTATGGCCTTAATCCAAACAGTTGTAGCTTGTCTTAGCTGATTTGTTTCTTCGTCTAGTTTTTGCTTATAGGTATTGATAACAGTCCACGGTTTTTTGATTATAGGCCGACTCATAAGGTGCCATATGGTTTGTTTCTTGATCTCAAAAATCTGCTGTGTTTGTTTGTAAAGACGTTTTTCTAGGTGAATAATCTCTTTTAAGATTTCTTTCTCATCTGGAACGATAATTTCTGCCGCGACTGAGGGAGTTGGCGCTCTTTTATCTGCCACAAAATCTGCGATTGTAAAGTCTGTTTCGTGTCCTATAGCTGATACTACTGGTGCTTTAGAATTATAGATCGCTCTAGCAACTATCTCCTCATTAAAAGGCCATATCTCTTCGAAAGAGCCCCCACCTCTCGCAAGAATTATTACCTCAAAATTTAGATTATTAAGCACTTCTATACCCCTAACAAGGTCGTATTTTGCTTTATCCCCCTGTACTAGTGATGGATAAATCACAATTCTAACATGACTATACCTTCTTTTTACAACTTTTATGATATCATGAACTACAGCCCCCTGTGGCGAGGTAACAATACCTATGCTTTTAGGATATTTTGGCAGTAGTTTTTTATGTGACTCTTTAAATAGGCCTTCTTTTTCTAGCTTGGATTTTAATTTCAGAAATTTTAAATATAACTCACCATCACCTGTTAAATGTAGCTCTTCGACGATTAGCTGGTATTTTCCTCTTGGCTTGTACAGGTCTACGCTTCCTTTGAGAATAATTTTAATACCATTTTCAGGTATAAATTCTAAACTCCTATTAGCTCTCCGAAACATAGCACATTCGATGATAGAGGTCTCATCTTTTAAGCTAAAGTAGATATGCCCACTATCAGAGTTCCTGAAGTTTGATACCTCTCCTTTAACAAAGACGTTTTGTAAATTAACGTCTTTCTCCAAGAGATTTTTTATGTGGGTAGTTATTTCATCGACAGAATAAACTTTGGTTTCTGTATGGCTTGCCATCGTCATCCCCTATCAGCCTAGTCTTATCTTGAAGACCCGCGACTTTATAGGATTTTCGGTTTTCTCGGATGGCAACGTTTTTAAACAGGAATAAATATATACCTTTTGTATTATCAAAGAGAGGTAAGATGGTAAGGCAAGAAATTAGTTCTAAGGAGGCTCGTGAACTAGTTAGAGCTGCGGAAGAGTTTTTATCAATTAGTGGAGCAACAGTACTCTCAACGAACAAAGAATTGGAATCTATTAAGAAGAAATTGGATGCTATTTCAGAAAAACTATCTATGCTTTTCTAGATTTTTTAATCCCTTCTTTTAAACTTCTTATCATCTCTAAAGCGTCTTCGTGCTCTTTAGCTATCTTTTCTTTCCCCTCATAAGATTGTTTAACCAAGTCTTTGTACCTAGTCACTAATTGTGAGGATCTTTGATCCTTCCTATCCATCATCATTTTCTGAAGAGATGCTGTAGTAATAACTATCAAAGCAAAGATGCTAATAAATAGCTCGGATCGATTTGGGAAAAAATTAACTAACATAACAAACGTTAGCTGTTCGATAAAGAAAAGTATAATAAAAAAGAACTCGAAAAAAGAGTAATTATCGTGGAAAAAGTTACTTAGATTTTTCCACGAAAACCCGATTACAATGAAGATTAAGGTGAATAAAATTACCCCCAAGACCATTTCCAATAGCATTAAATAGACAGAAGCCAAAAGCTTAAATTTCTTTATCCTTTCCTCAGCCTTATCTCTCCCTTCTTCGCCTGGGCCTTGAGGCCCCGGGACTTTATAGGATTTTTCGGTTGGATTGGGCTTAGAAATTTTTGGCTTTAATGGAAAAATCTAAAAAACTCCCTATATTATTAACTAAATGCTATTTTCAGAGGTATTTAAGGTAAGTAATCCGAAAAAGGAAAGCTGGTTTGATCCTATTCTTGATACTGATACAAAGCTCTTCATAGATCCTATGCTGGTGTTTCAGGAAGAAGTTGAAGGATTTGAAGGATGTAAAGATAAAATAAGGGGGTTCATTAGTGAAGCATTTAGAAGAGTTGCTTTAGCTAAGAGTAAATCGGGGAAAGAAAGATTACATGCTTTGGAAATGCTGAAATTTAAAGAACCTTGGGAAACAAAGCTAGGCTATACGGCTTATGGATCCTCCGGTAGTGGTATGGGGGACGAGTTCTCTAGAAGAGTATTTGATGCAGTTATAGATTTTATAGATCTAGGATTAGATGAGTTTGGTAGCTATCTTAGTACCTTCCACATGTTTGTGGACGGAATTGGGCCAGATCGGATAAGTGACATGGTAACAAATATAATTAAAGAAGAACTAATTGATTACACTATTAAGATATGTAGGGATAAATCTATACCTACAAAGAAAGTACTAATCGGAAATGTCGGATTCTCGCTGAATTTTGGATGGGCGAGGAAAAAGGTTGAGTTGCCTATTAACCCTTATGATGGCAAGGCAATAATACTAGTACCAAAAGATTTCCTTAGGGCTAATTCTTATCTCGAAATAGCAGATTTCGAGCAATATATTTTTAGTATTGATAACGAATCATTAAGAAGTCAAGTAACAAGGTTATTCACTGCCGGATTGAGTGTAAGCTCTTTAAGAAAAGCTGTTGAAAAAGACAGGCAGATCGTCAGAGAATTATTAAAAAGATACATAGAAGCAAAACAAAAAGATAAGGCTAAGCCATATGACTATTCTCATGATCCAGATTTAATCTACAGTTTTAGAGAAGATTTAGAAAAGTTGGTAAGAAACCTGCAGAAATTGGATTTGTCTGTAGAAACAAAAGAAGACTTTGTTAGATTTGTCGAATCAGTAATAACACAATTCAAAAAGTGCATAGAGAAAAAAGAGGCGTATACTTTATTATTCGAGGACAATGATAAGCCAAGAAAAGAAAGAGCGTCACAAATATTATTTTTAAGCATAGCAGATACTCTCTGCAAAGAAAAAGATGTTGATATAACTCCAGAAAGTAAAACAGGGAGAGGTCCAGTGGACTTCAAAATGTCAAAAGGGTATAATAAAAAGATTCATGTTGAAATAAAGCTAGCGAGAAATAGCAAGCTTATTCCTGGTTTGGAGAAGCAACTTCCTGCTTATATGGACGCGGATGATATAGATATTGGATATTATATTGTTTTAAAGCAAATTCCAGGTGACGGAGTCAGAATTGCAAGTTTAGAGGAGGAATACAAAAAGTTGAAATTAAAAGATGGTAGATCGATAAAAGTAGTGGTTGTTGACGCTTCCTTGGAAAGTAGAGATTCTGCGTCTAAGATTTAGATTCTATTTACCAACACTCCCCTCAACAATCTTTATCTCCTCCTTTGTAAGACCGTAGAGTTTGTAGACTAGCTGGTCTATCTCTTTATCACTTTTATTGATAGCCTCCCAAATTTTGGCACTTTCCTCAGTTTTTTTGCCGCCAATTTCATTAAGACGTTTGTTGAGAGAAAGCATTTTATCTACTCTTTTAACGATACTATTATAAATTTCCATTTCAAATGATTTGTTCATATCAATTCTTTTGATGGGGATCTTTTTTAGATAATTTGAGCTAAACTTATGGTAACCACCCTGAAATATAGGACTGCGTTTTATTACATAAAAACTAATAAGCTTCGAGTTCAACAGACCTAAAATATAATTAATACTCTCCGGTATAGATTTTAGAATTACAGAAGTTACGCCTGCAGTCCCTGTCACAAAAATATCTCCTGTTCCTATAGAAAAATTTGATTTGTCGCTTAAGGAGGGTGTAAGTATGTGCGGTACTTTGAAATTAGAATGATCATCTAAGTACATAAAACCATAATACTTTCCAGACAGCTGTGTGGCGTTCTTTCCAAACCAAATTCTCTTAGATAAATTACTTTTATTTAATTCCAAAGTTTGCCACCCCTTTTTATATTTTTTAATCTCTTCTTCATCAAATATCTGAAATTTGTTGTTAACAACTTTATAGGGGAATATTGCCTGTTTCGTTATTCTAGATATGGAGTATCTTCTAACATCTCTACCCCTCAAAATTTTGCAGAATAATTTACTTTCTGTCCCGAAATCTTCTCTCTCCTCTTCCGTAAATAGAAACACTTTATCTGCCCCCGTCTGAGCTCCAGTCCCGAACCTTTTAGTAATCTGTATTAATGGAGTTCCGATTGAATTGACTTTATTAAACAAGGATTTTTCCGTTTTATCCTCAAAATACCATCCATCTGAAGTCAAAGATTGTGCATCAATCTGAATATCCTTTTTTATATTCATCCTAGCATCTACTTCAGTGTATGTTATTTTTTTATGGTTGCCTTGTCTAAGTAATAAAATGCTTGAATAATTAGTAGCATCACCGAATACTTTTTCATCACCGAAGTCAACTATCTTATACAATTTCCCTGATTTCATAAGGATCTCTCTAAGCCCTTTGGCTGATTTTGTATGAAAGAATTTATTAGGGACTATCATTCCGAAGATACCCCTATTTGAAATTAACGTCAACGCCTTTTCTATAAAACAATAGTATAAATCAAACTTTCCTTTTGCACTTTCATATTTTCCATGAAGGTAATCTATCTCTTTAGGGGTCGTGTGATAACCAGCCATAAGCCAAGGCGGATTCCCAATAACAACATCAAAACCCCCCCCTTCAAAGTCATCTGTCCATCTAAATGCGTTTAATCCAGCAACAGATTCGTCATCTATGAGGCTATTACCTCTTTTTATATGCACATCTAACTCTTCTGGAAGCTTTCTATCCCTCTCAGCAGCCTTTAGTAAGAGATTGAGTTTAGTTATCTCGATCGCTTTGTGGTCTAAGTCTACTCCATAAACATTTTTCTTTAAAATATCTGTTTTAACCGAATACATTCCTTGGCTATCAAGTCTCCTTTGTTTAGTTTCTTCGCCCTTCGATAAACGTTCATTTAAATAATCAAACGCCTTTATCAAAAATGAACCACTGCCACACGCTGGGTCTAGTATTTTGATCTTCGCCGGATCAATTTTTTTATCTTTTAACAATTCACCAACAGTATTCTTAACAATATAGTCTACAATGTGGGTTGGAGTATAATAAATTCCCTGCTCTTTTCTATGGGCTTGCCCCTCTTTTAACTTAACTTTTCCAGATCTAGATTGTTGTAAAAGTCTTCCTAGATACTGTTCATAAACCTGTCCAAGAACATCTGCATCGATCCAATCGAAGTTATAAACATAATCTCCTCCCTTTGATTCGTATAAATACTGAATTAATTTCTTAATTATCTCTCCATCAATTACTATTGAGTCACAATCGTTGTCTACCCCGA
This sequence comes from Nanobdellota archaeon, assembly GCA_013331945.1. Lineage (GTDB taxonomy): Archaea > Nanobdellota > Nanobdellia > Pacearchaeales > UBA12030 > UBA12030 > UBA12030 sp10106u. The sequence continues at coordinate 31,737 of DUFK01000022.1, forward strand.
TTCGGAAAAGTCCGCTATCATAAACTTCGTTATACTTTCTGAAAATTTCCTTTAGCTTGGGATGGGCTTTATTTCCCGGTAAGTCCTCTATCTCTTTTAGCAAAAGATTTTCTGGATTAATTCCAATATCCTCACTTCTTCTTATAAATATTAATCTATCCAAAATTCTTTGAACGATATCATCCTTCTCATTCGGTTCATATTTTTTAGGATATCTTTTCTCGATATCATCCACTATCAATTTTCTTACACGCATTAGATCATCTAGTAGTTCTTTATCGATAGACGCTCTTTTTTTCAATCTATTCTCACTCTCGGCCTTTTTTAAGGTTAAGTTTTGCTCAAAGCTTTCCTTAGATAGAAACCATAAGTCATGAAAATTCTCTAAATATTCTTCAGGATTCCTAAATGTACGAAATACATTTTTTATTGCATCTTCCTGTTCGACACAAAAGACTTTTAGCTGCTCAAAATTTGTGGAAACAGCGAAGGGAATTCTTTTCGAGAGGGCGTAAGAAATCACTTGTTTATCCGCTTCTTTTTCTAAAGGTACTCCTACTCTTTTAGCTTCCAAGAAGAAAACAGTTTTATCTCCGATCTTAAACGCATAATCCGCATGGCCTCTTTTGCCCTCCCTATGGGCTACTTCTTGCTTAACAAAATCTTTTTTTGACCATCCTAAGGCCTCGAATAGTGGCTCCACCAATTTAGTTTCAGTATTAGATTCTAGCTCTTCTCTATGCCTTTGATAATCCGCCCTGAACTCTTCAACCAGCACCTTAATCCTCTCTTTCGCCTCTTCTTTTGTGGCCATGCCCCTCCCAAGGCTCCAACCCTTAAAAATTTACCTCTTATCTACCACTACAGGTTGTATGATATATGAAAAGATATTTTTTGTAACGATAATCTTTAAAAATGAATTATGCTATTATAAATCAGTTGAAAAGAGGACGTAAGAGCGGCAGAGGAATGCTGCAAAAGCGCGTCCTCTTAGCTGTTTCTTGTGTCCTATGAATTTGACGATAGAGAAAAAATGTCATTTAGCAACAACCAGATCTCAGATAATGCTTTAGCAATTTTACCTAAAAAGAATTATCTAGATTTTAGTTACTAAAGACAAACCGGGAGGATAAGCATGGCAATTGATTTTAAGATAGGAAGCGCAAGTGCAGGAGTTCTTTTTGTAGGACTATTCTTTTATTTCTTTGGGACTACACAAGGGTTTCCGGCTTTAGTGGCCCTTGGAACAACTCTCGCCATTATCGGTGGTGTGATAGTTGGAATTTTTGTACTTCTTTCTATATTTAGAAACTTTGCTTCGTTATAGGATTAGTATAAAAAATTGCATGAAGCAGACTTGTTTCGAGATTTTGATTTTTGCTTCATGCTCCCCTTCTATCTTCCCCTTCCCCCCCGCTCGCCCCTCGGGCTCGCTCCCCGCGCCCATCTTCCTCGCGATCTTCTGCTCGTGCACTACCCCTTACATCCTTTAATCTTTTTGTAGAGGGTAAGATTTATATACCCTAATGGGATGATAATGGGATGGTATACATCTATAAGAAGAAGGCGGGAGAGAGAACCTATTATTACTTGCGCGCCTCCAAAAGAAAAGGGGATAAGGTAATAGTTAAGGACATTGCTTACTTAGGAAGCACTTTAGACGAAGTAAAAAATTCCTTAGAGAAACCTAACAAATACTCCCCCCAGATAAGAAAGGCCTATAGGAGTATACACAATTTCTTAGAGTCGAATAAGTATCTTGAGAAAGCCAAAAAATTAAAGCTCAAAATGGATCCGCTTCTTGGGGGAAGATTGGCAGAAATAGAGGCCTGCAAACTGCATTATAATTCAGAATTCAAAAGGCAGCAATCCCTGACTAAAGAGGAGACATTAAGAAACTTCATCATTGAATTTGCTTACAACACAACCGCCATAGAAGGAAATACCATCAAACTAGCTGAAGCAAGAAACCTACTGGAAGAGGGCCTGACTCCCAAGAACAAAAGTCTTAGAGAAATCTATGATATCCAAAATACCAGGAAAGTTTTTCTCTCATTGCTTAAAGACAAGGAAGAGTTAAGCCATAACTTTATCATCGGGATTCATAAAAACCTGATGGAGAACATTGACCCAAGAGTCGGCTATAGAACCTCTGATGTCCGCGTGCTCAAAGCAAATTTCAAAGCAACGCCATTTCCATATGTTAGAACAGATATGGACTTATTATTAAGATGGTATGATGACAATAAAGCGAAGTTTCATCCGCTTGCCCTCGCCTCAATTTTTCATCACAAATTTGAGAAGATACACCCATTCATGGATGGCAATGGAAGGACTGGAAGAATGCTTTTGAATTATATACTGCTCAGAAATGATTATCCGCCGCTGGTCATCAAAACAAGAGATAGAAGGAATTATCTGGCAGGGCTCGGAGAGGCTGATAGAGGTGGATTGACTCAAGCGAGGGAGGAAGATTATGAAAGACTTGTGGGCTTTATTGCAGACCAAATGGTTCAAGGCTACTGGAGCATTTTCCTTTGATTGTAATTCTGGCTCCTTCCCCCCGCGCTCGCCCTTCGGGCTCGCTCCCCGCCCCCCGCGCCCTAAGCCCTCCGCAAGCCTTCAGGCACCTTCATCTTGCTTATCTTCTCGACTTGACTGAAATCAATGTCAAATTTCTTTTCAAGAAAGACTCCCTTAAATGAGTCAACAAAGTTTTTATCATGGACTGTTGTGTTTAACTTTTTCAGATTTATATTAATGGCCTTGATATCCCCCCTGAACAAGAATGCACTTACCTTCTCTAGGTCAATATCTTTGGCCAATGCTGCCACGTCCCTAAAATCAGTAAGCCTGCCAGAATGAATTTTAAAGGCTATTAAAAGCTCTTTTATTGGAACGCTAGCCGTAACTTCTTTTTCTATACCAATTATCTTCCTTTTTACAGAATTTTTATGCAAAAGATCAAAGCTCCAAGCAGCATCCGTTGTTCTCGACACTAAAGCGTTGACCATCAAATCCACAAATACCTTATCTTTCTCATACCTCTTAAATTCAGGGGAGTAGATGCCGGTTAGCTCCTTGCCAAATGCTTCTTTGAATCCCTCTTTTTCCAGGAGAGTTTTAAATCTTTCAAGAGAAGAGTCTTTAATAACAACATCTGCATCAACTGAAAATCTATGCTTGAACGCTGATACCGCATAGCCTCCCACAACAACGAATTCTAATTCTTTGTCATTAAATTTCTGCAGAATATCAAAAATCTGGTTTTCCCTTTTTAGCAAATCCATCATTCTCCTTAAGATGCTTCCCTATATTTTATTCCCAATTTTCTGCCGGAAGTTTCCTGGATCATTTCTAATGCCGGCTGGAAATTATAGATATTCTTTTGCATGAATTTTATTGTTTCATCCAATGGCTCTACAAAAAAACCATGCCTTTTTACAGCTTTAACCCTCTTCAAGACTTCCGGAGAATAAAAAATTCCCTCTTTTGAATTGATGCTTAAGCCTAATTTTCTGCAGTATTCTAAGAAAATCGGGTAGTCGCTTTCATTTATCTTAATAAAAATCGGATAAAATCTCTTATAGCGGGCTATATTGTATCTTCCCTCTGTCCATACGTAGACGGCATCTGTTTTTGTAAAACAATACTCTATTCCAAACAAATTCAAAACAGAATAGTAGAACCTTACATCTTTGATGTCTTTGATGAATTTTAATATTTTTTGGTAAGTTTTATTATCTTCCTGCAAGATTATTCCCCTCCATTTTTCCTTAAAAACACCTTCTTTAATTAATTCATTAACCCATTTGTTGGTCCAGCCGTACGACAAATTAATTCTTTTGGAAATCCCGATTATGGTATCCTCCTTTCTCGCAGAGGTTAAAATCTTGATCACATGTGGGTTTAATAATCCGATTTCCATACTATCACTATAGTGATAATAGTATTTAAAGCTTTCTGCCTGTCCTGCTTGCGTGCCTGTCAAGAGTTGCTTGAAGAAGTATACTTTTCTGCGTTTATCCTTCGTCTGGATCTCATTTCCCCGCCCCCCAGCACCGCTCGCCCTTCGGGCTCGCTACACCCTTCCCGCGAAACACGCCAAATCCGGGCTCAGCAGCATGATCCTGTCATTCTGGCTTCTAAGGCCCCTGTAAATCCTCTGCAAGAACTCCCTCCTCGCTGTATCCAGATAGAACTTCCTGAATTTTTCCTTGTCTTGCCGCTCGAAGATCTTCCAGAACAGGGAACTTTTTGCCGGAAAAGGATACTTCGTGAGGATTATGCTATTGCACATCTCTCCTGGAAGATCAACGCCCCTGTTATATGTCGTGCCATAAAGGATGCTTATCTTTCCTTCCTTGAACTTTTCAAGAAGTTCTCCCATCTTAAAATTCTCCCGCTCTTCCTGAAACTCCTCTCTGCTCTTTATCGCAAGCTCCATTCTCTTTTTCTCGGCTTCTGTCGGCAGGTCCTTCATGCTGGTTATCTGCACAAGTGCTGGCGCCTTGGCTCTCTTGATGCACTCGTTTAATGCAAGCAGATACTCCTCTCTTGTAAGAGTTTTCTCTGCAAGCGCTTTAAACCTGAAATTTCTTTCCCTCCCGCTTCTTCCTTCGATGACTGTTCCCGGAGCTCTTGTTTCTGCTTCTATTATCTTGTAGTCTTTTATCCCAAAAACTTCCCGCAAGACTTCTTCGCTGTGGATGGTGCCGGACATCATCACAAAAACTTTGTTTTTGTCGAGAAGTTCCTTAAGGCGCTTTTCCAGATTGATTGTCACAATGCTTGCAATNNGCTCTCTTTCAGAAGGATGATTTTCCCCCTCTTCTCAGTCGCTTCCTCCTTTGCGTCCAAAACAAGATCGTTAAATTCCATCAGCTCTTCTCTCAAGCCCGCTTCTCTCGACAAGCTTGTTAGCTGAGAAAGCCTGAGCGAAAGCAAATCAAGGTTCATCTCTCTCTCATTTCCTAAATCGTCCAGAAACTTGTCACATTCATCGATGATCTCAACATCTGTTACCGGCTTTCTTCCGATCGCATTCTCAATCTCGTACATCGCACTGTTGAAGATTATGGCGTCGGCCTCTGCGTATGCTGTGTATTGCGCGTAAAAGCCGCAGCCTGGCTCTCTTAGGTGCAAGAAGTATTTTTGTTTTGAGATTGAATCATAGCTCAGAACTTTGCATTTCCCGGTTTCTCTGAACTTTTCAGAGATGTCATGGGGGAGTAATGGGCTCCAGTAAGGGCTTGCCGCTGCAACGCTGAATCTGCCAAGAGCTTCAAGATAAAGCTCCCTAAAGATGCCCTTCTCTTTTTCCGGAATCAGCTTATTCTCCTGCAGATATTTTTGCAGTAGCCCTAGATTTTCCTTCTTGAATTCAATTGTGCACGGCAGCTTCTTGTCATTTGCCGGGCAGTTTCCATAAGCGCATTTGAAGTTGCCCCTCCCCATTATTGTTCTTATCTTTAAGCGCTCCGCGCCCCCCTGCTCCGAGTCCTGGGCTCCCTGCCCCGCGCTCCGTGCCTCGCCCCCCGCGCCCTCGCTCCCGGCCAGCTTCGTGCTCTCCTCTTCGAGCCCCGCACAATTCTTGAGCAGATATAACTTGTTGGTGTAGTCATTCGTATACTGGTTCTGCAGGGCCTTCACAGGAACTACAATACTCCCTCTTCCCAGCTCATTTATGATGTTCAGGGCGATAGCTGATTTTCCGGTTCCGCAGACGCCTTTGATGAATATTACCTTATGGCCTTCTTTTATTGCTGCCAAGACTTCATTGACGACATCTTCCTGCGTCTTACCATTAGAGAATTTTAGTGGCGGTAAGAGTCTGCCTTCTTCATATAAGTTCCATCCCATAGCGATCCTTCCTTAGATAATAGAATATTAAAATCATTCCCCTGATTCTGACTTTACAGCCCTCTTACTGACATAAGAGCAGAACTTGCACTCATTGCTTGGCTTTGGCGAGGTTGGCATGTTTACTATCCCCATCGCCCTCTCGAAAATCTTTCCTGCTCTCTCCGCACTCGTGGGCATCTTGATAAGCTTTGTATCAAACAAAACTTCCCCTGACTCTGCAACCTCTCTGGGATAATAAAATAAAAGGTAAGAATAATCCTCTGTCTGGTAGCCATTCTTCCGCAGGAGAAAATTGTAGACATCCATCTGGAGCTGGTAATGCTCATGCGTGTCTTCCTTTAATGGATATCCCCTTGTCTTGTAGTCCAGAACTATGAGCTTCTTTCCTTTTTCTAGAAGGTTGTCCACTGCTCCCCTTAAAAGAATTCCTGAAGTTTTGTCCTTGTACTGGATTCCTTTCAGCGCATTTCTCCAGATGTCCAGCTTCGCTTTATCATTGAAAAGTTTGTACCCATTTCCCAGGCCGTACTCTCTTATCTCCGGCGGAAGCTCTCCTCTTCCTGCGAACTTGTCGAAGTGCTGCTTCAGGATCTTGTCCATGCCTGCTGGCAAACTTGGGAAGGCTGTGTCGGGCCTGCTGATCTTTTTGACGAGCTTGAGCCAGAAGCATCGCTCGCATTCCTGCATGAGATTCAGGCTTGAGGGGGAGAGCTTGTATTCTTGCTCTTTTTTGGGTTGTTTTGGGGCTGGTTTGAGTTTGGGCATTTTATTTTATATCCTCTTTTCTTTTTTGTATTGGAGAAGAAATAAAATCGTCTTTTATAAGTTTAGTATATTTTGAACAGCAGGAAATCAGCTCATTTGACAGAGAGAATTTTGATCTCCTTTCTCTATCAAAATAAGTATACAGGATAACCTCAACCTTGTTCCTTTCTTTTATATCTTTAATGATAGGGCAAAAATCAGTATCAGAAGAAACTAAGATTATTTTCTTAACATTAGGGTAGTCTTCTTTCATATGGCTTAAATCAATAGTTAATAGTGTATCAACACCTTTTTGTCTGAATTCCATCTCGCCATTTTTATTAATTATTTTTTGAACTCGTCCTTCCCTTATAGTTATATCTTTATTTTTTGATAAAACAAACGTAAACCTATCGTAACCTTTCTTCCTTTTCATTTCCTCTTCAGTTGGAGTAGCAGACTGAAAAGGCGGGCAGGTATAGTAAAACAAATGCTTACAAATCAGTCCTTGTTTTTTTGCGATTCTCTTTGCAAAATCAAACTTATCAAACTTTATCCGTTCCCCCTCGCCAAAAAGCTTAGTTAGCTTGTCTAAAAACCCTTCATCTATAAACACTAGAGTTTCTTCCATATATCAAAGCCCCCTTTCGAGATTATATGCTTAGTAAGAAATCTAAAAATATAATCATCCAGCGACCCCGTAGGATCACTGGGGAACATTCTGATACTATCACTTTTTACCGCTTTATAAGTTTTTTGTAGGGGCATCTTGGGCATTCGAGCATCAGGTTTATGCTTGAGGGGGAGAGCTTGTATGTGTGCTCTGCTTTTCTTGAGACGGGTTTGGGTGTTGGTTTTCTCATTTTTGTAATATTCCCTCGATAAGTGTTAAAAATTCCTTCGCCCTGCTTATGGAGGTTTTAGCTTTGTTCTCTTTTATTTCTTCCGTTGTTTGATATTGGAAGCGCGCTCTTTTGGACCTTTCCCTTTCGTAATTATCTAGGTAATTGTCTACAATCATCGATGCTTTCTCCTTCTCTTCATTATAGTTTTCCAGAATATGGTTCTTTATCTTATGCCTTCCCTGAACAATTAAGGACTCGTTTACTACTTGATGGACTATTTCTTCTCCCGGCTTGTATCCTAATTTATAGAGATATGCACAAGCCATGTAAAACATAGAGTAGTAGCTTGTCACAACAACCCACAAAGAAGAAGTTTTATTCTGAAATAACTGATTGGTTACATTTAAGCTTTCCCTTGCATTTCTCAAGTAAGTTTCATAAATCAAATTATCAAATCTACCGGTCTTTTTTATCTTGCCTTCATCCAGATAATTCTTAAAATTGCTTTCTGCCCGTTTTATTCTTTTTTCATCCATTTTGAGATAAGGTTATAGTAGTTCTCTATTCCATAGAGTATAATATTACTTTTAACTATTTCATGGCCAAGGTTATTTTGTGTTTTTTCTATCATAGAGATAAATTCTTTTGTAGTAAATTCATGAATTTCCAGCTTTAAAGACAGCAAATTTAATCTATCTCTCAACACCTTTTCTTTTTCCTTGCTGTCTGAAATTATGCAAATATCTATATCTGAATTTTCTGTTTTAGTATTTTTGGCGTAAGAACCAAAAACCAGCACGATTAAAAAAGGATAGTTCAGTCCTTCAATATAATTTTTTAATACTTTCAGTTCTGGATTTTTCGATAAAAATTTTTTTGTTCTCTTTTCTTCAACAGAATAAATCTCCCGGTTCGGAAAAAAATTCATCCGGATAGGATTTGTATTGCCTATACGTCCCTTAGTGATTATTCCACTTGATTGAAGTTCGTTTACAATATTGTAAGTGTTCTTGTAGTCAACGACAATTGCTCCAGAGGCCTGCATTATAGAGACGGGTTCTTTATTCTCTATTAGGTATTTTAACAGCTTTTCTTTTGGACTAAAGTCTGACATACCATTTCTGTACTTCTTATTTTTTGCCATAGTATTATGGCATTATCACCATATTTAAGGTTTTTGGTGGAGTTGTGTTGGGTCTGGGATTGAGAATTAGAAAGATCCTCACCCTGCCAAGATCATATCCACAGAAATTTCCTTACCCATTGACCCATTTATTCCTGCGCCCCATATGACGTTGGTTTCTGGCCCCAGCCTTTTGCATACAGAACCGGTAATATAGCTTAACTCCTCCAAGCGCATTGAAGTTCCTCCCTCTAGAAGTAAAATGGCACCCTTGACCTCTCCTCTTTTCTTGAGCTTTTGACCTAGGATTTTCACAATCTTTTCTGGACTGGCCTTTATCGATACTATGCTTGTGCTCTTGGCTTTTCCTAGAATATACTTCATGTCTGAAGAATCCAAGCTGACCAGTCGCGGAAATTTGATCGTGTTCATAACTTTGTCTCTTACTGCTTTGTTCTTTATCTTTCTGATGAATACAGGTTCCTTATCTTTGACTTTCTTCGCCATTTTTCCGTACTTCCCTGATGCTGTTTGGATATAAATATCTTGGGATATTTTACCCAATCATCCTGAGATGGTCCCGCCTGCCACTGTTTTGCATCCCTATGATGGCAATCGTGTCCTCGACAATTTTTGTGAGGTCTTCCTTACTTTTGGCCCCCCTTCCTTCTCCCACTACCTTAAATACAATGTTATTCCATATCTTTTCAAGATCTCTGTAGGATTTTCCTTCGGTAATGCCTGCAACATGGTCCAGGCTCGTTTTCAAGTTAATTCCGCTCTCTCTCGCCTTCTTCTCAAGGAAGGCTCTCCTTTCTTCCAGGTTTGGTTGGCTGAATTGAAGTGTTGTGAACCTATCATGGATGGCATCTCCAAATCTCTCGGCTGTGTTCATGGCCAAGATTATTATCGCCTCTGCATTTGCATTTATTCCATCCAATTCAGATTCAATCTTTGCGAGCATAGGGCCATCCTCTTCTGATATCCCCCTACCAATCACCTTATCTGCCTCATCTAGGAAAATTATACAGTTTCGGAATCTTCTGCTAATGCTTGCTATCTCATGAAGGCTGGTTAATACTTCGCCGGAAAATACTCTTTCTGGACTGATGTTTATCAGGGGCAGACCAAGTTCGCCCGCAAGTGCCTTTGCCATATAAGTCTTGCCCGTTCCAGAAGGCCCTGAAAAGATAAGCAGGTTAGCTCCCTTCACTCCTCTTTTCTTTAGCAAATCTTTTTTCTTTAGATACGTCTTAAGGAATCTTAGCTTCTGTTTTATCTCTTCATTTCCAATCACATCCTTAAAGTTCACCTTCAGGCCATTCAATACCTTAAACCTCTGCAAGCTCGATGGCTTGTATGTTGAAAGAGCCTTCTTTAAACTGCCCTTATTTATTTTGCATCTACCTTCCCTATAAGCAAGTTTTATAACTTCCGGGAGATCTCTGAAATTATAACCTACACTGTTTCTAGCAAGGAAGCTGATAAGCTTTCTGTTGACATACTTCCCATACATCTTCTCCAGGAATTCCTCCTTATTCTTCTCTGAAGGCAGATCAAATTCAATTTTCACCTCCACCCTGTCAAAATGGACTTCGGAAACAAAGTGTATGTTGTTTAGGGTGATTAATAAGACTTTTTTCTCTTTGCACCTCTTGATTTGTTCTAGAATAGCCATAAACGCCTTCTTTTCGGAATCGCTGATTTCACCAATATCATCAAGTTTGACTGCGTTTTCAAAGTCATCTATGAAGGCTATGCAATCACCATTCCTTTCAAGCGCAGCGAGCATGGCCTTGAGGGTTTTTACCTTCTTAACATCTTTTCCCGGTAGGCTGTAACTGCCGAGAAAGAGGATTGGCATCTTTGTAGTTTCAAGCAGTTTCTCTATAAGATGTGTCTTGCCCACTCCGGGCGAGCCCGAGAAGATAAAGCTTTTACTAGATAGGTCCTTGATGTGCTTATTATCTAGGAAATCTAGGAGGAAAAGAATAGCCTCTTTATCTTCTTTGCCTAAGCTAGTAGAGTTTAGGAGGGTGACGAAGTCTTTTTTTGCCATTTTGTGGAGCGAACGCCTTGGAAGCGTCTGCGATAGTGGGTAGAAGTATAAATAATTGCTGTTACTACTTGAATCCCCGCGCTCGCCCTTCGGGCTCGCTATACTCCCTACAACTTATCAAAATCAACATTCCCCCTCTTAGTCAGATCTTCAGGTGTTCTATACTCTTCCCATCGGACTTTCTTCTTATCTATTGTTTCTTTAAGCTTCCTTTCATGAGGGGATAATTTAGCATTCCCACTCTTGATCTCAACAAATATCACTTCGCTGATATCTTTTTCATCCATCCCCTTAAAAACTATTAAATCCACTGGCTTTCCAACAAATCTGCATTCTGAAGGGAGATACTTAAAGTCAGGCAAGAAAGGTGCTAACTGTTCCGAAAACTGGCCGCCTAAGACTGCCCTTGACTTCAAAATAGCATCTTTCCTATGCTCTGGCAGGGCTTCTTCCCATTCTTTGTGCTTTCTGTAAGCCCCCGTCCTTTGGCCTATGTAGAATGCAATCGCTAAACCAATTAAGAGGACTACTAAAAATATTATCGTTGTCGTTTCTACCATTCTACATCCCCCGCGCGCCCATCTTCCGCGCAATCTTCTGCCCTTCAAAATCACTTAACAAAGATCTTATCATGGTGGTCATAGTCCTCTATCGTGACTAGCTTTTTGATTTCATTAATGGAATAGGTAAGAACGAAGCTGCCAAAATGTACTTCTCTCTGATTCTGCATCGGCGCTCTTAGCGGCTTATAGTGGTATGGATTTTCTCTTATCTCTAATATCTTCTTATTTATCTGTTCAAGTCTAGCCCTATCCCTTTTTGCCATCTTTTTGAATATCTTGTCGGCATGTGGCTTTACTTCGAGAGAATACATATTTACCTCTTCTTTCCAAGATACCGGGCCTCAAAATCGTCAACTCTTATAGCCTTCTGTTTAGCTACTTTTTTCATCTTCTCTATCCATTCTGGCCTAAGGGCCGGCTCAAGCAGGTCCTCGCCATATGCTTCCGCTATCTTGTTGATAGCCTCACCCTTGTCCTTAAGTCCATACTTAGCTTTCACTATGTTGACGATTCTGTTCGCCTTCTCATCTAGTTCTACAATTGCTTTTGGCATTTTACTTATTTAAGATTAGTCTATCTTAGTTAGAATTAGTTGGGTTATTTAAACTTTCTTATGTCCTAGAATCCTCCCCTTGCGCCCATCTTCCTCGCAATCTTCTGAAGATCTTTCTGGCTCATGGTCTTGCCCTTGCTCATGCCGAAGAATCCCTTCACCATCTTGTACTGCTTCAGCATTTCCCTGATCTCGCTTGTTGGAACTGCGCTTCCCTTGCTTATCCTTGCTATGCGCTCGCCGGTGATAGTATCTGGATTCTCTTTCTCTTTCTTGGTCATGCTTTCCATCGCATGACCCCATCTTTTTAGCTTGCTTTCCTGGACTTGCATCATATCTGATGGAAGCTTCATGTTGGAGAATCCGGGAATCATCTCTGTGATCTTGCTAAGCGGGCCCATCTTTCTCATCGCCTTCAGTTGCTCATATAGATCATCTAGCGTGAACTTGCCTTCCTCTAATCTTTGCTCAAGTTTTTTTGCATCTTTCTCATCTATGCTAATCTTTGCCTTTTCGAGAAGGGCCTGCAAGTCGCCCATGCCCAGAAGTCTGGAGATGAAAGATGTGGTATCGAAAGTTTCAATGTCTTGAGGCTTCTCTCCTGTTCCGATGAAAAGGACAGGAGCCTTAGTTATGCTTGCCGCTGCAAGCGCTCCTCCAGCTTTTGCTGTTCCATCCATCTTTGTGAGGAAGATTCCAGTTGTTCCGCATGCCTTGTGGAATCCTTCTACAACTTTCCTTGCGGCTTGGCCGATATCTGATGAAAGAGTGAGAATCACTTCTTGAGGCCTTATCTTTTCCTTTAATTCGCGGATTTCTTTTTCCAATTCTGCGTCAAGACTATGTCTTCCTGCTGTGTCTATGAGGATTACATCAAATCTCTTTGCTTCCTGCTCGAACTTCTGCCATATTTTTCTTGGATCTTTTTCCTGCTTGTCCACAAAGACCGGAACTTTCACTTTCTCTCCGAGCTGCTCGAGCTGATCTCGTGCTGCGGGGCGATGGGTGTCCAATCCTAGCATGCATACTTTGTATCCTCGCTTTGAGTAATATAGGGCAACCTTGCTGATGCTTGTGGTTTTTCCTACTCCATAGAGTCCCACGAACATGATTTTTAGAGGCTTGTCCTTGACTTGGATCTCCCTTCCTTTTCCTAAGAGCGATATAAGCTCGTCATGCACGATCTTTATGAGCTGTTCCTTCTTGCTGATTCCTGGCCTTGGCTCTTCTTTTGCCTTCTCCTTTATCCTTTCGCTGATTTCGAATACAAGCTCGACATCGACATCTGCCTCCAAGAGAGCTCTCTGGAGTTCCTTGACAAGGTCATCTATGACTCTTGTGTCTATGAAGACAGCGCTCGCTACCTTTTTGAGTGCTGCCTTGAGCTTGTCTCCAAGGGATTCGAGAATCATTTTTCCGTACTTCTTTCTAGGGGAATTATTGTTTATAAAAGTTAAGGCATTTAGAAAAGTTTATATATTATTAAATATAGTCATATATTATGATAAATGATACCATAGTGCTAACTTGTGTTAGGTGCAATCATTCTTGGAAGCGGAGGGGTAAGGTGAACCCAAAATTTTGCCCGAGATGCAAGAGCCCTTATTGGGATAAACCAAGAAAAAGGATTTCGGCACAATATGTTCAGGAGTTAAAGGAGTTCATACTCGTGACCCATAACGAGGTAATCAAGACAAGCGGTGGTGAGCTCGGAGTTAGGGATGATGGGGGAATTTACTTCTCCACGTACGCAATTGCCAGTTATATGGCTAAAAATTACCAAGATGTTCCCGCAATCGGCGCATTCATATTTTCTGAGTTGGCCAAGAAGCATCACTTCGTAGACGGCAATAAAAGGACAGCATTCATCATGGCTAAGGTTTTCATGATGATTTGGGGCAGGCATATAATCCTAGAATATAGGGATGCCCTTCCATTCGTCCTAGAGATTTCAAAATACAACAGCAGAGTTACGTTCAAGGATATCAAAGAATGGATAGAGAAGAACTCAGAACCCGCGGCTGGAAAGAACATAGCCACATATTTAAAATCAGTTCTCCTTGAACTTATACTCAAAGAAGATGAAACCGAGAAAGAAAATTAATTTTGTAAGGCCAGATGTTCAGCCGCTTAAAGTAATCCGAAGGCCAAAATCAGAGAGGGAACTTTTTAGGCTTTTGAAGATGGCCAGGAAAATTGTGCTCATTGAAGATAGAAAATTGCTCAGAGAATTAGCTAAGCATTGATCACAACCCGACACTCTTGATGATCCTCTCTTTCTTGAAGGGCTCTAGGTCATCCATGTTCTGGCCCATGCCTAGGTAAAGGATTGGCTTTCCTGTGACCTGGCCGATGCTAATGCTTGCTCCGCCCTTTTCATCCACATCTGCCTTTGTGAGGATTATGGCATCGATTCCTGCCTTGCTGTCGAATTCTCTTGCCTGCTCGACTGCATCATTTCCAGTGATNNGATCCATACTTGTTTTTCACTATCTCTATTCCGAGCTTGTTTGCATGCTCGCTGAGCTGTTCAATGCTTGCTGCCCTGAAAGTGTCGCCCGCGGCAAGAATGCATGAAATTTTGTGCTTCTGGAGCATGTGTGCAACCTTTGCGATTGTTGTTGTCTTTCCGCTTCCGTTGATGCCGAAGAATACGATGACATAGGGGCCATCCTTGCTCTCTTTCTTGATTCTTTCTATGAGATCAAAGGGCTCGAGAAGGATTTCTTCCAGGGTGCGCTTCAGGGTCTTTTTGATTTCCTGTTCAAGCTCTCCGCGCTTGATGCTCTGGCCAACGAGCTTTTTTCTCAAATCCTTGTGGATCTTCTCTATGGTGCTTACGGCAACATTGTTCTCCAGAAGCACTTTCTCAAGCTCCCAGAATACCCTCTCGAAATCAGCTTCGCTGAGTGTGAATGTTGTGAGCTTTTTCTTTATCTTTTCGATGAGGCTCTCTTTCCTCTCTTCCTGCACCTCTCCTTCCTCGATCTTGGTCTCGACCTCTTGGATCTCTTCCTTGACTTCCTCTTCTTTCTGCTTGACAACTGCGTTTTTTATGGCTGTTACAGCGCTCTTTATCTTCTCCCTCAAAAATCCGAACATGTTTCTCCTTTCCTTCTCTTTATCTTTTACTTTAGTGGGAGAGTTTTATAAATTTTCGTGCCTGCCCAACTTTCCGAAAAGTTTAAATTAAAATCAAGCTTGATCTCATTCTGAAAATCAGGAATGGAAAATGGGAGAATTTGAAACAGTAAAGGATCAGCTCAAGAAACGTTTCCACGAGCGGGGAGCTTGGGGCCTGACTACGAGCATCAATCTCAAGAAATGCAATCCTGCCACCATAAGAGATGCCGAGGCAATCAAAAAATATGTCCGAGAGCTTTGCGATCTGATCGGGATGAAGAGATATGGCGAGACGGTTGTTGTTAATTTCGGCGAGGAAGAAAGAGTTTCCGGCTTTTCCATGACCCAGCTCATCGAGACTTCGCTCATCTCAGGGCACTTCGCTAATGCTTCGAACAGCGTATTCATAGATGTATTCTCCTGCAAGTGGTTTGATCCTGACGTTGTTGAGGAATTCACAAGAAAATTCTTTGAAGCAGAAAATAGTAATGCAAAGACTGTGATCCGGAGCGAGGAATGGTTCGAAGAGGCAGTGGAATTCAAGAAAGGAGTAAGTACGGCACTACAGGTGCAGAAGAAGCTGCATTCTGAAAAATCAAAGTATCAGCAGATTGATGTCTATGAGACAGTCGCCTTCGGAAAGATGTTTTCACTTGATGGAGTTATAATGGTTACAGAGGCAGATGAGTTCTGCTATCATGAGATGATCTCCCATCCCGCTCTTTGCACCCATCCTAATCCAAGGAGCGTGCTGATTGTCGGTGCGGGTGATGGAGGAGTTGTGAGGGAAGTGCTGAAGCATCCTGAAGTTGAGGGGATAGAGCTTTGCGAGATCGATGAAAAAGTCATTGAAATCTCAAAGAAGTTCTTCCCGCATGTCTCCAAGGATCTTGGAAATCCCAAGGTCAAGATAGTCGTGCAGGATGCGATTGAGTACATCAAGGAAAAGCACAAGGAATACGATGTGATCATAGTTGATTCTACAGATCCTNNAAGGATGAAGGGATTCTAGTTACGCAGGCGGAATCATTCTTCTATGATCCCCAATTCATTTCAGGCATCTTTGAGAAGACGAGGGGAATCTTCCCAGTAATGAAGTACTATTACACTATGATCCCTACATATGCTAGCGGCACTATCGGGTTCACTTTCTGTTCCAAGAAGCATGATCCCGAGAAGGACTTGCATGAAGAGAGGGCAAGGAAGCTGCAGGACTTGAAGTATTACAGTACAGGGATCCATAGGGCTGCATTTGTGATGCCGGTCTTTACAAAGAAGTTTTTCAAGTAGTCGCCCCTTGCCTTTAATCCTGTCTGTGCCATCTTACTTTACCTTTGCCGGAGCTTCACAAGAAAATGCCTCGCATTTTCTGGAAAGGTTTAAAATCTTTTGAGCCCTGGAATTATCTGAAAGAGCCTAAGGTTGGTGGGGCATATCTCATATCTCTTGGAAAAATGGTAACATATCCTGAAATATTTGAATTATTGAGGAAGGAGAAATATACTGACAAGATCCAGGAGCTCGGCTCTGGCTTTCTCGAGGATGTTGCTACCTATCTGCAGGAGAAGAAGGCACTGCTCGAGCGTGAGCGGGAGGAACATCCCGACTTTTTTAACGAAACGATAGAACAGACGAAGAAACAGCTTGAGAACGCGAAGTCCATGCTGCGCGAACTCTTTACTGTCAGGGAGAAAAAGATTATCGAATTAGCGCTCATAGCTTCGAAGACAGGGATAAGCAGAACAGATGCCAAGAGTCTGCTTGTTTCAGAGAAAGATCTCTTTGAGACTTTATTCCAAAAGCTAAAAGATAATGAGGGCAAACTGCTCGGAGTTATGGAGGGGATCAAGAAACTGGAGGATGATAACTTGCTTGTAAAATTCACGGCTGATGTGCCTAAATTCGTCGACTTGGCCGGGGGAGATATAGGGCCATTCAAGGAAAAAGACGTCGCGAACTTGCCGAAGAAAATAGCGGAAACTTTAATAAGGAACAAAATTGTGGAAGTTATGGAACTTTAAGCTTTTTTCTAGAAAGCTTATGCAAAAACTCACGCTTAAAATGAAAATCAAAGAGAAAAGGAAAAGGTATTGCCCATATTGCAAGAAGCACACACTCCAGAAGGTCTCGCTCCAGAAAGGAGGAAGCAAGAGAGGGAGCCTGAAGAAGGGATCTCTTTTGCGAGCTAAGAGGAGAGGCCTTGCGCGAGGTTTCGGGAATTTAGGAAAATATGGATCGAAGCCAGCTGTCACAAAGTTCAAGAGAACTGTAAAGAGTTCCAAACAGATTGGGATGATATTCGCATGCCCGGAATGCGGCAAGAAGAGTGTAACTTCCTTCTCACACAGAGTGAAGAGGGTTGAGATAAAATAGCACCTTTGAAGCTTTTGGAAAAAGCTTCTGCAAAACCTGCACCAAAACTTAAACGAATTGAAAAATGAAAGAACGAAAACCTAAGAGCAAATTCCTGAAGGTG
Source organism: Nanobdellota archaeon (assembly GCA_013331945.1). Classification (GTDB taxonomy): domain Archaea; phylum Nanobdellota; class Nanobdellia; order Pacearchaeales; family UBA12030; genus UBA12030; species UBA12030 sp10106u. The sequence goes on from DUFK01000022.1 coordinate 49,088, forward strand.
AGATGTGCATGCAAGAATGAGCAGATCATATTCGGAAAGGCCTCGGCAAAGGTGAAGTGCCTTGTATGCGGAAAGATCCTGGCAGAGCCTGCGGGCGGAAAGATCAAGGTCAAGGCAAGAATCCTTGAAGTGCTCTAAATAATCTTATATAATAGTCCTGTATCATACTTATCATGAAAGAAAGAAAATTCCCTAAAGAAGACGACATAGTGTTCTGCACTGTTTCTCGAATATTTCCTACTACCATCTTCTGCACGCTCTGGGGGGGCCAGGAAGGAGTCATCCCTATAAGCGAGATTGCTCCCGGAAGAATCCGAAATGTGCGTGATTACGTAAAGGAAGGCAAGAAAGTTGTCTGCAAAGTCCTGCATGTGGATGAGAGCAAAGGACATGTCACCCTTTCTCTGAGGAGGGTGACCTCTAAAGAGAGGAAGGACATGTTAGAATCTTTCAAGAAAGAGAATAATGCACAAGCGATACTCAAGAATTTCAGTTCAAAAACAGGAGTCAAGATAGATGATCACATTCTTGGGTCCATCGAGGAAAAGCATGGCTCTCTCTTCAACNNAAAAGCTCTTTACCGGATGGAGTTGAGAAGATAAAAGAAGTGCTGAACCTGAAGAGAGTTTCTGTGAAATACATCAGCGCTCCGCTCTATAGGATGGAGATCGAGAGCGAGAATGCAAAAGAAGCAGAGAAGATCCTGCTGCAAGAGGCCGAGAAGATCGTAAAGAGCTTCAAGAATTTCGGGGAAGTGAAGATCAGGCCTAAATAAAAGCAGAGCCAGAAAAGACTGAAGAATAAAATGGGGAAAATGTTTAAATGTCCTGCATGCGGAAAATATACATTAAAAAAAGAGTGCCCATCTTGTGGCAAGGAGACGAGCGGGATTGGCTACAAATTCAAGCTTAAGGTATTAAGATGGAACAAAAATCAAAGGGATTGAGAAGCGTATCAGGAAGCGCGCCTGTAAGGGATTTGAAGGATTTGAAACTGCAGGACATAGACAGCCCGACATTTGTCGTAGGCCTTCCAGGGATAGGCAATGTGGGGAAGATAGTCACAGATTACATCATTGAGCATCTAAACGCTAAGGAAATCGGCAAATTCTATGTAGATACTCCTCCTATGGTTTTCCCAACGCAAGATGGTATCGAATTCCCTTCTGTGAGAATGTATCATGCTAGTTATGGAAAGAGCGGGAAGAATGTAAATGAAAGCAAATCTCAAGGCAAGAAAAATGGAAAGAACGGAAAAGAAGGAAAGAAGAATAGCTTCCTGTTCATCGCTGGAGATTACCAGCCGAGAGAGGCAAAATGCTTTGATTTCTGTGCTCAAGTTCTCGATATCTTTCAGAAAGTGAAGGGAAAAGAAATAATAATTCTTGGAGGAGCTTCGCTTCCCGCGATGGGCAAGACCCCTGAAGTCTATGCTATCTCAAGCAAGAATGAATTGATGAAGCGATACAGCAAAATCGCACCCGGTCTCAAGACAGCACACGGGAATCTCGGCCCGATTGTCGGTGTTGCCGGAGTATTGCTTGGAATGGCAAANNGCCCTGCATGATTTGCTTGAGGGGGAGCAGGGAGAGATGCAGATTGGCACGCAAAAGGGCAGTGGACTTAAGCTTGAGACCACGGGTGAAGAGGACTTTGATATTGGTTATATTGGGTGAGGTAAAATCCTAGAATAATTTCTTCTGCTCTTCGTGCTCCAAAACTATCTCTCCATAGGTGCCATCATATCCTGGCTTTACCTTTACCCTTGATTCCCTGTTTCGTGTGATGAGCTCTAAAAGTTTTTCATCGCATACGCGCGCAAGCTTTGCTTTCTCTATGTTGAGAAGGATGTCCAGCTCGCTCTTGAACGCATCTGTAAGCGCATTATAGATTTCCCATGTCTTTCTCGAAGCAAGTGGAGAGCCGATGCTGAATGCAATCAGCTCATGCAATGGGAGCAGAGAGAAGAACTGTCTTGCATTATCTGGCTTGTATCCATGCTTTGCTTTTGCCAATTCTTCGACACGGAAATCAACCCCTATTGTAAGATCTTTTCCGCACTTCGGACATTTTCCTTTCAGCTTATTTGTCTCCTCTGGCGCACATGAGAAGTTGCAAGCCCTGTGGCCATCCCAATGATATTTTCCATATGCTGGCGGAGTTTCTATTGTTGCCTTGAATCCTTTTCCTGTGCGTATCGCATTCATTATACCTTCGTACTCCAGCTCTGGAAGATCAAAGATTGTCGCCTCTCTTCCAATTCTCCAGGGCCAGTGTGAATGTGCATCGCTGAAACTCACTATATTGACATCTTCTTTGAAGCGCCAGAGCATCGAAGGGTCTGCGCTCATCCCGGACTCGATGGCGTATATCCTGCTCGACTGATCTTGGAAACATTCCTTTAATGAGTCAAAGCCGCTCTTGCTTCCATAGAGGCCGAACCAAGGTGTCATGCAATGAGCTGGAATGATTTCGATTTTGTCTGAAATACTCTTGAGGTCTTTTACAAGATCTCTGCATGTGATGCCGAAGATTGGTCTGCCGTCGTAGTCCAATCTTCCTTTGCTGCCCAAGTATTCAATGATTTGATCTGCGGTTTCTCCATTCGGCGCGAATATAAGAAGATGGACGGCTCTCCTTTTCCCATCCTGGGAAAACATCAGGCTTACCTCTGTCTGCCACATGAACGGGAATTTTGTTTTTGTCCACAAGAGGCCATATTCATCCTCCTTCAGATTTTCCTTGATTTCTTGCCTGTGTATTGGATGCTGGAAATCTCCGACTCCCATCAAGCCAAGGCCCTTGATTCTCCCGTACTTTTCCAAGCTCTCGAAGCTCAGGTTCTTGCTTGTCGCTCTGCTATGCTTTGAATGAATCTGCAAATCCGCTATGATGTCCATTGCACTTTCTTTTTTACAAAAAGAACCTGCACTAAGAAAAAGCAATTAGATTAATAACCTTTTGATGGAAGGTTTAGTTTGAATATGTCTTCTACACTACTCACGAACTTCTTTCCCTCTTCTGTAATGAAGTATTCAACTCTCCTTGGATTTTCGATAAGGATCTTCTTGCCGATAAGTTTCGTCTCTTCCAAAATTTTCAATTTCTTAGACAAAACAGCTGAAGTAATGACTTTCATTTCTTTTTTCAGCCTATAAAATCCCATAGAATCATTTATTACAATTGTTAGTAGGATCAGGAGATACCATTTCCCCACTATTTTATCCAAAAAGCTTATTTTCTCTATAATTGTGTTTAGGTCAAACATTTGTTAAAAAACTAAATCTCTTTTAGGTATTCTAAATAATACTTACTTTATTTAAATAATTTTTCCTTTCGTTCTTTGAGGTGACCAAAATGTTTGGCAATGGAGACGAAGGCGAAGATAAGAAGGAATAAAGTGACTTCGGATCGTAGCTTGCACGTGTAAAATGAAAAGGAGGAAAAAAGTAACCAAAACAGCTAGCAAAAGAAGGAAGAGGAGATAGGTTCTCCAATCCGTCTAGGATTTTTATTTTTCTTTTATTATTTAGCTGATATTTAGTCCTCAGCCTCGTTTCTAAAAATTTAAATAAAGTTCTCTGCTTCTAAAAGGATGAAACTCGAGAAGGGGCTTGTGCACATCTACACTGGTGAAGGAAAGGGAAAGACTACAAGCGCTCTGGGTCTTGCGCTTCGCGCCGCGCGCTATGGCCTGCGCGTGTGCTTTGTCCAATTCATGAAAGGTGTAACTGAGGAAGATACTCTGAAAAGCGTGCGGGCCAGGGGGAAGATTGATTACGCTTACTTCGGCCATGCTCGGCCTGTAGGGAAATGGAAATGGGTCTACAAAAGAAAGGTGGATGCCGGCGCGCAGGAAGAAGACAAGATCATCGCCTCCCGCGGTTTTGAGTTTGCCAAAAAGGTTGTGGGTGGGGGAAAATATGATCTTGTAGTGCTGGATGAGATATTAATGGCCATATGGTTTGGTCTTCTTCACGAGGATGACGTTCTCACTCTCGTAAAATCAAAACCTGCTTTCATGGAGCTCGTGCTTACAGGAAGGCGAGCCTCTAAAAAGCTGATTGAGCTTGCAGATTATGTCTCTGAAGTGCAGAAAGTGAAGCATCCGTATGATAAAGGGATACTCGCGCGAGAAGGCATAGACTATTAAGGCCGTATCATCTGGTGTGTGGTTTAGAAAGTCTTAAAAACTATAGAGTCTCTTATTAACCATATACGCTCATCCTTGCTTCGGCAAGGGATGAGCACCCTCAATATGAAAAGAGTTGCCGTGTTTATCGATGGTAATAACTTCTATTTTGGGTTAAGGAAATTATACGGGAAGAATAAAAGTCTGAAGAATTTTGACTTCGAAAGGTTTTCTAAGCTTTTGGCAGTGGAAGGAGAGGTTGTGGCGATTTATTACTATAATGCCCTGCTTGATAAGAAACACAATTCCGAAAAATATGAAAGCCAAAAGGAATTTTTCTCAAGACTAAGACAAATACCACACTTTAATCTAGTTCTTTGCAAGCTACTTAAGAGAAATATAACCGGGACAAACAAATTTTACTATATTATAAAAGAAGATGACATAAATATGGCTGTTGACTTAGTGGAAAACGCCTATGAGGATAATTTTGATATAGCAGTTCTTGTCTCTGGTGATGGAGATTTTGTCCCCGCAGTCCGTTCTGTTAAAAAGAGGAACAAAGTTATTAAGAACGTCTATTTCAAAAATAGCTCTTCAAGAAATCTGAAAAATTTCTGTGATGAGTCTTTAGAGTTAACAAAAGAGATGCTGGATAAGTTATTTAATAAATGAGATCCTAAATTGGAACAAAAGAAAATGAAAGACCTGCCAATAAGCGAGATAACACTGAGGAAGTACGAGAAACCATCTACCCAGGATGCGAGGGAGCTTGCGCGCAAGCTCTGCCTCTCCCTTGGTCTTCTTCAACCTGGAGATGGCCGTGACATCATTGTCGATATCCTGATGGTCCTGATGGAAGCGCGCAGGCAGGGAAAGGTCCTTTCTCTTGGGGAGGTTCAGGAACAGAGCATCGCCCTCCGCACTAAATATAATCTCGAATTGAGGGGTGTGGCTGGCTCCAACAT
>DUFK01000014.1 GCA_013331945.1 Nanobdellota archaeon
GCGGCTGCTGCGCTTTATGTCGCCGCCCTGCTGAATGGCGAGAAGAAGACACAGAGAGAGGTAGCAGATATTGCAGGCATCACCGAAGTCACAATCCGAAACAGATACAAGGAACTTCTCGACAAGCTCGGATTACAGGACAAAGTGAAGGATGTTGAGTAATTTTTCTTAAGGAAAATGGCAATTCAAAATATTGTGGGCAGGACAAAGTATAAAGTATATGAGGGGAGCTATATCGAGGCCATGCCGAAGATTTCTGCCGATGGCTTCAGACCATTAACTATCGAGGAGATAATGAGAGCACAGCTTGGCGGGAAGTTAAATTTTAAAGAAAACTATGGCTCATGCGACGCGACATTATACTCTTCTGATGGTAGGGTCACTTTCATCAGAGATTCTACGCATCTTAAGGAGCTAGGTCAGGATTCCGAGCTGGAAAACGCAGGTCTTGTTATTCCAGCAGATGTCAGCGAGGTCCTAAGAAAGGAGAACCCAACATTCACGCGAAAAGAGATAGGATCATTATTGCTAGACGATGAGGAACATAGTAAGCTCCTGACTAAAGGAGAGGTTATGAATAATCCGATCTGGCAAATTTATGCTGGGCAGGACAAAGCGTTACTAGATTCTTACTACGAAAAGGTATGGGGAAGGATAGGTAAGAACAAAAAAGAATTCCTAGATAAAGACAAAAATGGCCTATTCATTATATACGTGTACGAGCCAGAGAAGAGAGATGTTCTGTTCACAACAGCATTACTGAATGAGGGGAATATGAACTTTTTTACAGTTCTAACTGGAGGTTATTTGAGTAAGGGTCCTAATGGAGAACATTCTTCAACCAACCTCCCGGCAATCAAAGTAAGTTAGGGAAAAATACGGAGAAGCATAAGAATAAGGTGCAAATTTTCGCTCCTAGACATAAGTAAAATCTACCTCGCAGGACTGCACAACATTTAAAAAGCCTTATGCCATTAAGAAACCATGATAAACAAAAGAGGAGCTATGCACTGGATTTGGTGGGTTGTCATAGCAGTAGTAGTAATCCTACTTATATGGTTCTTCACAAAGGGATGAGGGTATAAGTTTACTGCTATCTGATTAATCCGCAGAATTGGTTTTGTTATTCGTTTATTTATTTTTAATTTGAAGACAAAACACACAAAAAAGCTCACGGCTTGCTAGAGCAGAGAGAAAGTTCTATTTCTATGATTGTCCCATACTTATANNATCTTTAGCTAGAAATGTGTTAGGGAAGACCTTTTTGGCCTCCTTTAAGACCTGCTCTTCTTTTCCAAAGTAGCGCCTGCTCAAGTGTATGAGGAAAAGCTTCCTTGCTCCAGCCTCTTTGGCTATCTTTCCTGCTTGTTCTGCTGTCAGATGGTCACGCTCCTTGGCGAATTGTGCGTGCTCATTCAGGTAGGTTGATTCTGCAATCACAATATCTGCATCTTTTGCAAGTGTGATGGCTTCTTTGCAGTATCCTGTGTCGAAAATGAATGAGACGACTTTACCCTTCACCACAAAGGTGGCTTTTTTGGCGCTGACCTTCTTTCCTTTCCAGACTATGTCCTCCCCATTCTGCAGTTTCTTCAGGATAGGCCCTGGAGTGATGCCGAGCTTCTTGATGTAATCAAGATCTATCCTTCGCCTCTCTTTCTCCTCAAATCTGTACCCAAAGCAGTTATAGTGCTTTAGCCTCTCTGCAGAAACAAAGAATTCTTTCTCATCAATGATCTTTCCAGTCCTTACCTCNNGAAAAATTCCCTTGTCCTTGACGGGCCATAGACCTTAAGAGTACCAGTATACTCCGAAAATCCCAAGGTCTGAAGAAGACCGGGAATCCCAAGTACATGGTCTCCATGCCAATGGGTTATGAGGAGCCTCGTGAGCTTCGCTGGCGAAATCCTTGCAGTGTATATCTGCCTCTGTGTGCCTTCCCCACAATCCACCAAGATATTCTCATCCTTGAAATTAAGAAGTATAGAGGTATGGTTCCTCTCAGGAGTCGGAATCGCATCAGATGTGCCAAGAAAGGTTATTTTCATTTTAGGACTGTAGGGGCAAGAGAAAACAGAGTTATAAATATTTTGAATGTAAAATTTTAAATACGCTCAAAAATTCTTGAAGGGATGACAGTCAAAAAACAAAAAACAGTCTTATCACCAGCAAATGTGGGAAGCGGCGCAGGCGAGGGGAGTAAAGAAAAAGGGGAGAGGACCAAACCTTTCAAAACGGCTCTTGTCGGAAAGATAGTCGTGAGCTCTGAGTTAGATGCAAAGCAGCTTTATGAGAAGAGCTCTTTTGGAGAGCTAGCAGAAGATAGGATACAGTACTCTCTTGTCGAGGCTCTCTATTTGCTAAGTAAAGGACGAATTAAGGTCAATTCTTCTGGAAAAGGAAAAGAGACGGCACTTGATTTCACCTCCTTTCTTAAGCAGTCTAGCAAACTAGAGCCAAACTTCTACACCAGGTTCATAGTTTTCAAGGACATGCGCAACCGCGGGTACATAGTCAAGACAGCACTTAAGTTCGGAGCTGACTTCAGGGTCTATAACAAGGGAGTCAAGCCGGGCCAGGATCATGCCAGGTGGATTCTCTATCCAGTCTCAGAAGGCTCAACCCTAACGTGGCAGGATTTTGCAGCGAAGAATAGGGTTGCTCATTCCACAAAGAAAAGACTTCTAATAGGGGTTGTGGATAATGAGGGCGATGTGACTTATTATGAGATCTCGTGGCAGAGACCGTGATACGCATGGCACAGAGCTCGGAGCCATTTTGACCATTTGAAAGCGCAAGATAAATAAGATTTACTGATGTACTGCTCCTAAATAAAGATAGGGGAAAAATGTTTCAGGAAAAGATTAATTTCGAGGAGGCTAAAAATAAGGCCGTAGAGTTCATAAAGAGAAATGGCCCCTCACTCCCATCACAAGTTGCAAAAGAGGTCGGCATTCCGCCACTTTTCGCCTCTGCGCTCTTGTCGCAGCTCATCGCCGAGAAGTCTGTCAAAGTGAGTGAATTAAAGGTGGGTGGATCTCCACTGTACTATCAGGAGAGCCAGAAAGAACTTCTTCTTAATTTCACTACATTTATGCCTGGAGTAGAGAAGGAAACATGTGAAAAGCTGAAAAAAGCAGGAGTTCTAGCAGATGATGGTCTGCAACTTCAAGAAAAAGTAGCCTTGAGGAATATAAGGGATTTCTCTGTCCCACTAAATGTAAAAATTGGCGGAGANNTAAAAGTAGAGGAGGAGAAAGAGCTCGCACCTGGAGAGAAGGAAAGAGATATCAAGGTCGAAGAAAGGGTTGTGGAGAAACCAAGAGCTGAAGAAGATGTTGGTGCTGGCGGGGTAACGGTACAGGAGGGGGAGAAACAAGAGCAGGAATCAAAAGTACAGGCAAGGAAATCCAAGGAGCAGCGCAAACCAAGAGAGATAGATTTCCTCCAAGAGGTGCAGGAATTCTTGGCGAAGAACGAGGTGAAAATTATTGAAGAGGTGATCGTTAGAAAGAGCAGCGAGATTGAATTCGTGCTGCAACTTTCCTCTTCTCTAGGAAAGATGAATTTCTTTGCGATTGCGAAAAACAAAAGGATTTTAACCCCTGCGGACCTAATGCTAGCATACTATAGGAGCCAGGAGAAGAAACTCCCGTTGATACTGCTGAATTCAGGTAAGTTCGCGAAAAACACAGAAGAGAAAGCTGGGGAGCTTGGCATAACACTCAAGTCTCTCCAGGAAAAGTGACCGCGAAGCACAAGGCTCAGCGCAGGGCGCGGAGCTCGGGGCAGGGAGCGGGAAGCGGAGCAGGAAGCGTTGGGGAACAAGAAAATGAAAACGTTTAAAAAGTTATATCGGAAATAAAGAAAATGGGACGAGTAAAATCTTTGCAGATCAAGAGAATCTCAAAAAAGATCTTTGAAGAGTATCCTAGCAAGTTCTCCACCGACTTTGAGAAGAACAAGAAGTCTGTTGACTCGATGGTCGATACATCGAAGAAGTTCAAGAATCTGATTGCGGGATGCATAACAAAGCTAGCGGCGATCAAGGCCAGAAAGAAGTAGAGCCCCAGAAGTGTGGAAAAGGCAAGGGAAAGAAATAAGGGGCGAGAGTCTATGAGCCCATGAATCATGCTAATGCCGGATGGTATTAATGACATAAACAAAATCAACGGAGGTATAAGATGGCAGAAATAAAAGCAAAAGAGCATAAGGGCAAGGGAGATGACCACACGATATTCATCGGAAACAAGCCCTTCATGAATTATGTGACTGGAGTTGTAATGCAGTTTACGGCCCAGAGCACAAAAGAGGTTACAGTGAAAGCGAGAGGAAAGTTCATCAGCAGAGCTGTAGACGTAGCAGAAGTTGCGAGAAAGCGCTTCTTGAAGGACCACGGAGTCGACGTAAAGAATATCAGTATTGACAGCGAAGAGTTTGAAGACAAGGAAGGCAAAAGAGTGAAGGTAAGCACAATAGAGATAACACTTATGAAGAAGTAAGCTTTTGGTGGAGCTTTTTTCTAAAAAGCTTCTCTTTTTTATTTTTTAATTAAGTGGAAGCGAACCCAAGAATCGGTTCAAGCCCAAAATAGAATTTGGACTGATCGCCACCGGCCTGATACCTGGCATTTTTATTACGGAGGCAGAAATCATAGAAGCTATCTATGTCCTTACGAGAGGTAACCTCTTTAGTAGCATATACTGTTTCGTTTTCTCCATGGAAGATTTTAACTCCATACCTCGAAGCAATCTGCTCTAAAATGCAGTCATCTTCTTTTATTTGAGAGAATTTTCCTTGAATAGGGGACCACAAAGTGTACTTTCCTTTATTTTCGTTAACAGAAATTCTTCCGAGCTTTTGCCCTTCGATATCAAAGTAAATGTCTTTACGATCGCTGGATCTCGAACTAATCATAGAGATGTTGTCTTTTGATCCTAAAAAATTTTCAATTTCGTTGTAAGATAATCTTGGGTTGTACATTTTAAAATAATGAAAGTGGGTGAGGTGGGGGATATATAAAACTTTCTACGGAGCAAATGTAAAAAAATGCCGCCGGAGGGATTTGAACCCCCGACCCCTGCCTTTCCCATTCTTGGTGCAGCTTCTTGCTAAGAAGGTGCTCATGAGAGCAGTGTTCTACCAACTGAACTACAGCGGCCTAGGGTGAAGAAAAAGACAGAACTTATAAAGTTTTATTGAATTGCTCTTCGGGAAGGTGGGAGGAGAGATACAGTTATTTTAAGGCGTGGGTAATAATCTCGAGATTACAGCTCTTGTGTTTTTTGCACCAATCCCCACATTTCTTGGCCATATTTTTATCTTTATACTTAAGCTTGCATTCCTCACAAAGGTAGTATTTACCGGTGGGTTTTACCATTGCATCACTGCATCGCCTCGCGGATGCGTTTCATGTACTCCTTCATTTCGCCTTCTTCGTAAACTAGTGCTGGTCTGTTAAGTCTTCCAGCGAGCAAACCATCGTTCTTGAATCTCGGGAAGATATGGAAATGCACATGCATAACGACTTGTCCTGCGACAGGGCCATTACTCTGCACAAAATTAAAGTTCTTTGCTTTAGTAGCTTTTAATACCGCGGCAGAGACCTTTTTTACAACTTTCGCAACTTCTGCAAGAGTAGAGTCCGGAACTTCTAGAAGCGTTACATAATGTTGCTTTGGGATAACAAGGACATGACCTTTATTTGCTGGGGAAATATCAAGGAATGCGAGAACCTTTGAATCCTCATACACAACACTTGCAGGAATCTCTTTCCCTACGATTTTACAGAAAATGCAACTAGATTCCATTTTTTCTTTGAGCTTCAGATATTTTTAAGTTTAGTGGACTCGGCGGGAATTGAACCCGCATCCCACCCAAGCCAAGGGCGAATTCTACCGTTGAACCACGAGCCCGTAATAATCTCTGCTTCTGCACTTCTAAGAAAAAGTAAGAGCCAAGCTTATTTTAAACTTTTGGCAAGTTCTGCAATCTTCACCCTTCGCTGTTTCATGCTGTCTCTCTCTCGAACAGTCACAGTGTTATCCTTCATAGTATCATAATCAATAGTCACGGCAAATGGAGTGCCGATCTCGTCAACTCTCCTGTATCTCCTGCCTATACTTCCATCTTCATCGTAAAAGCTCCTTATCCCTGCCTTGCGTAGCTCATCATTCACGGTCTGTGCCTTCTCCGCAAGCCCATCCTTGCTTACAAGGGGGAATACTCCGACCTCTATCGGCGCAATTGATGGGGGAAAGGCAAAAAGGTTCCTCTCTTTCTCTGAGCGGAAGAATATATCGAGCAGGGCAAAGATGTTCCTATCGACTCCGAAAGAAAGTTCGAGGACATGTGGAAGGACCTTTTTCTTTTTCTCCTCAAGGAAGACTGCGAGTTCTTTCTGGCTCTGCTTCTCGTGCGCTCCAAGATCATGTCCTCCCCTGTAATGAAGGCCTGCAACCTCTTTGAATCCGCCGAGCGCTTCCAAATTCAAGTAAATATCCCAATGATACTTGTTATAGAATGCTCTCTCCTCTTCCGAAAGTTCATAGAGACGGAAATCTTTCTTTGGCACTCTAAGTTCTTCAAGATAGAATCGCTGCATCTTCTGCATGTAATAAAGATACATCTTCGGAAGCTTTAGCTTCTTATTCGCATCCTCACAAGTTATTTCCTGCACCTTATCTCCCTTCCTATCCTTTGCGCTCTGAAGCAGAAGCTTGTAACTCGAAATCTTTTTCCATCCTGGGCAGGAATCAATCTCTTCTGGATCGAAAAATACCTGAACCTCAGCCTGCGTGAATTCTCGCAGGCGGAAGAAAAGCTGTCGCGGAGATATTTCATTTCTGAAGGCTTTGCCGATCATTGCAAGTCCGAAAGGAAGTTTCTTCCTGAGGGCCTCGAATTCTCTCTTGAAAGAAAGAAATGGGTTCTGTGCAGTTTCTGGTGACAGATATGAAATATCCTTACTTCCTGCAGCTCCGATTGTTATCGGGAACATCATGTTGAACCATTCTGCCTTTGCCAATTGCCCTCCACATCTTGGACACTTCAACTTATTTTCCCTGATCAGCTTATCCAGATCTTCGATACTCAGGCCTTCAGCCTTGATCTTGAGCGAGTCCTCGACAAATTGATCTGCTCTAAAGCGGAAATGGCAGCTCTTGCACTCAGTAAGAGGATCATTAAAGTTCTTCAGATGCCCGCTTGCCTCAAAGACTTGTGAAGGAAGGATTGAATTGCCTTCAATCTCCCAGAAGTTCTCTTCAAGAAAATAACCCTTCCATAAATTCTCAAACCTGTTCTTCATCAGCTTACCTAAGTGTCCGTAAGTATAGAATCCAGCTTTTCCCCCATATATCTCTGCAGTAGGAAAAAAGATGCCTCGCTTTTCCGCGATGTTGCTTATCTCCTTTAGCCTGTCTACTTTAGCTTGCTTGTCACCCTTTACTTCTCTTGATTCTTGTTGCGCTGGCGCTGCCATGAAAGAACTACTTTTGGAAGTTTTAAAAAGTCTTCTCTTGCTTTTCGGAAAGGTATATAACTTTTCGCGCCTAACAAAAGTTATGACTCTTACTAAGGAGGAAAAGAGATATGGCCCAGCGAATACATGGGCTGTATTGCACCTGGATTCAGCTGCTGATTCTAGAGATATAATTTCTGTTTGCGGGGAGCTTAAGAGGCACTTATCTGGGGCTAAATCAAGTTTAGGACAGATTCTTCTGGCGAATGATGAAGTTTTAGAAAGAAACCAAAAAGAGCTGAAAAAAGCAGGAGTTGTATTTTTCCCAGACTGGAAAGAACCAGAAGGGACTTACAAAAGAATGTTAAGCGCCGCGGAAAAGCATGGTAACGTTTATGAGATGAAACACCTAGGTGATCGCTACACATTCTCATACCGGGAAAGAAATCCTGATGATTAGGAGAAGATGCGTTCAATCTAACTCCTAAAGTAATCAGCAATATCCGCAACATTCAAGAAATTCGTCTCTAACTGTAGGCCGGGGCATGCTGTATTTATCCAGACTTTGCAGTCGAAGTTCTCCAGCTCGCCGAGTTGCAGAGTATCACACATGAATATGAACGCTTTCTTCTCCTTCTTTTCCAGTTTCTCCTTGAGAAGCATCGCAAGCTTCAGATTCTCCTGGCCCGGCTTTATCGTAACGATGATCCCAACTTTTTCTGCATGCAAAAAATTGACATAAGCGGCTTTTTTCTTGCGCAGGAATTCATCTATTCTTGCCTGCGGCAAGTATTCAAGCTCCCCCTCTGCACTCAACAAGTAGATGGGCTTCTTTGTCTTGAAGGCCAAGTGAAGAGGATGGAAGTCTCCGCTTCCGATGTACAAGAATGCCTCGATTTGTGAGGCAACGCGCAGGCCTGCATTCACATCGCAGCCAAGTATCTGTCCTTCGTGCTGTGTTATAGCTCCCTTTGCCGTGAAAACTTCCTTGCCAAGCTTTTGCAGCTCTCCCTTAACGTGTGGAAGCTGATTGAGATGCTGCACTGTGCTGATCAAGCCGATCTTCTTTTCCTTCACCTCTTTGAGTTTTTCGAGGGGGATTTCAAATTTGCTTCTCGCTTCAATGTATAGTACTTTCATTTTTTTTATTTTTTAGTCTAGTGTGTGCAGTTTAAAATACTTTCACAAAATCAGTAAGATCGGGAAGAAGGATTTACATTGGAACTACATTAAAACGCTGGTTCAGAGTTGGTTTGATAAACTTTTCCCTATACCCAAGAAATCTGTCTAGCACACCATCAAGTCTCGCATAAACTAAGTCGTCAATAACCTTCGGAGAGTAGTCTTGCATGAATTCTGGCGTGATGAGGCGTTTTGTTTCCAGAATGTGTGGATAATCTTTCCAAAGTTTAAGAAGTTGGTAATCTCCAATCTTACTTCCAGCAGTTATAAGAGTCGGAGCTGGCTTTGCAAGAGCATAATAGATGTCTTTATTTTCTGGGGTCCTTTCGGGAATTATTGAGTGCCTGAAGATGAAGTTCTTGAGCGGGTAATCGACCACCTCCATCTGTTTTGGCGTGTCTCCAATAATTGCAAGGGAATCATTAAGCAATCTTTCTTTGAAACTCTTCGCGGCTTCATTTCCCTTTGCCACAAAATTTTTAGATTGGAGTGCTGCTCTTGCGTTTGATTCTGTGAATGCACCATAATTTGTGTTGTAAATGATGGTCACGCTTTCAGGAATATAATCCACCAGCTCCTCTGGAGCANNCTCCTTCTTTACATTCCTCTTTTCCTTGAATACCTTATCCCTCTCTTGCTGAAGCGATGCAAGGGCAAGATCTACCGAGATGTACATTTCATCGCCGATTTTCTTCAGTCCGTCATTCTCTATACCTCTTTCTGGGTGTGCCTTGGTTATAAAGAGATAGGCGCCAAATTTATCCAGAACATCGCTGTATGGGGGCCGAAAATAAGTAGGAGTAAGTTTCGCAATCATCTTCACCCCTCCAGCCTCTAGTTCCTGCTCGATCACCTCTTCAAGAGGAGCGGTGTAACTAACTTGACCTATAGCGGCCGCTTTAAACTGTTCATGTGGAATGCTTGCAGCACCAACTTCATTGCTCCACCTTACAAAGTCCTTGAAGCTGTCCTCATCAAGAGAAGCCATTGAAGGAAGAAGAATTGTTTGCTGCCTCAGTATATTTGCCTTCACCATCTTAACTCAAAACAATGGGGGAAAATTATTTATAATTATCGAGAGAATTAAGCTTCTTTCAAAACGCACCGGAATCCTCGAAGCGAAGCTTCGGGACGCCGGAAAGCTCTGCTTTCCGAGCGTGCACTCATTCCGGCGCGCGGAAGCGCTTCTTGCGAGAAGCGCTCAGAATCCGGAGGATTCTGGCGTGCCGGAACAGATGTTCCGAGCACTTATGCAAGAAAGTAACTAAATCCCTACAAAAGAGGATCTAGAATCAGCACTTTAAACTTTAAAGTACCTAGTACTTATCGATAGGCCTTCTTGGAGCTCCTGTGTCCTCTGGAGCAGCTTGTCCCGTAGTGCCTACCTGTGCGGGTGCGCCCCTTCCCCTGTGAATCTTTGCAAATGCAGGGGTTACGATTATAAGGTTATCGAATCCAGCGATATCTCCTTCAAGGGCATCACAGGTCTTCTTAATCTTCCCTACAGCCCTCTTAAGCTCAAAGACATCCCTATCACGAAGGTGCTTGACATCAACTATTGCGATAGTGTAGCCATTTCGAAGGGTCTCTAGAACATTTTTGACATCATCGAATTCACGAAGAACAAAAGGCCTAATCAAGATTTTCGCCTTCTCTCCGACCTGTCCTGTTTCAACCTCGAGATACTCGCCTTCTTCCTTAGAAGAAAACATGCTTCCCAACCAATCCATCAATCCTGCCATTTTACCTTCTTTTTTATCAGAATGTTATTTAACGTGCCTTAAAGTTTATAAATATTTCTGTTTCTTCCGGCTTTTAGAGAGTACCACTCATTTTTAGCGATATTTTGCCGTATCTTACTTCATATGCTTCAACACGGTCTTGCGCAACTCCTCAACATGGCTCTGAAGCGCTCTTTCCTGCTTTTCGATGCTTTTCATCCTAAGAGAGATCAGATCTTTCTTCTCATCGAGTTCTTTTTTCAGCCTTTCCTTGCTGCTTTTGATCATCACATTCCCGACAATCTTGAACACATCGCCTTTACTTGCTTCAAGCTCCTCGCTTGCAGACGTCACTTCTCCAAGTTCAAGCTGGAATGTCTGTTTCTGGAAAAGCAGGTTTCCAAGATTCTGCTCAAGCAGTTGTAATTCCTTTACTTTTTCATCTATGTCTTGTTCCATTTTGCTTTATTTTTGTGTTTGGTACTGGCTCGCAAGAAACACGCGTGTTTCCGCGTGCGTGCGTTTTTGTGTGTTTAGATGTGAGAAAGGGCTTAATCTGCCTTTATTCTCGTGACCGTGCTCCTTACTTTATAGAAGATCCTGCTATCGCAGTAAGTGCATTTACCTTTGGTCTTCTGCAAAGCCTTGTGTGCAATCTTCTTCCCACACTTGAAACATTTGTAATTCGCCATTTTATTTATCTTGATTTTCTTTGATTTATTTTTTCTTTGAGTTTTTGTTTCTTGCATAAGCTTCTTTTGCTTAAGTGTTTCTTGCATAAGCTTCTTTTTGAAAGAAGCTTAAGGCCAATAAGCCTGTCCTGTAAATTTCTTTTTGCACTTGGTGCAGTTGAAAATGCCTACTGAAACCCTCTTTACCGCGAACCTGCTGCAGAACGGGCATTTATGTTTCTTGTACTGCCTCACTTCAATCTTCTCGACTTTCTTCTTGACAGTTGATCCATACCTCGGGCCAAATCTTTTCGTTGAGTTCATTTTTCGTTCAGGTTGTTTTGTCTTTTAAATTTTTGGAATGGGGCTGCCCGGACTTTCAAGGCCCTTCCATTGGTTTCTTTCGTGGACGTTTCTTCCCAAGAAAGGTCCATTTGAACCGGGGTCACCAGCTCTCTTGTTTTGCAGAAGCTTTTTTTAAAAGCTTCATCCCAAGGCTGGGATCTTAGACCAAGCTGGACCACAGCCCCACTCAAGAGCAACAGGATTAATCCTTTTAAATAATTTCTTTTGTGCTGTGCCTTGATTTAGGCCAGGTTTTCTAGATCCCAGACGTAGTCTTAAGTTTTACTTCTTCTTGGCCTCTGGCTTTGCTTCCTTACCTTTCACAGGGGCTTTCGCTTTCTCTGCTTCTGGAGCAGCCTTGGCCACTTTGCCTTCTGCGGCCTTGCCTTCTTCAGCTTCTTTTCCTGCCTCTGCCTTCTCAGCCTCTGCAGGCTTCTTGGCCTTTGCCTCCTCAGCAGCTTTCGCAGCCTCTTCAGCCTTCTTTCTCTTCTCGAGGATTGCCTTAACTTCAGCAAGCTGCTTCTCGAGAATTTGTGCTTTCTCAGCGCTCACTTCGGTGATCTGCTTGCTGATTAATGAATCATATTTTCCTGCATTTATATCTTTGATTGTCTCCTTAGGCTCTTTCCCTTCAACAAGCACTCCAAGAGAAGTGCAAGTCCCGACCACATTCTTAACAGCCTCTTTAAAAGAATTAACTAACATATCCTCCTGTTTCGCTTTCGCAACCTTGATTGCCTGTTCGATTGCGAAATTCCCTATTTTTGCTTTGCTATCTGCAGCTCCTTTTGCGAGTGCGAGCTCTTTTTTTATCAGTTCAGAGGTTGGGGGGGTTTTTAGTGAGACAGTGAATGTTTTTGTTACAGGATCTATCTCAACTATGACTGGAACCTTGATCCCCTTGTACTTCTCGCTGGCTTTATTCACATCCGCAATAAGTTTCCCGAGATTGATCCCAAGCGGACCGAGCTGCTGGCTAAGTGATGGGCCAGGTTTGGCATTTCCGCCCTCGACCAATAATTTAAGTTGCATTTTTGAGTTTTCTTTATCTTTACTTTATCCCACAAGATTATTCTTGGAAAGATTAATTGAAGTCGTCGCTTCCTTCTTTCTCTGGGCCATCAGCCTCTCTGCGAATGACGCGGACATCATCTATCTTCCTAGTTATAGGTATCGAGACAGCTGCCTCAAGAAGTTCGATGACAACTTCTTCCTTTGCTTTGTTGATTCTCACGACGCGTGCTTTTTCTCTCTTTAGGGGCTCTGCAATGATTTCGACGATATCGCCCTTCTCTATATTCATCTCTTCAACAGAGGTTTCGAGCATGTGTTTTATCTCGTCAAAACCCGCGGGATTTTTCAGGAGATTCTTGACATACGGCAGGTTCTTGAAAGCCTCTTCTGCTTCTTTCCTGTTCTCTGCTTCCACGACGATGTAACCTCGTAGGCCATGGGGCCTTATGACAGAGTATATCTTCAAGCCCTTGGATTCGACACGCCTTGCTATCAAATCAACTGCCTGTTCTTCCTTATTTGTTGTTACTTTCAGAACAAAAATCATTTTTCTTCTACAACCGCAGTTACAATCTGATGCTGGCGATGGCCTTAGCCAGTTTTAGTGAATCGTGTCTTAAAAGGTTTTTCTTTCGGAGAAAATCGCCTTTAATGACATTCGCTCCGATGTGCCCAACATCAGGCTCTGTCTGTACCTTAAATTCTTCCTCATACCGCTTTAATAAATCTTTTGGCGCAGGGGCCGTATTGACGATAGCGTAGTCTAATTTCTCTCCAAGATAGCTCTCGATTTCAGCAACATGTTTTGATGCGGAAAAACCATCTGTCTCTCCAGGCTGGGTCATGATATTCACGACATAGGCCTTTTTTGCCCTAGAAGTGCAGATTGCTGGGGCGATGTCCTTTACCAGCAAGTTCGGCAGGACAGAGGAATAAAGACTCCCGGGGCCAAGCACTATCAAATCTGCCTCTTTGATCTCCTTAAGTGTCTGAGGATATGCTTCTGCATCTGGGGATAGGAAAAGCCTCTTTATCGGAGAGTTAAAGTTCCTCTTGATATTGCTCACCTCCACCTGTCCCCGAACAACACGGCCATTCTCAAGCTCTGCGCAAAGCCTTACATTGCTCAAGGTTGAAGGAAGAACTTTTCCTCTTACACCAAGAAGGCGTGCTGCCTCTTCGATCGCCGCGGGAAAGCTCCCGGTTATCTCCCTAAGTGCAGTGATGAGAAGATTTCCGAAAGAATGGCCCTTCAATCCTCCGCGCTGAAACCGGAACTCAAAAAGCTGACGCAGAGATTTTTCCGAGTGCGAGAGGGCTACAAGGCATCTGCGTATATCGCCGGGAGGTAGAATTCCGTACTCATCGCGCAGCACTCCGGAAGAGCCACCATCATCAGATGTCGCGACTATTGCAGTTATATTAAAATCAAGATCCTTAAGTCCAGAGAGAAGAGTAAAAAGTCCTGTGCCTCCTCCGAGAACAACCAAGTTCTTAGTCTTTTTTTCTTTAATCCCTTTCATGAACGGGGAAAACCCATAAGGTATTTAAGTTTTAGCTAGTTATTTTCCAGATGAGACTTTTAGTTCCGGAAAAATTCCTTGATGAGAGCACAGGGAGTGAAGAATTTGTGGAGAGGGATTTCGACCTGGAAAGGATTCTTGCAGAAGCTCCGCTTGAGGTAGAGTTCAGGCCGGATGAGAATGGATTTTACTTGATGAATGATGCATTATTTATCCGGTACACAAAATCGGGTGGAGTTCTGCATAGAGATATGCTGGATCTTTTCTTCTTGACAACTCAACCGATGATTGAACTGAGCGGCGATAATGCTTGGATGCCTTATTTGACTATGCATAAAGATGCAATCAAGTGCGACTATATAGCAGAAAAGATTGGTTCTCCTTTTTCTGCAATTTTTCCTATAGACGGGAGCATTGGAGACACCGTGAATATCCACAAAGAGCCACCATTAGCATATGATTCTGAAGATAGAAGCAGTATGATCGGAAAACCAGAATGGTACGAGGAAGGAAAAAGAATTCTAAAGCAGGCTGCTGAAAAGTACAATGTTAGTGAGGCTTATGGTAAATTCAGATCATGGGAAAGAGCGCAGGCATATGACAACTTCAGGGCAGGAGTCAAGGGCTTCCTTAGAAAAGCCTCCAAATTCCTTGGGTTCATGAGCAGAGGAAAAACAGGTTTCTAATTTATCTGGATAGATTATCCAGGAATAACTATCCGAGAATAACTATCTGAAAATTCCGCCAAGAGGCTGCCATAAGGCATAGAGCAAGAAGCCAAGAAGACCGACAATCCCGATTCCTATCGCAGAAACAGCTGCAACAATCTTGAATTCCTGCATCGAAGGCTTGCGCGTTATCTGCCACACGCGCTTGCTCTGCTCAGTGAAGGATGCAAGTTTCCTAGGAATGTTTTTGAAGTTCATTTTTCTTTTGCTATTTTCAGTGCTCTTTTCTGTGTCGGTACGATTTAGAGACAATTTTAGGTTTTAAAACTTTTACTTTCGGAGAATTCTGTTCAAACAAGGACAGGTAAGGTATGCAGGTTATGTGCAAACTTTTCTGTATAAGCAAGAATATTCAAATCCTTGGCGAAGCCATAACCCATGCCCCTTAAAATGTCAATACGATCTATCTTATCTGAAGGCGACATCTGCAAAGTCACTTTCTTTAAAAGTGGTCCGGACAAGTAAACACGGGTAGCAGTCTGTTTCGTCTCATCGCCACTCCCTGAACCATATACTTTTTCTTGTATGAATCTCCACCCACATTCTTGAGCAGTTTTCTCGAGTGCGCTAAGAACTCTTCCCCTATCTTGGATTCCTTCTCCGAGAATTAAAGTATAATTATCATATCCCATTTTCAGTCAATAAACTCGATTCCAAGCTCATTTGCGGCTCCCTTCTCCCTCTCTTCGCGCGCGGCGAGCGCGCCGAAAATCTGTGGCGACTTCACTCCAGTCATGATGAGCATGACACGCAAATTTGCACCCATATCAGGGCTTAGGCTTGCTCCCCATATAAATTTCGCGTCTGAATCAAGCTTAGAGCTTACATACTCAATGACTTCTTTGGCCTCCTCAAGGCTCATATCTTTTCCGCCGACGATGTTCACAAGAGCCCCTGAAGATCCTTCGATGTCTATATCGAGCAGAGGATTATTTATTGCTTTTTCAATAGCTTCCTTTGCCCTGTGCTTACTGTCTGATTCACCAACTCCGATCATAGCAACCCCCGCATTCGTCATAACTGTCTTGATATCTGCAAAATCAACATTAACCAGACCGGGCGAAGTGATGAGTTCTGTAATTCCCTTCACTGCATTTGTAAGAATCTCATCTGCAACCTTGAATGCAGTCTGAAGCGGTAAATCCGGAGCGAGTTCAAGAAGCTTGTCATTTGGTATCACAATCAGCGTGTCTACAAGGTCCTCAAGCCTCTCAAGACCGAGCATCGCATTCTCCCATCTCCTTTTACCTTCAATAGTGAATGGTAAGGTAACAACTGCTATGGTAAGGATTCCTGCCTTCTTTGCCACTTCGGCGATTACAGGGGCTGCTCCTGTTCCAGTTCCTCCCCCAAGTCCACAGGTGATGAAGACTAGATTAGCGCCCTGCATCCTCTTTCGGATTTCGCTTTCGCTCTCTTTGGCCGCATCAAAACCTACCTTTGGATTGCTTCCTGCTCCAAGACCGAATGTGAGCTCTTTTCCGATCAAAATCTTAGCAGAGGCAGTTGTATAAAGCAAGTCCTGTGCGTCGGTATTGACGGCGATCATATCAGCGCCCTTGATGCCGACTTCCATCATACGGGCAAGAGTATTGTTCCCTCCCCCACCTACGCCGAAAACCTTTACTCGCGCTTTTTGAAGCTCAAGAAATCTGCGTAATTCCTTATCAACCTCTTCAATATTCTTAGGTTCTTCTATCTCGAACCGCAACTCTTCTTTTTCATACATACGAGGTTGGGGTAAAAAAGATATTTAAACTTTTTTCTTTTCGGGCGCTTTTTGCTCCTTGCCTTCAGAATCAGTGCTCTCCACTTTCTTGCCCTCTTTATCCCTCTTCCCGGATTTCTTCCCATCCTCCGTGCCCATTTCTCCCTGCCCCGTGCCCTCTTCCTCCAGTCTTGCGGCCTCTTTCTCCACATTTGTGTCCTCTTTTACCTTGAAATCCCCCACAAGCTCCTTTATCTTCTTCTCCAATTCACGTGTAAAATCCGTGCCGAGCTTCTTTTCAAGCAGGATCTCGTGCTCTTTGAGGGAGAATTTGTCTGTTCTCGCATATCTCTGAAGCAAGATCCCTATCTTTTCCTTATCTTCATCTATCTTGCGTAGTATCTTTAAGTCATAAAATATCTTTTTCCCGGCGAAAGGATGATTAAAATCAGTGATTACCCTTCCCCCACTTACAGCGCGCACAGTAGCAATCAGATTGTCGATCGCGAGCGCAAGACCTGGGTAAGGATTTACCTGTTTTTCGTGAAAAACTTTCAGCGGAATTATCTTCACTAGCTTTGAATCGCGTTGGCCGAATGCCTCTTCTGGAGAAAGCTGGATTTCATATCCTTTTCCTACTTCCTTTCCGATAAGCTGCTTGTCCAATCCGCGCAAAAGCTGCCCTTCTCCAACGCAAAGCTTCACGGGAGCGTAATCTGCATCAGCAGGGAGGCCAGCTTCCTTCGCATCTTTCTTATTCGTAGTATCAAAAACCTTGCCCTCTTCAGTCTTTGCAGTAAATTCAAGCTCGATGAAATCCTTCTCTTTGACTTTTTCCATATTAAAAGTAAAAAACAAAGAAATGTTTTTAAATTGTTCTTTCTTAAGGCGGTGTGGAAACAAGGGAAAAATTAGCCATAGGTGGAAAAAAGAACATGGAAACGAGATTTGATTCGGTTATATCCTTGCGCAAGGGATCTTATGTGATAATAGATAATCAACCCTGTGTCGTCAAAAGCATAGATATAAGCAAGACCGGAAAGCACGGAGCGAGCAAGGCAAGAGTCGAGGCCGTCGGATTGCTGGATGGGCAGAAGAGGATCATCGTAAAGCCAGGACATGAGAATATACCTATACCGATCATCGAGAAGAGAAGAGGCCAGATCCTGCATTGCGATGAGGGCAAAGCGAGCATCATGGACTCTGAGACCTTCGAGACATTTGATGCGGATCTGGATGAGGATGTGCAAAGCGAGGCGCAGGACGGGAAGCAGGTAGAGTACTGGAAAGTCATGGGGAAATGTGTTGTCAAGAGGATTATAAATTGATCAGAAATTTGTAATGTGGGGTTCTAAGTAAATGACCGGCAGGATTTATGGGCTTGAAACAGAATTTGGAGTTCTTCCAGTTCTAGAGAGTCCGGAGGATATAGCAAAAAAAGTTCCTTCTAAAGGATTCACTAAGAATGGCGGAAGATATTATGTATGTGTTTCAGGAAATCATCCCGAATATGCAACTCCAGAATGTGCAAGTGTGCGTGACTTGGTGAAGTACGATAAAACAGGTGAAGTCATCGCGCAAGCCTTGTCGCCAAAGTTAGAACTGTATAAGAATAATTTAGGGTATCGTGGAGAGGAGACATTTGGCTGCCATGAGAACTACTTGGTGAAGAAGGAAATCTTCAATGAAGAAAAGCTTGCACCATTAATCCCATTCCTCGTAACGCGGCAGATTTTTGCAGGCGCAGGGTGGGTTGAGTTCTATAGCGATGGAGAAATGAAATACAATTTATCGCAGAGAGCGCAGAAGATGACTGAGGAGTTCAGCACAGGCACAAGCGCTGCCACAAATAGGGCCATAGTCCATCTGAAAGGCGAGCCGCACACAACTATAGGAGAGCGGCTCCACCTTATTCTTGGGGATTCGAACATGTCCGAAATCGCCACATATCTGAAAGTCGGGACAACTTCACTCGTTCTGGATATGATTGAAGACGGTACTCTAGAGGAAAAAATCAGGCTTGAAGATCCACTCAGAGCCTTGCGTAATATATCTGAAGACCAATCAAGAAGATGGATTGGAAGAAGAGACGATGGGAAAACTATTTCTGCTATAGATATCCAGCGGATGTATCTCGAGAGGGCGATGGAGTATAAGGGAGTGGATGACGAAACAGATGACATCCTTGCAAGATGGGAAAGAACTCTGGATTTGCTGGAAAGGAAGGACTTCACAGCGCTTTCGAGACAAGTGGATTGGGTCGCTAAAAAAGGCCTAGTAGATATTTGTGCCAATGATGAAAGAAAAGTTGAAGTGGACAAGTTAAGAAGCATTGATCTGATGTACAGCGCAATAGACAAGGAAGAAAGTTTATTTTATGCGCTCCAGGATCAAGGCTGTATGGACAGGATTGTGAGCGATGAGGAGATCAAAGAGGCCACTTTTACTCCGCCGAGAGATACTAGGGCATGGTGCAGAGGAAACCTTGTCGGAAAAAGGATCATCACATCCATAGATTGGGAAGAAGTCGACACAAAGTATGGATACGTAAGTTTAGATGACCCATTTAACCAATATGAAAAGAAGCTAAAGAGAGTCCTAACGCTCCATAATCTAAAACGAACCAACACTTTTAAAAAGGAGCGGGGTTAGAGGTAATAAAATACCCTGAAAATCAAAAAATAAAATGGTAAAGATTCCAGTTGCGCAACAAAGGCTCTACAAGAACATATTTGTGTGCAAGCGCTGCTCGCTCAAGAGAAGGGCCACTCCAAAGCACATCATCGAAAAGAGGGTAAAGTGCAGGCGCTGCGGAAGGAATGAGTTCAGGCCTATCAGGAAGAAGACGTAATCTCGAGGATAATGGTGAAGGCCAAAATATACATATTCATGAGGCCAGAGTATCTAAATGGCGCAGCAGATTCAAAAAAAGAGGACCTCATCAGGAATGGATTCGCCGAAGTCAAAGATGTTACGCAAAGTAAGTATATAGAATTGGAACTTCAATCCTCGAAATCCAGAAAAAGCCTGGAAAGAAGGGTTGATGAGATGTGCAAAGGTCTGCTTGCAAATAAGGTGTATGAGACTTACAGGTTTGAAATTGAAACTAGATGAAATATTAAAGAAAAATGGTTAATTATGATCTTATCTTATTCGGAATTTTTGCCTTTCTTCTCGTAATTTTCTACTTCAGGAACAAAAAGAAGATTGAGTTCCAGGGGATTGTCGCGCTCTATAAGACAAAGCTCGGTCTTGCGCTTTCAAAGAAGATTGTGCGCAAGCGCGAGAAGCTTTTCATTGTCCTGGGATACATCGGGATTGTTCTCGGATTTATCGGAATGGCATTCATTTTCTATACTCTCGCTTCCGGAAGCGTGAACGTCTTCATCAAGCCAGAAGCAGCCCCAGTTGTGGCTCCAGTGCTTCCATTCGTGAAGATTCCTGGCCTTCCTCCCCTGCTCTTTACGTATTGGATAATCAGCATCTTCATCGTTGCTGTAATTCATGAATTCTCTCATGCACTTCTTTCAGTTGCGCATAAAATCAAGGTGAAGAGCTCTGGCTTTGCTTTCTTTGGCCCCATCCCTGCTGCATTTGTAGAGCCGGATGAGAAACAGCTGGCAAAAAAGAGCAGGGCTGCGCAACTTTCAGTGTTCGCTGCAGGGCCATTCTCTAACATCATCACAGGAATTTTGTTCTTCCTCATATTCGCCTTCCTGATTGCACCTTATGTTGCTTCGATGGGAAATGTTAATTTTGAGATCGCAGATGTAGTTAATGGAAGCCCTGCATTCCTATCAGGCCTCCAGAAAGGGCAGACCATAGAGAGTATGAATGGCCTTGATGCTTCACCAAAGAACGTTTCCTCGGTTCTTGCAAGCCTTGAGCCAAATGACATCCTTGAGATAAAATCTGGAGGAAAAACCTACACACTAAAAACAGATAAGAATCCCCAGAACCAGAGCAAGGGATTTATCGGAATAAGCATTGATGCGAAGCTTGAGCCGAAGCGGGAGACCAGCAAGGCATATTTCAGTTTCATGATGTGGCTTCGCCAGCTTTTCTTCTGGCTTTTCGCACTCTCACTTGGAATCGGTCTTTTCAACCTGCTCCCACTAGGTCCTATAGATGGAGGAAGAATGCTTCTAGTCGGCCTCGGTTCTTTCATGAAGGATGAGAAGAGAGCAAAGAAGATTTTTTCATTCGTCTCATTTGTAAGCCTTCTTTTGATACTGATAAATCTGGCACCATGGTTTGCAAAAGCCTTTGGCTCGATCGGAAGGGCCATAGGGTAGATTTCCAGCTAGCCAGGCTTTTCAGGTAAGTTTTAAATCTTAGAGTTCTTTCTTGCATAAGCTTCTTTCTTAAAGAAGCTTAAAGGGCTCGTGGTCCAATGGTAAGATACTGCTTTCGCATGGCAGAGATGCGGGTTCGATTCCCGCCGAGTCCATAGGACCTTTCTTTTTTGAAAAAGAAATGTCCATCAAAGAAAAATAATTTACATGAACAGCAAAAAGAAAGTTTTTAAATGAAAATTTCCTATTGTGGAGATGGCAAAGAGCGCAGAAAAGAGGAAAGGAAAAGAGGGCATATTCAGCCTCATCGGAAAATCCTTCTCAACCTATTTCAAGAATCTCAATCTTGCACTGCCATTCATCTTCCTGCTCCTGTTCCTGATAATTGTCGCCGCGGTATTCATCGCCACAATTACTCCCGTCACCGGCACAAATGTAGAGAACCTTCAACTTGATCCTGCAACGCTCGGGATGGTTGCCATCGTTTCTATAGTTCTAGTCTTAGTACTGCTTGCGGGCTCATCATTCTTATCTAGTGGGATTATCGGAATGGCCTCGGAAATCGCAAGCAAGGGAAAGACACGGCTTTCAGTGATGTTCAGCACTGGAGGAAAATACTGGTTTAGATTTCTTGGCGCAACATTGAGCATCCTTGTGATAGTGCTTGTTCCGTTCCTGGCCGTATTATTTACTGCGAATAAGTTTTTGTATGATTCAGTTCCGGCAGCACAATTAATCGCCATAATCTTAATTCTACTCGTATTGATGCTCTTCTTCGTCTTTTTTGCCTTCGCTCCATATTTCCTAGTCATGAAAGATATGAGGGTTTTCGCATCGATAAAAGAAAGCTTCGCTTTTGTGAAGAAGAACTATGTTGATGCTCTCCTGCTCTTCCTTATCCTAACCATCACATCGATCTTGATAAATCAGATCCCATATGTTGGGTGGGTGATAAACCTGTTGCTGCTCGGCCCGGTGCAGGCGCTTGTGCTCGTGTATTTCATCAATTCGAGAAAGTAACATTAAGTTCTTATCTCCCGCTAAGTTCATCTAGGGCTTTTTCCACTTCTGGATGGCTCGCTATTTCTGATTGGTTTAGTATATCACGGAGTTCTTTCGAGGCTTTCTCTGTTTCTTTTTGTTTTTTTATCTCCCGGAGGAGAAGGAGCTTTATTTCTCGCGCAAGAGAAGCTATTTTTGGGAGATTTTTACTGGAGTCAATTGCAGTTTTAGACTCGCTTATCGCGTGTAAAGAGATATAATAATCTTGGCTATGCTCCAGATATTTACCTTTTTTAGTGAGAGTTATCTCATATTCCACCCCCCTCCTAAGTTTTTGGAGTTCAAAGTTTATCGAAAATAGGGCCCCCTCGACATCTTCAATGTAACTTATGACCCCCGCTATATTTCCAGAATTAATAGACTTCTTGGCAGATCCTACAAGCTCCAATATCTTTAAGTATAAACTTTTTATGTGGCTTACAATCTCGTAACAATACTCCGGACCGGAACCAAAATCCCATATTGGTCGATTTAAATACACTATCCTTATTTTACTATGGCTGTTATAAATTCTTTTAATTAGATTCTCACAAGAATCCAGCATCCTCTTAACTTCTTTAGAACTCTTAAACATCTCGAGGCTCTTCTTCTTGTACACCTCGTCAGCGCTTGCCCTCTTCTTCCCAAATATCCACCATCCCATCTTGATGGGACTCGAGGCTGATTTAATAACCTTATCCAGAACTGTTTTTGAAGAACAATTTTTTGGGTGTAGCTTTTCTTGTTTTCTAAAGAAGCTTACTCAGTAACCTTCAGCGTCGCTTCAGAAGTCTCCACATACTTGTACCTCAAGCGGAATCTTATAGGGCTTACATGATCTGAAGCGCCCTGCATGTTCCTCTTGCACAGGATCGTGCTCCCAACTCTTCCTTCGCCGCTCTTCTCTCCGCTCAATGTAGGCTTGCAATCAAGAGGCTCTTCTGTCTCTATCGCTGCGAGGATCGCATTCTCTAAGTAAGGCTCTGGGGTTGCGCAGTTTGCAGTTGGCGCATAAACCTTTCCTCTTCCTTTATTCTCAACAACGAATTTAATGAGAACATTCTGTCCACTTCTCTCTTCGGTCAAAGAAGTGATCTGCAATGGTCCATCCCCTATTGTTGCACCCTTAAGCTTGCCTTCCTTATCTTTCGCTCCTGCACTTAGAGAGCATACCTGCGATCCTTCGAAAGCAAAGCAGATGTCTGCCCTCACATCTGACTCATATACATAGCATGATTTGTAGGAAATCTTCTGATCGTAATTCACATTCTGTCCCGTATAGCGCGCATTATCAGTGAAGATGATATTCTCCCTTCCGCCAGCAACTCCAGATGCACGAAGGGCCTTCTTGAGCTCTGCTTTGTTTTGCTTTACCAGTTCAGTCTGCGACAGCGAAAAAAGTTCAGGAAAGAATCCTCCAAGAAATACCTGTGCCTCTCCTGCCTTTACATCATAACTCCCCTTATTCTCAAGCGTGACCATGAATCTAAAGTCTTGGCCCTTACTTACCTGCGATGGAGGAGCGCCAGAAACCAGTTCAAGAGCAAGGCCTTCTGTTCCCGAGGCTTGCTGCCCCCCTCTTTTGCATCCGGCTTGCCCGAAGGCAAGCAAGGCGAGTATGAGTGTGAGTGCGAGAATATGTGTTGTTTTCATTTTCCTCTTTCTTTTGTCTCCTTTATTTTTTAACGTTGTTTATCTTCAGATTCTACGAACAAGGTATGGGTCTTCACCGCTTCTACTGTATAATCCAGCTTTATCCTTAACGGATGGGCTATGACTCCTTCAGAATTAATCACCCCCGTACACCTTAAAACCCTTTCGGTCAGCACTTCTAAAGTGCTTCCATCTGTATCACATTCCAAAGAATATGGCCCAAAACTGACGTCATTGACAAATACTTTATTCACAGCCTCTTCATTGAATCCGGAGACAGCTCCCGGAAGCAGCAACTTCCCATTCACCTGTTTCTTCAGGTTTATCTTCACAGAAAGTTTCACCTGCCCATCAGAGATGCGGAAAACATTCTTTTCTATGCTGGAAATTCCAAGAGGTGCTTTTACTTTAGAAGAGATGCTTTCAGAGGTCTTGCAGGAGGTTGTTGTCTGCTTGAGCGGATCTTTCACACATATCACTTGTGAGAAGTCAGTAGAGTATTGATACAAAATGGAAGTAGAGATTGTAGTTGGCTGACTATCCAATCCCCGATACATAAAAGAACTTCCTTCTGAAGGAAGCGAGATTATTTCGCTCCTCGGAACAACCTTGCCTTTGTCTTGAGATGCCGAAGCGATAGAGAAGATTTCGCAATTTTTCCCTATTCCACCGTAAATATCATCTACAGTATCTTCAACGCAGAGCTCGCCAGTTGTTGGAATCTCCCCAAAATTCTCTATCTTAGCGATGACCTGGAATTCTGCGTCAGGCTCTATTTTTACAGGCGGCGCATCTGGAAGCAAAGAGAAATCAAGACCAATCGTACCTGCCTTGCTGTTTGTCCCTCCCCCACCCGGAAAGGTGAAAGGATTTGAAGCACTGCATCCGGCTTGCCCGAAGGCGAGGAGTGCCAGCAAAAGTGTGAGCGCCAATGCGTGATGTGTTTTCATTTTCTTCCTTTTTTATAGTATATTACTTGCTTGATTTATTAAAATAGTTATCCTGTGACTTTTTCCCTTTCTGATTCTTCCAGGACAGTGAGCGGAAGCTCATAGACAGATTCAAATTGGAATTCTGCGCTTGCGCGCACAACTGATTTCTCCGGTGCCAGCCTTGAGGGATCAAGGCCTCCAATCTGCAATGTGCACTGAATATCTATTGGAACATCTTTTAATCTCAGGATTCTAGTCGCCGTGTCCAGCTTGCTCGAACTTAGCGAGTAAGAATCAAAGCCCTCATCAAGCTCGCATGGCTGGGTAAATCGCACCGTCTTGCTCTTCGGATCTTCAAGAGTCAAGCTTTTGATCGATGTGATATTTCCATTAATGTCCTGCTCTCTCAAGACTACAGAGAATGGCCAGCTCCCCTCAAATAATGGCTGGTCATTGTCGCTTCCGATAGAAACCTTCAGTGGAGATTCATACTTCATCTTGCTCAGAACTGTCCTTCCCCGCAAATTCTCCTGGATGCCAGAGAAAGGATCTTCTTTGAGCGCGAGTGCATCTTCGTGCATAGTGTAGATGTTCCATTCTGTTTTTGTGACAATATCCCTCAATAAGCGTAATTCAAAATCATGAGATTCGACCTCTTTCTTTATATCCCCAGTTACTTCTTCTCCAACGGAATTTTCCTGTGAGATTTTCAGTCCTCCCTTTTTCCTGCATATCACAGAAGCTCTCTGCTCGATAGAACTTTTTCCGAAGGTGAGAACTCCGCCCCGGATTAATGGAGAGGATAATATCTCCATTTCCTCGTCATCTGCAACACATCGCGGCTCTATGATATACTCCTCATCAAAAGGATTTGTAACAACGACGGCCGCCTTGACAATCACATCTTCCCCTTCAAAGAACACAGACTTTGATTCTGAAAAATCAACCCGAACCTGCACTTCCTCCTTCTTGTTTTCTGTAACGCTTGGCTCGCTCCAGTCGTAGAATGGCTTGAAGAAGCATTCGACAGGATCAAGCATGCAACGCATTCCCTTCTGAATTCCAATTGTGACCCTGTCAAGATTAAATCCAAGGGGGCCTAGGAAGACCTCAAATGCTCCAGCTCTCCACCAGATGAAGGCAAGGGTTGCGACTAGGCCGATTCCTATGAAGACTATGACTGTTGTCTGCGTCTCAGGTGCAAGAAGAGAGAAGATAAAACCGAAAGCGGCTCCAGCAATCCCACCGATTATCATCCCTCCAAGTCCTCCCGAGAAAGAGTATCCGATGAAAGCTCCAACGCCGACAAAGATTCCTGCGAAAGTAATAGTCCTTATCGCTTTTTGAGACTTAGAAGAAGGCTCTGTGGTTATAATCAGGAACAAAATTCCAAGACCAGCGCCTATCACTAGCCCCATCACAGCGCCAGCAAGAATTCCGAAAACTCCCGAAAATCCGAAAATCACAATCCCTGTAATTCCGAAAAGGACTGC
The DNA here is from genome assembly GCA_013331945.1 of Nanobdellota archaeon. Classification (GTDB taxonomy): domain Archaea; phylum Nanobdellota; class Nanobdellia; order Pacearchaeales; family UBA12030; genus UBA12030; species UBA12030 sp10106u. The sequence goes on from DUFK01000014.1 coordinate 25,769, forward strand.
GAAAATCGCCGCGAATATTATTCCGCCGAATATCGCTGCTCCGAGCAAAGTCCCTTTTAAACTTGAAGCGTCAGCCATTTTTCAACACATTTGTTTTAGGCCAAAGGTTAAGATTACGAAATCACTCGACCTCTAGCTCGCCTTCCATCCCGGCTTCCTTATGGCCTTGAACAGAGCAGTAGAAAGTAAATGTCCCTCTTTTATTAGCGATAAATGTGATAGTATCCTTCTCTCCAGGTTCTATAGTGTCTGTCCTTACATTAAAAGAGGGGATACCAAAGTTATGTGAAATATCTCCATTATTCTTGAACGTTACGATGAGCTTGTCTCCTTTCTCCACAGTTATCCTGTCTGGATCAAAAGAGAACTCAGTGGCTTCAACAGTCACCCTTATGGTTTCGCCAGTGAAATCTTCATCTGTAGATCTATCTGAAGAAGTATTCAGGAGTCTTTCCCTATCCTCTAAAGGAAGCGAGATTATATAGATAAGAATGAACACAAGCATGACAATAATCAGGACAGCTACAGGGATTGTCGATTGCCCTCTTTTCACTAATATGTTTCCCATTATTTCTGGCTTTGAAAGCCCAAATGCATTTATAAATTTTTTTGAGAGCAAAATAAGGCAAAGTATAAAAGTGCCCCCCGCTAGAGTAAGGAAAAGAGGTCAGAAGGTCTAAAAGGCCAAGAAGGAAGAGTAAATGTTGGGGTGGTTTTTGCTTACAATCGCATTTATCTGGATACTTGGAGCTACAGTTACAGACCTGAAAAAGAGAGAAGTTCCTGACTGGCTAAGTATTTCCCTTGTTGCCATAGCCCTTGTTGCAAGGATGATTTACTCCCTTCTTGAGAAAGATATCTCCTTCTTCCTTCAGGGGGCGCTTTTCTTTGCCATTTTCTTTGCACTGGCAAATTTATTCTACTATGCGAGGATCTTTGCGGGAGGAGATGCAAAACTTTTGATGGGCCTTGGCGCGATTCTTGCAGCTCCGCCAGTGCTTCCTTTCTCCCAAGGCACAAGTGCTGTAATCTCAATTCCTATGCCATTCGTATTCATCCTTAATCTACTCATCGTGGGGTCTTTGTATGGATTGCTTTTCACTACTGTAGTTGCCATCAAGAACAGGAAAAGATTTTTCCCAGAATTTGTGAAGAAGTGCGGGAAGGTAAGAATATTCTTCTTGCCGGTAGCGGCTCTTGTTATAGTGGTTGCCATACTCACTATCTTCACAAAAAGTTACTTCCTTCTGCCGTTCGCGGTACTCGCGCTACTCTTTCCATTCATCCACTCCGCAATAAAAGCCCTCGAGGAAGTCGGGATGGTTTCCCTAGTGCACCCGAAAGATCTCGCTCTCGGAGACTGGCTCGCTCGAGAAGTGCGTGCAGGAGGAAAAGTGGTAAAGCCAACATGGGAAGGCCTGAGCAAAAAAGAGCTTGAGTTTCTGCAGAGGGCAAAGAAAAAAGTTCTTGTAAAGTATGGGATTCCATTCGTGCCTGCCTTTTTGCTCACTCTTTTGGCTACAATACTCTTAGGAAATCTCTTTGAATTCCTGATTAGAATAATTATGCCCTTCTCCTAAATTTCAGGGCACGCTCAATCTCTCGCGAGGAGTCGCTTTGTGCCTGTGCTTCTTCCTTGTACGATTTCTTCTTCTCACCCATCTCCTTTTCAAGACTCGTCTTAAGCATGGCGGCAATCTTCTTCAACTCTTCCTGATTTGCTTTTTTCGCGTCCCAATCGAAAGAAAGCCCATCCTTATCAAAGCGGGGAATCAAATGCAGGACAAAGTGGGGCATTTTCTGTCCGGCTGTTGCACCGTTTGCCACATACAAGTTGAAGCCTCCTGCCTTCAGCACATTCACCAAATAGATGGAGAGAGAACTTGCCGTCGAGAATATCTTCTCTCGCGTCTCCGGTGAAATCTGGAAGAGAAACTGAAAATGTTTTTTTGGGAAGATGAGGGTATGCCCAGGCACTGCTGGATTTATATCGAGTGCAACAATAATCTCAGAATCCTCGAATACTTTTATCGTCTCGATGCTTCCCTTCGAGATTTGACAGAAGATGCATTGCTTCTCGATCAACTCAAGCTTTTTATCAGGAGGAAGTTCTGCAAATCTCTTCAGTTGTGCTATCTGCTCCTCTGAAAGCTCCTCTTTAAGCTCTTTTTTGACCATCGCTAATTTAGGGGGCTGTCATTTAAAAATTCTGCCGGGCGCGTGCGGGGAAAGATTTTTAAATATGATTCATCTAAAAGTAGTAACAATATCTGGGTTATCCGAGATTATTTGAAGCAACAGATGAAATTAAACACAATACTCTTATCAGCCGCTATAACTAATTCTGCTAATGTGAGCTCTCCGCAAAAACACTTGGAGGAGATGATCTCCCCATCCAGCGTATCTCAGAATTTTGTGATAGAGTGGGGGAGAACGAGCAATGATGCGATTAGGGCATCTGAGATGAAGGGAGGAAAAATAAGAAGGTATGGGGGAACGAATAATTATGAAATAGAGCTTCCGGCATTCAGAAGAGGAAATTCAGTAACTGCATCTGCTCCATATGAAAAAGAGAGGGGGGAAGAACAGCTCTATGCGCTCGAAGTAGATTATCGAAGGGGAGAGAAAACATGCCAGTGGAGAAGCATCCAGCCACTGAAGTGGAATGATATCCCAATAGAGGCACTGGATAAGAATTCAAAGATAAAGATGATGAGAGTTAATTATGCTGGAAAAATTGGTGGCAAAAGAAACCTAAGGGGAGCAGATATCTATGTGGCAGATCAAACAGTAAAGAATGTAAGGTTCAAAGTAAAGGGCGATTACTAATTAAATCCGCACTTAGTACCTACATTCCGGTGGAGGCTCAATCGGGTTTATTTCTCCATCTTTGCAGATCCCAAGTCCTGGATTTCCCCCAGTGATGTCACTGAATAGACTCTTTGACAGATCGAATTGATTGCAGTTTTTGCAAGATGGGCAAGCATCTGCTACATATCCTGTCGCACATCTCCTCTTTCCATTAACAGTACAACAAGCCTGCACCCATTGATTTCTGCTCTTGCACGGAGTTGTGACTGAAGGAGAAGATGAAGGCCAGCAATTAGAGCATGGTTTCCCTCCGGGATTTGGTGCAGCTATGTACTTATCCCCATATTTTTCTCTGCAGGCTTTCGGTAATTTTTTGTATGTGTCTGAACCTGTAGGTGGCCTGTTATACCAAGAGAAGAATGCGTCATCATTCTCAACACATGTCGGAGGAAGTGCCCGTTCTATACCAGTGCCTCCACCAGACCCAGATCCTCCGCTTGGAGACCCCCTAGACTTAAGCACAGAAAGGATTTTATCCACACCAACTATCTCCCCAGTACTTTCTACTCCCGAGAGGAAAAAGAAAACAGTTAGAACGATGAATAAGGCCGCGAAGATCGTTACAAATTTATGCGCAGATGGAGATTTCACAAGCTTATGCGCTGACCGCGAAGGCCTTGGCACCAAAAGATTCCTCTTTTTCATTTTCGTAGCAAGTAGCAAGATATGAGCTCTATTTAAAAGTTTATCCAATCGCCCTTCTTACATCCACAATTTCTGCAGAGTTTATATCAGACAACGCAGAAAGCTCCTGCTCGAGCACATCAGGACTCTCGTTATCCGGCCAAGTGAAGATAAGAAGCAGTGCATTAAGGCCGAATGCGATGGGCTGTATCTCCTCCTTAAGCAGTTTCTGCCCATGCTTCTCGATGATATGCTCTGCATTCTTCTTTACCTCACCCAGATCGCTCTGGGGAGATTCAGGCATTATCTTCACTTGTATGAGTAACATTCTGTATCTCTACTGTTTTGTCTCGTCGTAACCCTTGCCTTCGTAAACACTCGCTTGACTTTCGCGGCTGTCTGCACGACTTCGCAAGTATCCTCTGAAAACTCTAAGAGCGCTTGTTCTATTGTTGACTTTCATTTTAAGGTCCTACAAATCCACAATCTCCACATTCATAACTGGAAGAAATCCGTCTGCATTTCAGGCATCTCGCCATCTCTCGCTTAGAGCACTGCGGACAGTGAAATGTGACTCCTTGCCTTCCAACCCCCTCTTTACACGAGGCGCAAACAAGTTTTTCTTTATCCAGTTTAATCATAGTGAGAAGTTTTATAACAATCCTTTTATAAATCTTTGCATGAAATCCGACATTCAAAAAGCCATCAGAAAAGGATGTATCTTCATCTATCCGACAGATACCATCTATGGAATTGGATGCGATGCCACAAATTCGCTGGCAGTAAGAAGGATACGCAACCTGAAGAGGAGCAAAAAACCATTTTCCATCATCGCGAGCAAGGAGTGGATAAGGAAGAATTGTGTGCTCGGGGGACATGAAAGGTTTCTTAGGCTTTTGCCAGGTCCCTATACTTTGATACTGAAACTAAAGCGCGTGGATGCAGTAAGCAAAGAAGTAAATCCAAATGGGAAGACTATCGGAGTAAGAATCCCAAAACACCCATTTACAAAGGAAATCCTCAAGAGCAAAAGGCCATTCATCACAACATCTGTGAACGAGACCGGCGAGAGATTCATAACAAGCCCGGGTGAAATCCCTGAAAGATTTAAGAAAGCTGCCACCATCATAGATGCCGGCAAGCTTAGGGGAATGCCATCAAAGATTTATGATCTTACTGGTCCTCGGGCGAAGAGAATCAGGTGATGCAGGCTCCTATGGTGTAACGGATAGCACACAACCTTGCGGAGGACCTTCTTTGCGAAAGAAGCTCCACCAAGAAAGAAGGGAAAGTGAAAAGGTTGTAATCGGGGTTCGAATCCTCGTGGGGGCATCACTCCTTAATTTTCAAATAGCCCGACAAAAGATATATATATATGATTTCGTAAAAGTTGGTATGGGAATATTTGGACGAAAACGCAAGGAAACAGAAGCGGTGGAACTAACCAAGGCGGAAATAAAAATAATACAAGATGATATTCAACGTATAGAAATTATAAGTGAGTCTATTCGTATTGCGGATAATTCTTTACAAAGAATGATTTCGCATTATAGTGATAAGGTTGAACCCGCTATGAGAAGTATTGATTCTATAAGGAAGTCACTAGTAAATGCTGGAACAGAAGTGGAGAAGGCTGGAAAATTATGTAACCATCACCTCAACTTTATAGATTACAAAGGAATCAAGCCCCATATGAGAAAAGTAGAGGGTTCGCTCATTAATGCTATTGCAGGACTAGACACAGCAATTGGTATCATGTGGAATGCCATTCCTAGAGAGGACCTCCAGAAAACTAGAACTAATTTAGTAAATGCGTCTAAAATAGCCGAAAAGTTGTTGAGATGAGAGTATAATCGACTTTCTAATTTTTATTTAACAGCCTTATAATTTATTTAATTACCTGTTTAGAATTTCACTCCTTATCGCTCAAGCCAGCCTCGCGCAGGAAGAATAAGCATTCCGCATCTGGCATGTTCGGCGAGTCGATAAGTTTTGCGACCCTGCTGTCTTTCTTTCCTTTTCTGAAATATAATCTGTAAGTTGAATTATGTACAATAAATCCATTTGCAATGTAATTCTCATTCTTAGGCACGCTTAGATCAAAGAGTGGCTCACTATTTGCTTTCTCCCTAATACTTCTTATCTTCTCGAATCTTAGATCTCCATTAAGAAGTGAAATTAAGAATTCCATCTTTCTTTTGATCTGCATATCTTTAATCTCAGTTCTCATTAAAGTATTTACAGCTGCGCGCAATTCTCTTACATTCACATATTGGTAACTTTCCGGTCTATGCTTGATAATCTTTGAAGGAACCAGGCCAGCATCTTTGAGTAGATGCCATAACTCTTTTCTTTTTACAGGAGTCATCTCTTTGGTATAAGTATTACTGCAATAGTTTACCCATCCCTCAAGCAGCTTTTGCTTATCCGTTGCTGTAAAACCGATTCTTGTATAATCAAAAACATCTCTATCTCTTATGTCTAGATGTGTATGTTTTTTCTTTCCGACATCAAGGCGGAGATGGCTTCTTACTCCAAGTCTAAGCAATAATAGCTGTATACGTTTCAAAATTTCCTTATCTTTCTGTGCAAGCGTGATTCTCGGTCTTTTCTTGCTGATGTAGCCCTCTGCATCAGAAAAGCCCTTTATGAAGGCTGCGATATGCTCTTCTTTGCTTTTTCCTATATAATCGAATAAGTCAACGAAGAGTTTTTCAAAGAGCTCTTTTATTGCTACTGAGTTTATATTCAATGTATAGCAATTCTTGCCCCCCATCTTTGTTATGCCTCCTTCTACATTGAACATTTCCTTAAACAACTGCCTATAATTTTCCAAAACCTCAAGCCTTTCATCCCTAAATCTAAGCCCAGATTTCTCAAAATTACCATCCCCTAAGAAATAGCCTAGTATTTGCGCTATCTGTGGCACTAAAATTTCCGACATAATTATGTTTCTATGCTTGTGTGTCTCATGTAAGGCAACGTGTTGAACAAGATGCAATCCAAGATAATTCTGCAAGCTGTCTATTACCGGGCTATAAGTTGGATATTCTTGATTTAGAACTCTTCTAAATTGTCTTGGGGTTATTCCAATCTTCTTACAGACTTCTTTTCTTGTAACATTGTTTTCCCTTAGCTTCTCCTTAATGACTTTTTGGCCTTCTTTAGAAATCTTCTTTACAGTCTTAACCGTGATTGCTGGCAGCTTCTGCTCCTCTCCCTCTATTTCTAACTTTCTGGCCATTAAAACAAAGTCTCCATTTTTTAGATTTCTGGCTTCTTCTTCTTTAACTGAAAAGTCTTCAACCAAGAAGAATCTATGGAGTGGAGAGGCTTCTATTGTGCTTCCTGCTTTAATTTCATACACTTTGTTGATGGTAGGATTAACAAATCTTGCATCATTTTCTGCTGCTTCAAGCTTCATCCTGCTGAAATTGGCTGCCATTAAAGAATTATTCTTGTTTAAATCCACTATTGCCCTGATTCTGCCATCTGAAAGTTGGATAAGGGTATCGGAAGTAAGACAGGCGTGCCCGATGATGTTCCCTCCAACGGCCGCTGTTGGATCTCCGAAAAGCATGTCTGGCCTTGACATTACTTGGTTTGTGATGTAAATCGCCAGGTTGTATGAATCTGCAAGCTTCTGCAGCTGATGTAGGTGCTGATTAAGCTTCTGCTGCCTATCTGCCAGCATTCCTCTGCCGACAAATTCACTTCTGAAAAGATTCATGATAGAATCCACGATGACGAGCTTGATAGGATTTCCGCCGTTTATCAAGTCTGAAACTTTTTCTGCAAGAAGCATTTGGTGGTCTGATGAGAATGCACGTGCGACGAGAATCTTTTTCAGGGCTTCTTCAGGATTCATCCCGTAACCTTTTGCGAGCTGTTTGATTCTCTCTGGCCTGAATGTCGCTTCTGTATCGATATAGACTGCCATCCCTTCTGCACCACTCTTCGTCTTAGGGAGTTGTACAGAGCACGCAAGTGAATGTGCAACCTGTGTCTTTCCGCTTCCGAAAGCGCCGAAAGCCTCTGTTATGGATTTGGTCTCAACTCCTCCCCCGAGCAGGCCATCAAGATTCTTGCTCCCTGTTGTTATTCTAAGAACTTCCTTTCTTTTTTCTAAGAACTGGTTGGCATCAGTAAATCCTAAATCAAGCCCCTTCCTTGCAGCAAGTATCGCTTTCCTTGCAGTGCTCTCTGTGAGCTCGGCCATCTGTGAAAGTGCGCGCGGAGAAAGAACAGCAATGCTCATAAGGTCTACGTAACCTGCAGAAATCAATCTCTTTGCTGTAGCCTCGCCAATCCCGGGCAAGTCTGTAAGCTCAAGCTCTGGCTCTTTCTGCTCAGCTTGCTCAACTTGTAGTGGCTTTTCCTCAATTTTATCTGGCATTTTCCCCTTCCCTATTTTCCCCTTGCTGGATGAGAAAGGCGGCAAAAACTTATAAATTTATGCGTGATTTTTGGCTATTTGTTGCGTGGTTGGAGGAAGGTATAAAAACCATCCCCAACAACAGATTTTATGGGATTATTTAAGAGGAACCCCAATAAAGAAGAGGGAAGAAGAGGGAGGGGTCTCGAAGATACGATCGTGCTCGTAGTAGGAATTGTAGCTTCAATAGCCATGGCGATTACAATTATTTCTAGCCAGTATAATCTTAGAAAGAAATTTGAAAAATCCGATGTTGATTATTCACTGAGCGGGTATACTGAGAAAGGGGGAAAAGTTACAGGAGCCTTCAACAAAGCATTTGATCAAGGCAGAATTACAGTGCAAGACTTGTACTTCGTACATGGTAAAATCAATGATGCTGGTGGTTGGCTGACACGAGCAAGGCAATTTTTCAATCGGCAGAAGCTGGACAAGGCATTTGATTGTGTGATAAATGCAAATAGTGAGATAGATAAAGGGAACCAGAGATTTAAGGGAAGACCAGAGCTTCAGAAATATTTTGAACCTGCAAGAGCTGCTGTTCTTAAGGTAAGGAAAGAACTAAATGAATACAGGAAATTAGTTAAGTGATTTCTCTCACTCTTCTTACTCCAATCCAGTAGCCTTGCTCAATTCATCTATCAGGGCAACAATATCTACCGCATTTGCTGAATTGATGACAAATTCTATTCTGTCCATCATCGCGTTCTTCCTCACGCGGCCATCGAACATGAATTCCTCTCCGAGTAGCTTTTCGCGGAGCTCTTCCTCCTGCACTGCATTACTCCTTAAGTCAGATACTTCATCCTCACGCAGATTATAGAGCTTCCTCACTGCATCAAGAAAACCTATCGCTCTCACGCTTGCGGTGCCATCATCGATGTACAGGTTGATGATTGGAAGGAATTTTTCCTTGACTTCTTTATGCACGAGACAGTAATATTTCCCATCTGACTCTGTAACTCTCTTTTTGCATTCAGGGCAGGAGGGAAAAAACTTTAGGGGAAACGCCTGCACTATCGTTGCCCGCAGGCTAGTTCTTTCGCCATCCCTAAATTCAGAAATCTTGGAAGAGGAAGCACTGCTGGGAGAAGTTCTAACATTTTCTATCACCTCATCACTATGTTCTATCGAACTTTTTCCGCCGAGGTGCAACTCTTTCATATCAGTGCCACGCACATCAGCCTTCTTAAGGAAAATAACGTTGCCTTCTTCAAGCCTCTTCTCCTCCAGGAGGGCGGTATGCATCGTGTCCCATAGGACAACGCGCACAGAGCCAGTATCATCGGCGAGAATAAAACTTCCAATCTTACCTTCCTTGCCATCTTTTTGCTTATAGGTTTTCACAGGATAAATCCTTGTAATCTTCCCGAGGATATCTACATTGCGCATGCCTACCATGAGTCCAGAGACCTTGACGCGTTGCGCATCGAACTTGATTCCAAGCTCGCTTGCAACGATGAGAGAAGCTCCTTCCAAGGAAACCAGACCTCCGAGAGAGATTTGCTTCTGTTTGATGCGTTTCTCCAATTCCTCCTCAGAAAGCCCGCTCTCTTTCGCAACCCGTATTACAAACTCCTTATATCTTGCCTGCATCATACAAGAGAAAAAGCAGGGAAAATATATAAGGCTTTTTGAAAGATTTACCCCCCGCCCCAGATTACACTATAAGTCAGCTATCACGTATAGAGAAGGCAAAATTGAACTTTAGCTCTCCGAATTTATCCACTCCATCTGTAAAGAACACTTTTCTCTTAGAACTTGCCTCGAAGATAATGAAGTCTCCGTCTTTATTCACGACTACATTAAAACTCTTGAACTTTTCAGAGTCTAAAGAAGAGATGACGCAGGCGTACACATCCCTCTCTTTTTTACATTGCCCCATAGACTTCTTGCCTTCGCCATAAAGAGAGTAAAATTCAGAGAGGGAGAAAGGCAACTCCACACTGATTGGAGAATTGCTACTATACTGAAATTTTGGTAAGGAGTATTCCAAGCTTTTTTTAGGGGTTACTGTTAGAACCTCTTCGGAAAGTTTTATATCGAAGCCACTTTCAGCCTTGCCTGTGACGACTTTTGAGAGAGAAGTTGGGGGGATATAGAGTAAATCATTACTGCTCCAGGTTGTTTCATACTTACCTACAGAATCTTTGAGGTACATCTCAAATCTGGATAGGAACTCCGCCTCAAACTCATTTTTTGGAGCAAGGGTACATTTAGAGTCGAACACTCTCCCATAGATGCCTGAAACAGAACATCTGCCCTCGGTCGGCGGATTTTCCGCGAGTTTGAAAATGGATTGGTCTGAAGCCAAACGTGTTGACTCTTCCAAATAAAATTGTGCCTCTCGGGCCTCTGATTGGATAGCCAGAAGCGTAAGTGGGCTCAAAACCTCATCGGCAATCTCTCCACGGAAGACAACACCTGCATAGATGGCGTAGACCGTTACAGCGATGGCTATGATTAGGATTCCGAATGCGAAAGTCGTTCCTTTTTTATTTTCCATTCTCCTGTTCGTAGCTCCCAGACTAGCCCGCGATCAAGACAATTGCAGATTTTTCTGGAGCTATATCATCTGTTGAGCATTTAAGGTAATTGATAGATGAAAGGATCTTCTTTTCGTTCGGGTCAAAGAAAGTATTCTCACGATTTATGTTGGCGCTCATTATCGATCTTCCAGTCTTGCCTTTATCCTCCACCTTGTTCCCTAAGCAGCAGACACCGTCTCCGATTAGGTCTGGGGATATTCCAGCAGAGATTCCACAGCAAACGTTTGGATCATTTGGATTGGTTGATGCAGGATTACATCCAAGCTCTTTTTTCAGCATATTCACGCTGGGATCACATCCGTCACTCTCGAATAATAGGGAGTTACATCCCGGAGAAAGATAGCTGCAATATTGGTCGCCGAAACCAAAGGAGCTGTGAGAGAATTCATGGAGCAATGTATCTAGACTAGTTGGGGATTCTGAATCTCCCTGAAAGATGGGGAAGATGAGATTAAATTTATCCGGCTCATACCCTAGTGCATCCAGTTTCTTACGGACAAATCCAGCCCATTCCAGCTCCCCAAGATTGTATTCCTCGAATGCAAAGAGAGAACTGCTAGGATCATCATTTCCTTGAAAAGCTGTGCTGAAATCGTTTTTAGTGAAGACATTTACATTACCGATCTTGGAATAGACTTTGCTTCTGCAATCCTTTAAAGGGAGATTATCGATAAAGAAGTCAACTATCTTCTTCCCCTCTTTATTTGCAGCGTCTTGAGATTCCCATTCGCCAGCAGGCACTAATAAAAGTTCTATCTTGTACTTTTTCTCGGCGGGAGAAAGAGTGGAGCCTTCCCTGCCTTGCAAAGGTTCCGATGCCCCACTCAAGGTCTGCGAATTGGAGCCAGTATCGGAGAAGCTTTTTACATTGCACATAGTATTGCATTCTTCAAAACTTTTTTCTTCCAGGCAGGAATTGTATGATTCCTTGAAGCTAAATTTAAATTTTGGATGTTGTATTACGGAGACTCGGGGCGTGAGGGGCGGTGATCCAGTTGGTGTCAAAATAGATTGCCGAGAGGGATTGCCGCTTTGTGGCTGCTCAACCCAGTTGTAGTTTATTTCACTCCCATCTGGAAATTCTACCTTGAATGCATAGCATTCTCCATAAGTCCTCTCGAGTGCTTCATTTACTCTATCTTTAATGAGCTCTTCAGGCACATCAGCCTCGACTTTTGCTTTATAAATCGAAAAAAACTCAGCGAAAGTCATCACTGTTTTTGGCGAATGATCCACTTCTAATTTAAGGGAGGTTTTCAATAACGATTCTGCTGGAGAGCTGTCTTCAAAGCTGAGGGCACTTTTAGTCTCGAATTCTTTCTTCAGGAAGAATGGAAAGAAGATATGCGTGACTACCAGAAATGCAAATATAATTCCTGCCAAAAAGAAGATGGCTAGCATCGTTGCGAATGCCGAGCCCATTATCCCTCGTTTTTCCGATTTCATATTTGATTTCATCTTTTTTTGACTAATATTTCGATATCTAAAGTTCCTGGATGTACTGTGCCTTCGAGATTAACTGCCACATATTTCCTAGACTTACTGCAGTAAGGAGCATTTTTCTCCTCATTGAACACACAAAGTGGCTCCAAGTAATCAAATTCATCTGTCTTAGCCACAATACTTGCATCCAGGACAGTTAAATTAAGTTTAGCTCCGACTGCATCTGATGAGAGGCATTTTTCAAGTTCTTTCGAGTCGATTTTGGCGAAATCTATAACTCCAACATCCTCGTAAAAACAGGTTCCTGCTCTTTGGGAGAAAATGGCTGCTTCTATGGGAGTTACGTCTATAGCAGAAACTAGGATAGCGATAAAAAAGGAGACTGCAAGAGCTAAGGGCAAAAGAAGAAAAAGTAGCCTGGGAATCCATAGCATACCTTCTGCTACATCCCCTTTTTTATCATTAAGCAGGTTTTTGTTTAACATTTATTTCCAGTGTATTTTCAGTAGATTTTTTGGTGATCTCTTTATTCTCGTTCAGGACTATTTTGTAAGATGTGGCTGATAAGAGTTTTGATTTTTTGATCTCCAGCTTTTTCTCTTTTTCATTTACCACTATATCGAAATTTTCTCCTTCGACTAGGGCCTTGTTCAGATTAAATGCGACGGCAGCGTCTGGATCGGAATTAAAGGCTGCGTCCAGCCATAATGCCTGCGATTTTGAGGCGAGGTTTAGTTGGAGTTTTTCTCCGTGGAGAGAGGAGTAGATAAAATATAAAAGGGAAGCACCGATGATCGCAACTATAATCAGCTTGATTATCTCATTATACAGCAATCCCATAACTCCTCTTTTATCTTTCATCAGTCCCATTTTATGCTGCCCCCCCAGTTTCACCGGTTTCTTCATCTGCATAGTATTTCTTCCACTGCTGGTAGAAGCTCAAAATTCTTGATTGATAATCGCAGGTTGTTCCCGATTTCCCAGTATTATAGACGCAGAAGATGCACTTCCATTTTCCTTCCTCATCTCTGAAATTTCCAACGCAGGAGGCATAAGACCCTTCAGCCCTTCCTGAAGCCTGCTCATATGCGCTTCTGAGCGTTTTTGCGGTGCACTTCAACTGCCCTTCATCACTGAATACATTGTCTCCAGAACACTTGCATCCTCGCTTGCAAGAAGTGGGCCATCCGCATCCGGTGAGAGCACTTTTTCCGACAGAAGTGCATTTATTGTTTGTTCCCATCCCGCTCTCGAGTGATGCGAATGATGCGATAAGTGCAGGATCAATTCCTTTCTGAGAGGCATAATCTTCAGCGAGCTCTTTCCTCGTCTTATCAGATTTGAATGCCTTGCTTTCGTACGCCTTGACAAAGTTGGAGCTTGGAAGTTCTGTGCCTGCAGATACTCCCGGGCCAACTACAGGTGAAGTTCCTCCAAGACCTGCATCTCCATCTACATCATCAATATCCGTTCCAGCCTTTCCTGCTTTTTTATCTCCGCTTATCAGAACATAACTCGCATCCTGTGACAAGTAGACATCATAAGGCCCCTCACCGAACTCAACCTTGTTCTTGTTCCCTTCTGAATCCTGTATTTTTACATCCTTGAATACTATTTTGCAATATCCCTCTTGCTCGCAATCAGTGCTTCCGAACCATCCATTCTTGCAAAGGCATAGGCAAGAAGCTCCGGAGCAGGAATCAGGGCTTGCTCCCTTATCAGCTCCTTTATCAAAGCCTTTTATTGTCCACCCGCTTCCGACGTAAAGGACAAAAAAGCTTGGCTGCTCCCCTGTTTTGAGTTTCTGTATCTCTGTGATGAGTGTGTTGAAGTATTCCTTCGTAACTCTTCCCTCTGTTTTAGATAGGTAGCTGGCAGTAGCGAGAATTATGAGTGCAATGAGCATCAGCAGCAGAATTATTTCAATAAAATTCTTCCTCAGCACACCCTTTTTTTCCATTAAAGATAGAAGGAGAATTATTTTTTAAAGGTTGTTAAGAGGGGAAAAGAAAAAGGAAGAGATTAAGGCAGGTTCTTCAGGCCCTCTCCGGCCCCAGATTTCGCAAGCCCGAGCATCTCGCCGATCTTTCCGAAGATCTCCCGGAAAGTTCCTGTAGTGAAGAGGAGAACGATAACAAGGATAATCAGAATGATGATTATAGTGACAATCGTATTGGTTGGGAGGGATGTGCCTCTTTTGGCTTGTTTAGAAGGCATTTTATTCTGGAATTATTTTTGGAGTTTCTCCAGTGCATTCTATGAATTGGCATTTCACCCCAAGGCCAGGGCAGTTAAATCCGCCTTCCTTACCCGTTATCTTTATCTCTTTGCAGAATGCGATTCCAGATCTGGTCTGACATAAGCTCTCACACTGGGCTTTCACTACATCCTCGCTCGCAGTGCCAGGCCTGTAGAATATCTCCTTGATCTTCCCTACAAGCTGTGCCATTCCGCCTGCAAAAAATGCGGCTGAAATGACAAGAACTAGCAAGGCGATGATTACGATGATTATGGTATTTGTAGAAATCTCTACTCCTCTTTTATCGTTTAGCGGTCTTAGCTTCATCTTCCTCTTTTCTTTAAGATTCTAAACCCTGGCTGTTTTTAAAACTTTTCATTAGGGGAATTACCAAAGCGCCCGGTGCTGCTGGTGGTACAGGTGGCTCTCCCCCGAATACGCCGAATACTGGCTTGAGCAAAAAGGTGTAGAGTGCCCAACCGACAATCAAGAGAACCGTGATTATCAAAATCCACTTCACAATTATCCCAGCTCCTCCTGATTCTTCTGACATTTTCTTTTTCCTTTATCTCTTTTCTCTATACCTTTCTAACGCCCAAATCTCAAGATATCAAATATCCGGTCTATAAAACCTACTCCTTTTCCTTTGAGAAAGAACAAGATGAGGAATAAGACTACAAGAACCAAGAGAGCAAGAATCCACATCGCTGTACTGCTCTCCACAAATCCTTTTTTATTTTTTGCCATGGTTTTGTAGCTCCTTTTTCTTCCTTGGTGCTTTCTTTGGTGGAGCTTTCTTTTTAAGAAAGGTCCTATGGAAGGCTCTCAAGAGAACCGCACAATTCCCCCAAGGTTTGGGCATTATATGTGGTTAAGATAACTTGGGAGCATCCGGCTTCATTACCATTACAATACCCTGCGGCAAATACTTGATCTGTCTCTGCATTATATGCCTGATAGCCTATCACCCCTAAAAGAGATACAAGAGTTACTATTGCCCCCGCAGGGGTTTTCATTATAGATCCAATCGCCCCACCAACTGCCTTTCCACCAGGTACTTTACTGCCTAAAAAGAAAGTTCCGCCTACAGCGCCAACATCTTTTGCTAATAGATTCCACGCATCCTGAGATTCAAACCTAAAGAAGACGACGGCATAGTCTTGATCTGTTCTGATGGGTGAGATTTGAAATCCAGATGAGATATCTGCTCCCTCCTGATCTGTGAAGTATTCTAAGTAAGTAATCTTTTTTTGGGGGATTTTTGTTTCCTTAAGATAACTTCCGAGAGAGATTGTTTTTGGGGATTTTTGTATAGCGCCGCTGAATTTTATTGTGGAGCATATCAAACAAGAGGATTTCGCATTCGAAAGTCCAAAACTTTCACCTGTATCAAGAAAGTCGACCTTTCCTCTTCCAAGCATATCCCAACAATCATACATCGCATTCGCAACTGTTTTTTTAATCTCTTCTTCGTTCGTCGTTTTAACTCCTATCGGTTGGGTCTTGCACTGCAACTCTGGCTTTACATCATCTGGAAGCTGGTTTATTCCCCACAATCCCCTCTTCACGACAGATTCCTTGCATGCTTCCTTATCCAGTATTGCTGGAGTCTTGGCATAGAGCTGATAGATGAATACTCCGAATACAAGAAGTCCTGCAAGGCCAATCGTCCAGAGGACTACCTCATGATGTTCTTGCCCTCTTTTTTTTCTTTCTTGCATTTTGCACCTAGATTATTTTAAGCAGCTTGAATATGAAATAGAGCACAAAGCCGGCGATGAGCAGCACAAGTATCAGTGTTATGATTCCCTCTCGTGTCAGGCCTCTCTTTTTCATATTCTCTTCTCTCGTTTCTCCTTCTCCATTTCCCTACATAGTGTAGTGACTCATATCATTCAGGTACTGTAATTTAAAGTTCTTTCCTTGATTCCAGCAAGTGATACGGCTTACAGAGGCGTTGCCTATGGTGAAGTTCTTGAAATATCTTAGCCCTCCGAAAAGCTTTCCGACAATGAACTTTGCAGGAGCTTGATGAGTTACAATTACGATCCTCTGGCCCTCATTCTGCTTCACGATGCGCAGGAATGCGTCCCAGCACCTTTTCTCTGCGTCTGGAAAGCTCTCTCCAAGAACAACTTTAGATGGATCACCATCATCATATTTAGAGAACCAATTCTTCGCGATAGGAAGGAATCTGCTCTCGAGCTCTTCCTGTGTCATCATCTCATACTTGCCCATGTCATGCTCTCGCAGGGCTTTGTCAAATATGATCTTATAGCCATTCAAATCTGCGAGAGGCTTTATAGTCTCAACCGCTCTGCGCAAATCACTGCTATATATCGCTGCGATCTTTTCCTTCTTCAAGCGCTGGGCAAGCTTCTTTGCTTGCTCCTTTCCCTTAGCACTGAGACCAAGATCGTTCTTTGGATCACTGCTGAAGATATCTTTCAGATTGAGCTTGCTCTGTGCATGGCGCACAAGAAATACTTCTGTGACTTCTTTCTCTTTTGATTTTTCCTTTTTCATTTTTTCCTCTTTCTTAGTGCAGGTTCTTTTTAAAGAAAGTGCTAAGTCCCTATAGGTCCGATCTGATTCATTACAAGAGATGCGAGCAGACTTAAAACTACTATGGTGATGAATGCTACAATAAGGTAGAAGAACATCCCGCGATAAAGGGCCTTGGATATCTCATTCTTCTCAGTGAGCTTGTCGCTTCCGTTCTCTATCACAACTACAGTAGCACTCAGGATGAAGATTATCTGTATCAGATACAAGCCGATGGCGATCTGCAAGAAATAAGGCGGAATCATCTTCTCTATCTCAAATAATGTGACTATTCCCGCGGCTCCGCCGAGTCCCTCTGCTCCTCCCGATTCAAGTCCAGTCAGGAGCGTGGAAAGCTGATTGATGATGAGAGTTATCATCACTGCAAGCCCTACAACAATCCCTCCGAGAACAGGTGCCAAAAAGGAGACATTGCTTTTCATGCTCACAACGACATCTGCGACAAGGTCTTTCAGCCTCTCTTCTATTTTGTGGATATTCTTTGCATGCTCTGAAATGCTCATAACGCTTTCAGAAGCAATCTTAAGACTTTTCTTGACTCCTTCAACAAGTATGAACATCGAGGTCTTGATGAGTGAGGATGGGTAGAAAGTGATTGCCCCTCTTTGCCTTCCGAAGATCGCTTCCTGCACACTGGCGCCATTCTGGATATTATTGTTGACCATCATGAAGAATCTTCCTGTCGGAGTTCCACGCAGGACTTCTGCAACCCTTCCGAATGCCATTTCTGCTGGCACTCCTGCGGCAAGCCTATTCCCGAGCTGGAAGAGTGCAGAGCTGAATTCATCTTCCAGTTTCTTAGTTTCTTGTCTTGTCTTTATGAGGTTCTTGGTGCGCATTCCGTAATTCACCGCAAAGAAAAGGCCAAGTGAAAGCGGAATAAATAGGCTAAGAAGAGTGGCGCCAACTCCAAATGGCCCAATCTGCTTTCCGCCAACATCCTTGAAATCAAAAAAGCTTCCGATGAATGGAAGAGTGAAATCGTGCAGGCCTATCGCAGAAGAGAGTGCAGGGGAGAGCATCAGCAAGGGCAGGATTCCTAGCACAAAGAAAGGGAGTGCGATGAAGAAGGCAATCCATGTCGGCGTAGAACTCTTGTATTCTGCATATCTCGGATGTGCCTCCAAAAGTTCTGGCTCTCCATATCCTGTAGGTCTTGAAAGCAAGATCTGCGATGTAAGATAATAAACAAAGAATGGAATTATCACATTAAACATTATAATCACATGCTGCCAGGTCATCAATCCACCAAGAAGTGCAGAGGCAAGGGGAAGCAGGGCAAGAGCCAGCGTAGGAAGCACAATCCCGAGCATGTACACATTTGTCAGAGGCGCCTTGATGGAATGAGAGTAAGTGAGCATCTTTTCCTGCACTCCTTCGAGCATCACAGAAAGGCTTTTCTCTAAGGTTGCAACTCTCTTGCTTTCTACCGGCTCGTAGAGCGAGGATTCAATTAGGTGCATCGCCTCTGCGAATTCCAGATTCGATTCGCGCCATCTTTCAAGATAAGCATCAATGCTATCTCTCACTGTCGGATATTTTCCTACTTCAACATCCCAGAATATCTTCTTGAAATCCAAAGAGAGGGGAGCTTGCAGATGCTCAGAGGTAAATTTTACAGCTCTCTCTAAATTCGGGGTGTGCTTCATATAGATTACGATGAAAAGCAATGCCTGAATCAGCTGCGATGAGGCCTTGAGCTGCCACTTCTTTGCCTCCATCATCGGAAAAGTGTAGAGCCAGTAATACAAGAATGCAGAGAAAGCGATTCCAAGCACAAGATACATGAAAGCGAAAGTTCCAGTGAAAACGTAAAAGGCAGCGAATGCAAAAACACTCAGCACAAGAGCGAGAATGAACATGTTGATGGCAAGGCTTGCTGCCTCTTCTGGCTTTAATTCAGAATGGATCGTTTCCAGGGCTTTTCGGAACTTTGCCGCATCTTTGGCAGATGGCTTTACCTTGATGATGGAGCCACTTATTTTTGCAGCCTTCTCGTAGCGGCTTAGGGGCTTGAATGCCTCTTGCTTGAACTGCACATACTCCTGAGTGAAGTTGACTCTATCTGGATTCCCGGGATCGTAGTCAAGCCCGCGCTCAAGCTCCCGCTCATACTTCTTAAGAATATCATCCACTCTCCGTGATGCCACTTTCTTTTGCTGAAGCTTTTTCTAAAAGCTTCCCTCTTTTAGTTATGGAAAGAAAACGAATACGGATTTTAAATCCTTTTGTGCCGAGAAAAAATATATAAACGTATAGCCTCTAAAGAAATAATGGGACTTTTCGGGTTTGGAAAAAAGAAGGAAGCGGAGAACGCGAAGAAAGGAAAAGCGGTGGCAGATGATCGTGCCAGAACGGATGCTTATGATGAGATACAGGCTATTCTAGGCCGGATAGAAAAGACCTTTGATGGGAAGGCAAAACATGTCTTAAATGTGGCTGCATCCCGTGGGGCAGGGACAAAAACTTATACTGAAAGAGAAATCATAAAATTAAGAGCACCATTACTAGATGCGCGACATGCTCAACAACGAGGAGTCTTTCGCAATATTTTACCCAACCTCCTTAAGTTTTCTGAGCTATTGAGTAAGAGCGAATACTTTATGTCAGACGGAACCTTCTTGAGGGATATCGGGAGGGATATAACTGCCATAGAGCAGAGCCTTAAGAAAGGGAAGTATATCTGATTTTAAATCCTTTCCTCTCGCGCTACTCAGAAAGGTATAAATAGACTATTTGCTCAAAATCAAATATGGCAATTGAGCTAGGCGAGATTATAAATGTAGAGGCTAAGCTGAGCAGAGAGATCAATAAAATCAGGGAGCTGCAACGTCATGAGATTTATGGACGGGTCCAAAAGCATAAAGAACAAATAAGCATTTTGATTAGAGTTCTCTCCAATGCATTAAATGATCTAGGGGACTGTAGAAAGGCTATTCAGAAACAAAACTATGCTAAAGGATTAAAAGACGTGCAGAAGGCAACTAACAATCTTATAGAATGCAGTAAATTCAGTTTTATTTTAGGCTTAGTTGGGACTAACATTAGATACTTCACAAGAGAATGCGCACGCATACAGGTGTCTTTGGAAAATACTATAAGAACAGCCAGGTAATTTATCAAAAAATTAAACCCTTGCCCTCTTTATCTCCTGCTTGAGCCAATCTTGCCACTCTGCAAAGATTCTCTTGCTGTCCATGTTTCCAGAGTCCCGCAGCACTTTGTCAGAGATGTTGTGGAATGCATTGTTTGATTTCACAATAAATGGGGCCTCGAGCAATGCAGGCATCTTCTCTGAAACTCGGACAAGTTCTTCCTTCATCTTCGCTCTCAGCAAGATATTATCCCATACAGCATCCCAGTTCCCTGCCCATTCTTTTACATTTGCTGCAATCTCCTTGAGTATTTCACTCTCCCCATTCTTCAATTCATCTGTCGGCTCCAACTTATCCGTCATGGCATTGTAGCGCATCAAATCGACAAAGCCTTTCTCTGCAAGAGGATCATTCTTCCACTTCTTCCTCACTTCACTTATCTGCAAAATCCTTCTTGCAGAATGCATCCCATCAGGACTTCTTATAGGATTTGCCACAATAATGATATCTGTCGCCTTGAAACTCGTAATCGGCACGCCGAGATCGTTTACAACTCTGTCAAAGATCGCATATGGCGAGGCTCCATGAATTGTTCCGGCAACTGTATTCGCAAGAGCACCAACCCTCATTGCTTCATAAAGTGCTTTTGCTTCTGTGCTCCTTACCTCACCGACAATCAGCACAGAGTCTCCCAATCTCAAGGAAGTTCTGATTCCTTCTTCGGCAGAAACTTCTGTGGATTCTTTCAAGAGCGCCGCGCGCACTTTCATCCTCTGCACATCATATCCCAACTTTCTTAGGGCATCTATAGGGAGTTCAAGTGTATCTTCCACAACTATCACCCTATACTTTGACATCAACTCGAAGAGCATGCTTCCGAGCAATGAGGTTTTTCCAGAGCTTCTTGTTCCTCCAACAAGCATTGTCCTGCTTCCATCAATCAAGAAACTGAGGAGGCCAGCGGCAAGCGGATCAAGCATCCCTTGCTTGATGAAAAGCGGCAGGGTCCATGGCTTCTCCCTGAATCTCCTGAACGCGAACGCAAGACCGTAAGGGGAGAGCGGCTCTTGGATGACACTCACTCTTGCTCCGACATTCTGCAACGTAAGTTCTGTATCTAAAACCGGATGTGCTTCATCAAGAGGCCTTCCGGAAATGAGCCTGAACTTCGCGGCCCAGCTTTCTGAATCCTCCCGAGAAGGAATTATGTTCGTTGCACATTCATCGTAATCTGCGTGCCTCGCAAAAATCTGCGTCATTCCGATTGGTGCATTTATCACAACGTCCTGCAGCCGCGGATCCTGCAGAAGTATCTCAACAATCCCGAAACCGACAGTATGGCGCACAAGGATCTTTGCCAGGTTCGTCAGCTCTTTGTACTCAAGCTCAATATTTTTTGTCTGTGCCAGTTCTGCAATCAGATCTCTAGCGATATTAAAGAAAACTCCTCGCATCCTTTCCGGATCTAGGAATTCTTCAGCCCTTGGCCTGTGCTCAAGTAGAACTTGTTTTGCCAAATCCAAGAGAGTTAAGGAATCCTCATCGAGCTTGAATTCGGGCGGCATCAAATGATAGTAATACTTCACCTCATTCTTTTTCTTCAGAATCGTGACATCGGCCTTTTCCTCCCCTTCACCAATGCTGTATTCCTCGAGAAGCTCTGCGTCCAGAGGAAGATCAGTCATCAATCTTGTGAAAGTGAAATTTGGCAGCACTTCCGGTCTCAAGATGTCAGCGTAAATCATCCTATCTCCGACGCGATGACCCGCGAGTTTATCCTTTATCCCAGAGATGAGTGCACTCTTATCGAGTAGAGAGTAGATTTTCTCAAGCCTGCGCAAGTACTCGCCAGAGCGCGGTGCCTGCACTTGCAACGCTTTCTCCTCGCGGATGAGTCTTTTTGCAGTAACGTAGGCTCCAACAGGATCTGATCTAATGAGAGTAAGGACAATGTAATTCAAGAACCCGAGCTTGTCTTGCTCCAAGTTCCCCAGCGAAAGCACTCTTTCTTCTTTCGTCAGAAAATTGTAGATATTTGAGATCTCGATAAGGGCTTGTGTCTGATCATAGGAATAAGCATAGTTTTTCTGTTGGGAAAGGACAATGCGACTCACACGGGAATTTTCAATGAGATTATCCATGATTCGGGCCATCATCGCCGCGTCATCAGAGATGCTCGGGACAAGGGCATAGCCAAAGCAGTTCACGTACATGACATCTTCTGATCCTTCCTTGATCACTTCGTAACCGAAAAGCTTTGTTTCCTGCCTGAAGATCATTTTTTCTTTTGCCCTCTTTTTTTGTCTTTTTGAACTCTTTCACTTAAAGAGAGAGTATTATTAAATTTTGCTTACGCAAAATTGATAAAGTTGAAATAGGTGATAGGTACTATGATCTGGCCATTCAAGAAAAGAGAAGAGAATAACATTAAAAAGTATTATAAGAGACGGCGCAAAATCAGAGACCTTTTAATAAATGAGATCCACCTATGGGAGGAATTTCTGGGGAGGGTAGATGATGTGCAGAATAGAGGGTATACAGTTGAAAGGGTCGGAGATACGAGAACGTATAAATCGCGGGCGTTTACAGGGTTTATAAAGAGCGACTCTATGGCGGCCATACACCTCTTAGTGCGGGTCAAAAACCAAATGGGGGGTGAGCTTAAAGCCCACCGAGATTACGAAATGGGAACTTCCGGGCTTAAGGAAGGTTGTTATGTGGTAAGAGATACTATTACATGTGTATCTTATCTCAATTCTACTGAAAAGATTTTGAGAGCGGTATTACGTAGGATAGAGTATATGATTGAAAGATACTTTAAACACGAAAAAGATGAAGGAGTTGTAGTATATAATGAAGAATTTCCGGAATATGCAAGGCGTCAAAGTTTTGAGGCTTTTTTTAGTATGGTGTTTGAAGAAAAGAAAAGGCTAGACCAAATTCTGGCGACACATAAATTGGTGAAGTCACTTTTACTGGAACAGCTAAAGGAAGACGAGGAGAGGGCGCGGGGTCTTAATGAGATTTTTGGTGGGCTACATAGCGAGAAGTATTGGAGGTATTACTATGGGGGATAAATTTTCCCCGTAGCAGAACATAAGGTTTAAAACTTCCTCCGTGCTTCAGGAAGAATGGCAGAAGTAAATGCAATTTCCGCACTCCTTTCAGATTTTGCCGGGAGGGTTAAGGCGCTGGAAGAGAAATTCAACCTTCTGCGTGAGCGAGTTCTAGTACTTACACAAAATTTTGTTTCGCGGGAGAGAGACCTGCAGAAAGAACTGGATATGATCCAGGATGAGAATAAGAATCTGCGTCTTGAGATGCGCAAGCTAAGTGAAAGGTTCGAGTCCATGGTTTCAAGGCAAGAGGATTATGCGCGCAAAGAAGAGCTCGCAGTCGTGGAAAAGTATTTTAAGCTCTTTGAACCAATAAAGTTTGTCACCTCTGAGGAAATTGAGGAGCGCGTCGAGCGCATCTTGAAAGAGAGGAAACATAAGGATTAAGCCTATACAAAGATAGGATTAATTATACAGAACAGGATTAAAGAAGACTAAACAGAAATAAAGAAAGAGGAAAAATGGCAGAGAGCGTTGCAAGTGTTGTTTTGAAGATGCAGAATGCCGGAATCGGCGATGCAGAGATCATTGAGCGCTTGCGCGAGCAAGGTTTTTCCGAGAGGCAGATTAATGATGGATTCAACCAGGCGAAAGTGAGAACAACGATAAGAGCTGATGATTTTGGATCTATGGAAGATCCTTCTGTTGCAGAAGAGCCTGTTGCCAGAAGAGCTGGCGTTGGGGGCGCGCGGGGTGGAGGACGCAGGACAGGTAGCTCAGGGCGCGGGACTCAAAGCAGGGAGCGTGGAGGCCGTGGAGGATTTACATCTGAAGAGTTCATTCAAGCGCCTGCACCCGAAGAAGATTACACTGGAGAAAGTTATGAAACCTCGCAGATGCAGGATGCATCCGACTGGAGTTCTGATCCAAACGCAAGTGCTGGCGGAGCTGGGGGGGGAGGAGCTGGAACTGCCGGCGGAGGGTATTATGGCTATTCTTATCCACAAACACAGCAAGCACAGGGCTATGCTCAAGGGTATGATGCAGGATACACTGCAGAGGCATTTGAGGAAGTTGCAGAATCAATTATAGAAGAGAAATGGCGTTCTTTTACCGAGAAAGTTGGCGACGTGCAACTCTGGCGCGAGAGCATAGACAGAGACATAGCGAGAATGGAAAAAAGAATAGATAAGATAGATGACTCAATCACGGCAATTCATTCTGCCATCCTCGACAAGGTCGGAGAATATGGCAAGGGAGTAAAGAGCCTTGGCAGCGATGTAAAGGCTGTAGAGAAAGTGCTTTCGCAGATTCTTGAGCCGTTGATGCATAACGTGAAAGAGCTCAAGAGTGTTACAGAGGAGCTTAAGAGGAAGAAGGTTTCAGTTTCTGGAAAAGGAAAAGAGTAATATGTTCGGAATGAAAGACTTTCAAAAAGAGGTGGAAAAGTTTTTTACCGTAGTTGATTCTACAAGGGAAGTTTTAATGATCATTCACCGCACGTTCGGGATGACTAAGAATTATGATCCTCTGGATATGAGTAAAGTAGGGGAAATACGCGTGGCCTTAGTTAATTGGCTAGACTTATTGCCTAAAAACACTGAGTTTGAACTAGGGGGAACGGCGATTACCTCGCAAGCGGAGAGGAACTTGAGGTGTATAGTAGATGATGTAAATTACCACATTAAAAGACGGAAAAATCTTGAAAAGTATATTAATATCAAAGACCTTTACACTGCTGTGGGTAATGCAAAACTAGCGTTATCTATTCTTAGAAGTGTTAGAAAAATGCAGGAGAGACACATAAGGCAGATAAGAGTAGTTCGTGGTTAGCTGCACCACTCCTTTATGCTTAAGTCCTCTAGTCAAATCCTAAAGATTACTTCGTCCCTAGAACCCATGCAGTGACTGCAGCGATTATGAACAGCAAGGCAAGCCCTAGAATTGCAGGATGGAATAATACTTTCTTCACTCCCTCACCTATGACTCCTGTAGCTCCATCTCCTGAAACTCCATCTGTCGGCGAAAGCATAGGTCCGAATGCAGATATTCCTGCGAAGATGAATATCGCAAGGATTACAACAATGATGAGCCACGCAAGCCAGGTGTTTCCTCCTACAGCGCCCGCGAGGCCTGCGCCTTTCGGCAACACCTCAAGCCAATTCAGAATCAAGAATATGAATAAGAGCGAGATTATGAATACGACCATCCAGGGAGTTACCGCGTTCGTGAATTTGACAGCTGCCGGCGTTACGACGAAAACTATCGCAATCACGAAAGAGATAACCATCACCGGAAAGGGTGAATCTCCGATAAGCCCTGTCTTTTTGAGTAGTGCGAAAACAAGGGCGAAGACGAACAGAAAGAGAAAGATAGGCATGAAGTATTTCAAGAGAGCTATGTTCAGCGTCGCCTCTTCACTCGCTGCCTGAAGCAAAAATTGGATTGCCATTTTATTTACTTTGACCTACTCTTACTTATCTTGGGGTAAAGAGTTTTTTAAGTGTTTCTCCGGGAGTCTCGTCTCCATGCGGCACCATCACCACGACAAGCACAATGACTGCAAGTATCGCTCCGCCATAAATCACAGTGCTCCAAAGCACTGGATTTGCATAGAAAAATTCGTACACGAGCGGCTGCAAGCCAGCATCATTTATGCTTCTCCCCAATACCCAGAAGAAGATTACTATCCCAAATAGCATACCAACCCATATCCATCCATTCTTTCCATCTTTAGCTGTGAACATTCCCAACAGCAGGACGAAGACAAGCAGCACTGCGAATCCAAGAGCGGCATTCGCGAATAAGATTGCAAAGAAAGGAGTCAGGTAGGGATTAGATATCGAGAAGAATGAAATTGCAAGGGAGATTATAGCATAGACAGCCCTATTGCTCCCTAAGATCTTGCTCTTCTCGAGGATTGCGAAGACGAGTGCGAAGATAAGCAAGAATGGCAGGATTATATCAAAGATTCCTGCATTTCTCCAGATCTCCAAGATACTGCGAAAATCAAGAACTGGCATCTGGGTCAAAAAGTTTATCATTCCTCTTATTCCTCTTTTTTATTTTATAGATTTAAGGAGTTTCTTTTATTTTTAAACCTTTATTTCCCCTCTTTTGAAGAGGTAAGAATTTCATTCCCCCCTTGTTTCCCTGTTACTTAATCCTGCCACTCTAGTCCTTAGAAGATCTCGATGCGGCGACAATCGTTGCGATGACTGCGATGACCGCGGCGATAAGAAGCACCATCCCGATTATCTCTCCAGT
>DUFK01000008.1 GCA_013331945.1 Nanobdellota archaeon
TTGTCAGAATCATATCTTTCCTTGAGCAGCAAGGCAGCTCCATGTCCGATAAGTGCATCCTTCTCCATCTCTCCCAAACGCAATGCACCGCCCTTGCTTCTGCCTTCTACTGGCTGCCGTGTAAGCAAAGTGACGCGACCGAAGCTTCTTGCATGGAGCTTGTTTGCAACCATATATTCCAGCTTCAAGTAATACATATTCCCGATGTAGATCTTGGCTTCCATCTTCTTTCCAGTGCGCGGATCATAAAGGGTTTCCTTGCCATCTTCTCTGAATCCGAATGATCTCAGCTCCTTCTCAAGGTCCTCTACTCTTTCTGAGGAGAATGCAGTTCCATCAATGAATCTTCCGCTCAATGCTCCTACTTTGCCTGCGAGTAGCTCGATGAGATGTGAGACTGTCATTCTGCTAGGTAGGCTGTGAGGAGAGAAGAGTATATCCGGCTTCATCCCTCTTTCGCTGTATGGCATATCCTGCTCTGGAACAAGAGCAGAGAGCACCCCCTTCTGTCCATGTCTGCTGCTGAATTTGTCTCCTACTTCTGGAATCCTAGGATCCCTAGTTCTAAGCTGGATAATCCTATTTCCTTCCTGACTGATACTGATGAAGACATCGTCCACAACTCCCTTTTCTTCCTGTCTCATTGTAACGCTGTTCTCTTTCCTGATTTTTGCCATGCTTATCTCTCCGATCTCTGTCAGGAATTTAGGAGGGGATGTCTTTCCGATCACTACATCATTTTCGCGGGCATAAGCTTCTTTGTGTGCAATTCCATCATCATC
Organism: Nanobdellota archaeon; assembly: GCA_013331945.1. Taxonomy (GTDB): domain Archaea; phylum Nanobdellota; class Nanobdellia; order Pacearchaeales; family UBA12030; genus UBA12030; species UBA12030 sp10106u. The sequence goes on from DUFK01000008.1 coordinate 783, forward strand.
AAGGTGGCGATAAGAATTCTCAGTCTTGTATCCTACAACATCTTTAGAAGGGATTGTGATCTCATCTGCAAGGCCGCCAGCATAGTATAGCTCCTCGGTCTCATAAGGCCTGAAATATGTGCTTCGTGCAAGACCCCTCTGGAGGCTTCCAGCGTTTATTACAAGCGCATCCTGCATGTTATATCCCTCATAACTCAATACAGCAACAACCACATTCTGTCCTGCAGGGTAATGTTTCAATGTCCCCTGCACGAAACTGCGCACGATGGGTTTCTGAGGGTAATGAAGCAAAGATATGTCTGTGTCGAGCCTTACGGGAAAATTCGTTGTGTAAAGTCCAAGAGATTGCTTCTGGGTCTTGCTTCCTCTGTTCAATCTTGCGCTTTGACAGAAGTTAGAGAAAGGAACCAGAGAGGAAATAAGGCCGAATTGTGCTATAGGGTCTACTTCAAGATGAGAATGAAGTGGAGAAATATCTGCTTCTGTAAAGGCGACGAGGGAATTCTCTTCCTCCGCAGCATCTAGGAATTCAACAATCCCAAGCTTGATTAGATCCTTCCATCCCATTCTTCCAGCTTCAACCTCTTTTTTATGCCTCTCTTCAAGCTGGCTTCTGCCTTCTTTCAAGATTATGAGCGGTCTGAGAACCCTTCCGACTTCTGTCGAAACAAATACTGCCTCTTTATCTGCATCAGCGTAAACGCTTCCTTCAAGGGGGAGCTCTCCTCTTCTCCTCCTTTCGCGCAATTGAGAGGCAAATTCACCCAGAGAAGAGATTTTTCCGACCACTTTCCCGTTAAGGAATACATCGTATATCCGCGCTGGAGATGATTCAGATTCCGATACTTTCTCTTTTTCCTTTTTCGCATAGCGCATCATCCCCGCTTCTTCGAAAATTCCAAGCAAGACAGATTCATCGACATTAACCGCAGTGGAGATTCTCGCCAAGATCGCGAGATTCTTTCTCAATCCGATAGAAGTTCCCTCTGGAGTCTCGATTGGACAGAGCCTTCCGTAATGTGTTGGGTGCAAAGTTCTTGCCTTGAAGTTTTCCTGCTCCGATGGGAGAAGGCTCACAACTCTTTGGATCTGAGAGAATAGATCAAGATAATTTGTTCTCTGAATATTTTGGGTTATTCCTTTCTTTTCGCCAATCCAGCTTCCAGTGGCCATCGCACTTTCAATCCTTCTGCTGAGAAGCGAAGGCTTCACGATTATTTTTGCGGAATAAAATTTCTTTTTCTTATCGAATCGCTCAAGAGTGTGCTGCATATCTCTAGTAAGTATAGAAAGATTTATCCTAAAAAGATCAGTAAGCAAATCTCCAGAAAGGCGCACTCTCTTGTTAAGATAGTGNNCACAAGGTTCGTGCCTTGTCTTTTCTGCTGTTCTTATCAGTGCCGATGTGCGGAAGAAGGAATGAATCAAGCCTTGACGTGACTCTATCTATCATCTCTGGCTTTGTTCCAGAGAGATTCATCCGCTCAACGAGGAAAATTATTGCGTCTTCTTCTTTCTGCAGGCTAGAGAAAGAGTACAGGTTGACGATTAAGCTGTCATACTCTTTTCCTATCTCCTCGAAGATTTCAGAATCTCTTACAAGTCCAAGTGCCTTGATTACNNTTAGGAGCGAGATCTTCAATCAAGACAAGAACTCTTTCATTTCCATTCAGAATAAAATACCCACCAGGATCTGCAGGATCCTCATAATTGTTGATCATTTCCTGTTCTTTCAATCCAGAAAGGTGGCAGAACTTGCTCTTGACCATGATGGGCAAGTCGCAGATACGTGCATTAAAGAATTCCTTCTCGTTCCCCCTATGCAGATTAATTTCCAAGAATATAGGGGCAGAATAAGTTATCTTCCTCAAACGGGCCTCGAAGGGAAACAGATCCTTCTTGCTTCCATCTGCCTCGGTTATGATTGGTTTTCCGACAGAAATCTTTCCGAGCTTTAACCCAAGCGATGGATCGAGTTGTGCGCTCAACTCATCGACAATGACCTGTAACCTGAATTCGACAAAATTATTGAAGCTCTTGATATTACTTTCTACAGCTGAGAATTCTTCGAAATATCTTTTGACTAGCTCCTTCATTATCTAACCACCTATTCNNTTTACTCGCCTATTTACTACCAATCTGCCTATAGAGTTTCTATATTGCCGATTATTTGAGTAGTGCCTAAAACGTATCAAATATTAAACTATAACTCTAAAATATTCCTTCTCTGATCCGGCCTCATCCTTCCTCAGGATTTTGATAACATCGCCTTTTTTGATGCCTAAATCAGCGATGGCAGGATCAGAAATCTTGATTCTAGGGAGCTGCTCTTTGATAATGTTATACTTCTCAAGTAGTTTGACAGCTTCGTCCTCTTTAAGTTTTACATGTTTTGGTTGAAGAACGTGCATTTTTCAGACTAGGGCTAAAGTTTTAGCTGTAAGTAAAAATTATGCCATTTCCATGTTTAAAAGCCTTTCGGTTTTTTGCTTTGTTAGGGCTAATTTGGCCTTTTTGGGGTTTTGGTTTTTTCGGTTTTTTTTAGGCATCCGATGCTTAAGGAACACCAGAATCACGATGTCTTAGCAAGTATGATGCCTTTTGAGCGCAATTATGGCTATCAAGCGCTTTTTTAGATCTTTCCAAGTACCCGAGTTGAAGAGCATGACCCCCGATAAGGATCCCCCTACCGCCGCCTAATGTTGTCGTCATGACCCATAACGGATCTCTGCTCACCTGAAGATTCCCAAGATTCTCATGAAATGTGTGCATTCTTTCACCTAGTTCAGCATATTCGTGGACGTTAGAGAGATAAACAAGGGAAAACTCCTCTTCACCATCAAGACTCAGGCCTTCCTCAAACAGGTCCACTAGAGCGAACTTTATTCTTCCATCCGAATACATTCTCCTTAGTTTTTGATATTTCGCCTCGTTAGACAGCCAGCTAGATGGGTTGTGTTCCAAAAAATCACGCAGGCTCCAATATTCTTGATTCAGATGAGACCTTAGCATATCATCGCTATAGCTATAGCCAGTATCAGATAGAATCAAACCGATTATCATGGAGCTTACCCCGTATAAATTAATTAACCTGTCCCCCATTTCTAAGATTGCCTCTTTATTAAGACGCTCAGCACAGAAACTTTCCTCGAGAGATTTCAGATCCACTTTTCTCGAGGTTAAATTTGAGATATAATCCTGCCTTGTTCCAGAAAGTTCTGCCAGAGCGCATCGGAATCTCGCATATTCAACTGCCGCAATGTTTTTATCCACCAGCAGAGCAGAATCAAGATCTGAGTTAGCTAATAAAGAAGCTACTTGATCAAACCCTCCGATGACGAATAATCCTGCTCCTTTAACCCCATGCAACTGATTATCAGCTAATATTTCCTCGAGAACTTCATTAGAAGAAGAGTACTGTAAGTGAAAATCGCGATCTAAACGATGGCGGTAGCTAGAAAAATCTTCATTGCCAATAAGGAACTAAGTCCCTTTCTAAACGGCTTTCAATCGTCATTTTTATTCCCGAAAGGGTATTAGATATCAGGAAAAGTGTTATTTAAACTTTTTTGCTCCGAGGGCAAAACAAAAAATGGGCTCGACGGGAGTTGAACCCGCGACACCCGGATTAAAAGTCCGGTGCTCTGTCCAGGCTGAGCTACGAGCCCTCTAGTCAGAAAGAGAAAAGAAATTTATAAAGGTTAGCTAAATGAAGCATAAAAAGAAAAAATTATAAATAGTAACCCCATCAGAATAGAATGGAAGCGGCACAAGAAGAAACACTTGCGACATTCCTTAATCAAGCAGAGGACAGGCTTTACTTGACTATTGGGAATTTGCCAGAAGATGTGAAGCCCAGCACAGTAAATTTCGTAATCGCAGATAAGAAGAAGATTAAGGCTTATTCAAGGTCCTACCCATCAATGGCAAGGGCGGGGCAAGAAGAGATTGCAGAGTATCTTCAAGAGGCAGATGCCTTTATTTCTAAGTACGGATAATTAAGTGCGGGCAGGATTGAAATGGTATCAAAAATTGTCGGGGTTGGGCATTATCTGCCAGAGAAAGTCATAACTAATTCTTATTTCGAAGAAAGGAATCCTCTTTTCCAATACGACCAGAACGAAGAAAGGACGGGTGAGCCAATAATCACTTCTGATGAATGGATAATGAGACGGATGGGAGTTGCCGAGAGGAGAGAGGCTGGAAAGGATGAATATGTGCATCACCTCGGAGCAGAGGCTGCGAAAAGAGCCTTATGCATGGCAGGAATGCAGCCAGATGACTTGGATGGGATCATGCTTACTTCAGTAACTCAGAAAACGCGATTTCCGTCAGCTGCCATCGAGGTGCAGAAGCTTATAGGCGCAAGAAATGTAAAAGAGGCATTTGATATCGGTGCTGCATGCGCTGGATTTCCCCTTGCGCTTTATCATGCAGATCTTGCAGTGCAGGCCTCGAGAGGAAATTACCTTGTAGTCGCTGTAGATACATTAAGAAAGATAACAGATGACACCGATGCAAATGCGCCTTTGTTCGGGGACGGAGCAGGAGCCGCCATCCTGAGCTACACCGATAAGAGAGAAGGGATTCTGGCATACAGTTCAGGAAGCAATCCATTTGATGGAAAGAGTGGGTGGATTCTTCAGGGTGAAAGCGGAAAGCTGAGGATGCCTGAAGGGAAAAGTGTGATGAGGGAAGCAATTGAATCCATGGTTTCGCTATCAAAAGATATAAAGAATCAGCTCGGATGGGACAATAAGGATATAGATTTAATTATTCCACACCAAGCGAATATAAGGATCTTGAAGCAGGTAGGAGAAAGATTAGGGCTTGAAGGCAAAGTTTTTATAAATATAGAGAAGTATGGAAACATGTCGCCTGCGACATGTGCTGTCGGAATGTCAGAGGCAGTTGAGCAAGGAAAAATCAAAGAGGGATCAAAAGCAATCATAGTATCATTCGGTGCTGGCCTTATTTATACAGGTGTTGGATTAGTGTATTAGAAATAGGGGTTATCCAAAGCACCTCATCTAAAAATCAAAAATAATATAGCCACGATTGCGACAGCAGCGACAATCATGCCGATAATTGCGAGAGGGCTTTTAAGCAGTGGATCTGTCATGGCCTTTAGATCTAATCCATAATGCTCTTCTCCAGCCCTCGGCCCCGCGCTCCCTTCCCCGCGCCCTGTGCCGTGAGCACTTCCCGCAGTAATATCAATCTCCTTTCTCGCACGAGGCTCATATGTAACCTTCTCCCCTCTTTGAAGCCGTGCGCGCAGCTGCTCTTTGCGCGCAGCAAGTCCAAGACAAGAATGATCTTCAGGCAACCTGTGCGCGTCACAGAACTCAAGGCTGCAAAATTTGCACTGGAAAGGAAGTGTCAAGAGCTTTTTCTTGCAGAACGCGCATAAGGATTTTTCCGGAGAGGAGGATTTCTCTTTTTTTGCCATCTTCTTTTTTACCATCTTCAGAAAAGGACTCTTCATCTTATAAACTTTATTTTCTCACCCCTTTTCATGTGCAATCCCTTCCAGAGAGAAAAAGGCACTTCAACAACATATTTTGCTCTCGAAGGAGAAGAATAAAGAGTGAAAGGCCTCAGGAGCTTATAGTCCACAACTCTCATGCGAGAATCCAGAAAGAGCGCATGCAATGGAAAAAAGACAAAGAACATGTGCAAAGAAATCCTGCGCTCAGAATGGAAGGAAAGTATCTTCGCCCCTTTCTGAGAGAAAGTAAACATGAATCCCTTCCAGTTCCCAACACCAAAGCAGAGCTCTGCATCAAACTTCCTTTTTTGAATCTGTATTTTCATTCTTTACCTCATTTTTCTCGCCCCCTATATCCTTTTCGCCCTTTCTGCCGAACTTGCTAAAAAGCTTCCCGAAAAATCCAGGAGACTTTTTACTATCCCCTTCCTTCTGTGCCNNCAGCCTCTTTCATCATCCTTTCAAGGTCATCTTTCCTTATCACGGGCAGATTTGACTTCAGAACTCCGATTGGGTCTACGATTGAAACATCAGTCTTGAAATTATCGTCCAATTCTATGGTCTCTCTTTCTTTTCCGCTGCTATTACTTTCTTTGTCTTCTACTTTCTCTTTTCTATCTTCCATGCCCCTGTTAAAGGATTTACATTTAAAAAATGTTCTAAAAGAAAGAGTTATAAGTTTTTTTATCCTGAATATCAAATGGAAATTAAGGAGAGAGTTTCAATAGCGTGTATAGTGGAAAAGCGTGAGAGAGACCTATTTACCGCGTTGATGAAGGCAGATGAAATGGCAGGAAACATTAGCCCTGAAACACAGGAGAATGTGCAAAAAGAGATCATTTCACAATATGAAGACAACGCATACCTTAAGAGCGCAAGGGAAGGCCATCTTTCCATAAGAGAGGCATACGAAAGCTTGGATGAAAAGCTTAGGGGCATCAAAAGGATTCTTCCCGCAAAGAAAGACAAGCACCATAATGCGGCAGTGGAAATCCTTGGCGAGCTCATCCCTACAGAGCATCTTAAGACGAGGGGATTGCTCGCGTGGGATAATTATGCCATGGGAACTGCCGTAACTATTGGGGTGATGTATGGCTTTTCCTATTTGATGGAGTTTACAGACGCTGGGCAGAATTTAACAAGCAATAATGTGCCATTCTTTCTTGGTCTTCTCCTTTCGCCATGGACGGGATATTTAGTTGGGCAGGAGCACAGAGCTGTACATGGGATAAATGTAAAATATGGAATGAGTGCACGCGCGTGTGCAGACTATCTTGATACAAAACTCGTAGAGTTGGGATTTGCCAAGAAGCCAGAACAAAAGGTAAAAATAGAGGATAGGTATTAGCTAAAAGTGTCTAAAAGCCAAATCACAAAACAAACTTCTCTCCATTCTTCTTCAGATAGCGCTCATACTGCTTATACTCCGGGCACAATTCCCTCACCTTGGCCCAGTAGCGCTTGGAATGATTCATTTCTTCCAGATGCATGAGCTCATGCAGGACAATGTAATGCAGAATTTCGCGGGGGGCCATGACAAGTTTCCAATTAAAATTCAAGTTCCCGCGATGCGAGCAAGAGCCCCACACAGTGCGCTGTCCTTTCAGGAAGATGCGCCTAAACTTAAACCTGCCATCCTTATTCCATTCCCGGAGAGAATGCAGGATCATCTTGCGCGCATGTGCCTTGAAGAAGCGCACAATGGCCATGCGCAACTCTTTCCCCGAAATGCCATTAGTAAAAACATGCATCTCTCCCCCAGAAATCCTTATCTCGCTTCTCCCTTGCTTGTTCAGATGCACTATCTTATACTCTTGCCCAAGAAAATATGTCCGCTCGAGAAAGGCAGATGGAGTAGGGAGCGAGGAGTAATGCTCAAATTTCTCGAGAATCCAATTCTGCTTCGAGTAGAGAAATGCGAAGATCCTGCTGTCTGAGACAAAGAAGGGTGCTGTAACCCGTACAGGCGAGCGTGGAGCAATGCTCACAGAGATGTTCCTCACACCAAATCTTTTCCTGATGTCAAGAGGTATATTCTTTCCTCCAAGTTCCAAATCAAGCTCAAATCTGCGCTCCATCCTCTTCTTTCCTCTGCCCTCTTTTTATTTCCTACACGCAATCACGAAATCCTCAAAACGTCAGCAATTCCCTGAGTACAGGCTGAAGATCTCCCTTCAGTATCTGAACTCTTCCCGTCCTCAAGATAAGATCAGCAAGAGGATCTGAGATGTTATTATGAGTCACAATCCCAATTCTTCTCTCCCCATTTTTCCATGTATAATCTCTCTCTGCGAGACCAAGATCATTTTCACTATTCTTTGGAAGCGCTTCAAGACCAAAGTCAGCATAAGGAGTTCCGATCCTTATCAGAGAAAAGTTCTCGGATGCAAGTTCCCCTTCAAGAGCAGAAACAGCATCATGGGGGGAAACAGAAACGTCTTCTCTCTTGCCCTGTCCATTCAAGACAAAGATCCCTTTGTATGCCTTGCCCACGTCATTAAGCGCACTATATCCGACATCACCCTCTATAAGCCTGTAAAATTCAACAAACTTATCAACAGCATGCATGGCAGGCTTATCAGCAGATGGCCACCATAACGCAGCATAGGGCCTATGCAACGCATTTTGTTTCCCAGTAACCCCATCTACCATAATCTCAGGAACTGGATTCTTCATTAAGGGGAATCTTGAAGCGCCGAAGATGATCCGATCATTGTAATAGTAGGCCCAATCTTCGCAATCGAAATCTTTCTCCTCTGTCCTGCGTAATTTGAATCCCATGTGCCTTTCGCGGAAAGAAGAAAGAAAGGAATATAAAGGTTTTGGGAAAAAGAGCTTTATAAAGATTTCTACAATCAGATTTCAACAACCTGTGCCCTTACAATCTTTACCTCTGTAACAGGCCTATCACCAGAATCTGTCCCCACAGCAGCAATCTTATCCACTACATCTATGCCCGAAACAACCTTGCCAAATGCAGGATGCTTGCTATCAAGAAAGTTATTATCAACGAGATTGATGAAGAATTGGCTTCCGCCAGAGTCAGGCCCTGCATTTGCCATGGAAATCGTTCCTCTGTCATTCTGATTTGTAGAGGTAAATTCATCCTTTATCTTATACCCAGGTCCTCCAGCTCCAGTTCCCGTTGGATCTCCACCCTGAATCATGAAGCCCTTAATCACGCGATGGAAGATTATGCCATCATAGTATCCTTGAGAAACAAGCTTCCTGAAGTTTCCGACAGTTATGGGCATGTCCGAGCGAAGCTCAATCGTTATATTGCCCATCGTCGTCTCGAGCAAGACCTTTCCGCCCTCGAAGCCATCTGCATCAGAACCTTTGAATTTTCCTTTGTTCACCATTGCAAAAATCAATAATCCTATTATCAAAATGAAGACTATAAAAATCCAACTCTTTTTCATTTTCATCCTGCAGTCCTGCACTCAATCTTCTTCCTGTTTAGAAACGCCCTCAACGAAAGATGCGATATTCTCAAAATCCTCTGTATCCTGATGAACCACAACAGAGGAATCAGACTCTAACTCTCCTTCTTCGAATTTTTCCCTCAGTTTGTCATCGGCATCTTCCTCATTTTCAGCCTCTACCTCCAATTCAAAGGAGTCTATGACATACATTTTACGAGTAAATCTTGCCATTTTCTACCCAAGCGGGAGATTCTTATAAAGCTTACCCTTCCTATTTTCAGAAGAACCAGAAAAAATAACCAGGAAACCAAAGCGTCAAATCCTTATCCTTCCTTCTTGCCAAGGTTGCCGGCAAATTCATAAAAGATGATATCAAAGTCGCCGGAATTATTTATCCATAAAGTGCGGAAAAGGTGGTTTAATCTCTTTCTCATATCTTTCTCCTTTATACGATTTAATGATTTTTGAGAATCTCGATACCATTCTTTGCAATATTTACATTTGTGATTGATATGCACGATTGTTTTTCTTTTCTTCATCTCCCTATCAGTTCCAAAAACTCGCCGGAGCTCATAATTTTGATGCCTTTGTGCTCCTTAAGCTTTAGCAGATGCTTATCACCCGTTACGATAAAATCGGCGTTTCCATCAACAGCTGTTTCTATGATCTTATCGTCTGTCGGATCTTCTGTAACAATTTTAAGTCTGGTTTTTATAGTAATTATTTCGCAAAAGTTTTTTAATAAAGCTAGTAGTTCTTCGATTTTGTCCTCCGGGAATCTGAATTTGTCCCTTAACGTTCTAACAACCTCGTCAACTATATCTTTAGAAGTGACTAAGACATAATCCCCCTCTAAACCCTTCTTTACAACTTCGTGCTCTTTCCCCCTCCAGAAGATAGATGATAGAATTATATTGGTATCTAAAACTGCTTTTATCTTAGTCATCCTCTAGAACATCTTCTTTTTTAATTCCCTTTTTCTTAGCGAACTTCGCACCGAATGAAACGAGCTTTTCAAAGTCCTTTACAGTCGGCACTGAAATTTTCTTTAGGATTATAGTATCTCCTTTGCCAAATACAGCAAATTTTGTACCTTCTTCTATCCTCAACTCCCTTCTTACTTCTTGCGGGATTACTACTTGTCCCTTGAAAGAGGATGTAGTAAGCTTAATTTTTTCTTTCATTGTAGGAAAGTAAAACTTTCTTACTTTATATACTTTTCGTCCTCGCACACAGGGCCAGAAGAATCAAGTATCAGACCCTTATCTTCCCCTCTTGCCAGTCCCTGATTATGGTCTTTGCCGTCCTAGGTTCATCCACAACCCCTCCCTTCTTCAGGAAGCCTTTCTTCCTCCCGAGTTGTTCTATAAGAGCCTCAGAATCNNATCTGCTTGGAATATCTTTTCATCAGATCAGCGACAACCATCTCTGGATCACGGATGGTATTTGCAGTGCGAGCACCAATCATCGAATGCTTCTTTATCGCTCCCTCTTGTATATGAGAATACTCTTCTGTCGGAATTATGCCTGGTGTATCAAGAATCCTGATTTCAGAAGTGAAGCGTATTCTTTGCACTCCCCTCGTGTATCCTGCCTGAGAGCTTGTTCTCGCCGCACCCCTTCGGGACAGAATATTAATCACAGATGATTTCCCAGTATTAGGATACCCTATGATGCCGACCTGTACCTTACGCTCGCCAACTTTTACCTTGCGAGCCTCTGCCTTTATTCTGTTCCTGAGCCTTTTTATCCCAGTTCTCTTTTTGCAGGACACGAAGAAGTAAGGGTAGAGCTTAAGCGATTCAGCTTCCTCAATCTTGGCTCTGCGATCGACAATATCATCTTTGTTTATCACATACATCAGCTTCTTGCCCCGTGCAAGAATCATTTCCTCAAGTTCCTTATTACGTGTCTCAGAGATGAAGCGCGCATCAAGTATTTCAAGAATTATATCGGAAATCCTGATTATCTCTTTCACCATTTCAGGAATCTTAGGCTTCGGTTTTGGAGGCTCAACAGGAAATTTGGCCCTCGCTTGTTGGTTCTGGTTCATTTTGTCTTTATCACAGGGAGAAGTAGGGGGATTATTTAAGGGTTGGGGCTGGGGAGTGATACCTATGTATGAATTTTACTTTTCCTTTAAAGCGTTTGAAAGATGATAGAAATCTTTTTATTATACTCTCATTTATCATCAGCATGGTTAAATGTATTTTGTCAAAGGGGGATGACCCAATAAAACAAATTAGTGAAGGTTTAAGTATAATTGAAGAGATGAATTCTCTTTACAAGAAAAAAGAAGAGATAGTCTTAGACTTATCGGGAATTGAATGGATTTTACCATGTTCTGCCTTATTGTTAAGTGGTAAGATTATGGGTTTTATAGATAAGGGTATTAAAATTAAGTATATTGAACCTTCAAAGGAATCTGTAAAAGATTACCTTAAAGAGGTAGGTTTTCCACTAGGTTCAAAAATGGATGGGAGGACTTATTCACCAATAAAACATTTCGGTCGAGATAAAGAGATAAACCGAGAAGTAAGTAACCTACTAAATAATCTAAACGATAAGGTTCCTGGTCATTTTGGGACGAGTATTCATTATATACTGGCAGAGCTTTCAGATAACATTCAACAGCATTCTAGATTTTCCTACGCTTCTATAATGGCACAGTACTACCCACAGAAAAAATATGTAGATCTTGGAGTTCTTGATGATGGGATGAGTATTCCTTGCTTGTTCGAGGAGAACAATATAAAATTTTCAAAGGATAGTGAAGCCATAAATTTGGCTTTGACCGGAACAACCACCAAAAAGGGAGATGGTCCAAGGGGCTTTGGCCTTAGAAGCACAAGAGAGATTGTTAAAAAAGCTCTAAATGGGAAGATGTATGTAATATCTAGGAAAGGAGTAGTGATTATTAATCCGGAATCAAAAGACAAATCTTATGATTTTAGTAAGGAATCACTGAGCGGAACCATTCTGTATATGAGGTTAAATACTCCAAAGGAATATTTAAATATATACCCCTATTTAGAGTAATATGGTCAAAAAAGTGATACTATTGTATAAAGAATTTGGCGATAACATCATCACACGAGACACCTTTTCTCATTTTTTTGAGAGAATAAACAGTTCAAGAGAAAAAGAAATTGTTATAGATTTTAAGAAGGTAGGGTTTATTTCGAGGTCCTGTGCTGATGAGTATCTCAAACTCAAGAAAAGATCTGAAAAGAGTATTGTAGAGAGAAATTTATCAAATGAAGTAAAATCTATGTTTAAGGTTGTAGAATATCAATTAAGAGAGGCTAATTTTTCGTTTACCCCGAAAAATCCAGCTAATGTTTTATCTATTCCTGCATAATTGTTCTTATTTGTCTTATTAATCCTAAATTATTAAGGGTGCGATANNGCGATAGTGGAAGTATCTTTCCCAGAAAATATCAGGCTCATCAGAGAGCTAAGGCACGTAGAGAATCTGCCAGGTTGGATTCAATGTTTTGAGAGAACCAAGCAGATCCGGGAAGAGTTTTTGGGGCTTTGTGGGGGGTGACTTTTGGGGGGGCTCATTTATTTTTCTTCTATTTTAACTTTAATTTTATTGGCTATATCAACTATCAACTCATGCCATGTCTCCACTTGCTGAAATAGCGCTGGGTCTCGAAATACTTCTCTTAAATCAGTACCATCAGCATGAGCTGAATGAATATTTCTTGCTGCTTTGTAAGCTTTACGCCAAGTATCGTTTATTTTCCAATTAGTGTGAACATACCTATTCCTTGTTTCTTTAGCAAGCCATAATTCATCTGAATGAGATTTTATTACATCAGAAAGCTCAATCTTTAAGGAGCTACTCTGAATTGCTACTTTTAATTCTTCGAATAAAGAAAACAGAGTTACTAAATGTCCAAGAGTAAGGTTGTCGTCCATTGTAATCAATATTGTATGTAATTGTCGTGGAGTATAATCATGACTTTTATTTTTTGATTGGGGTAACCCTAATTTTAGTTTTCCGTCCCAATTAAAAGTATTTTTAAATGTTTTTTCGATATAGGCAGAATAAGGATGTATTGCCATATAAGTGGCTTTCCAAAGGTCTTCACTTTCGTTTATTCTTTGGATTATAGACAAAATGTTCACTGGTATTGACATGACACAAGAAAAGGTATAATGATATAAATAAATTCCGACTCTTTGTTCTCTAAGCTCTATCTTAAAGCAGGGTAAAGGAAAGTTTTTAAGGTTGTGAGATTATAAACCAGTATGAAACTAAAACATGCTCTTTTGATATTAATTTTACTTGTAATTATTGGTGTTGGTGCAGAAGGATGCTCCTTTGTTAACACAACTGATAGTGATAAGCTACTAAAAACAGCAGAAAATATTTTAATTAATTTGAAATGGAATACGTACATAGACGAAACCACCTATCTTGATGTAAATGAATCTAAGAGGTATCCTGTTGGATTAATGAATATGCCAGAAACGATAAATATAGCTTATGGATTCACCGCCGAAGAAGATGCAAGGGTTGATGTTATTATATTAGCTGATGAAAATTCAGGACTGCTTTATCCATCTTGTAGTATAAGCAATTCTCAAAAGGGTTCTGAAACTTGTCAGAGAATTAAGGGGATATCTATTTTAGAGATTACGAATAAGAGTCCTAAAGTGGTAAAAATAGAGATAAAAGCTTCGTGGTCAAGAGCAAATGGCTAAAGCTCATCGATTACGCGAAAATTACAGAAAGAAAGGTTTGTCTCTTTTGGAAAAATTAAAACGCTATTGGAAAATATTTTCGCACTCAGCTGATTTATTATTAACTTTAATTTTTATATTTATTATAGTATTGCTTGCAAGTTATTTACTAGCGGGATTTTTAGAAATTGCTAATAGAGAAATGAATGAAGGGACAATAGATTTTGTCAAATACTTAACCTTGTTATCCTTCACACTTGCTGGTTTTACTTTTCTTTCTGGTTCATTAAATAGAAATAAAATTAAAGACATTTCCAACGTGGAAATTAGCATCTTTTCAATCTCTTCAGTCTTTATACTTTCAGGGTTCTTTGGCTTAGTGTTTATAGCACTAACATATCTAAATCCAATAAATGTATTTGGACTTCCTATTGAAAATTTTGAATTTATGAAGACTAAGGTATATCCCATAAGTATAATGTTTTCTATTCTGTTCTTCTTAGCAGCTCTTGCATACCTCATGATAATTCTTAGAGTATGGTTGCCACATATAGAAAGACAGAGGCAGAAGAAAATAAAAAGTAAATCTTTCAAGGAGGCCTTAAGTGTGCAAAAAGCATTCTGGAAAGAGCAAATTGGACTTGATTAATAATTATACAAAGGTACTCTCAAGATCGCTGAACTATCTTAGTGGCGTCTCCTTCTCCCCGGAGCATAAAGCCCAGCAGCCCCAATCCCAAGCCCTACAAGAGTTGAAGGCTCTGGGACAGGATTTATGTACACATTGTCGTAATCCATATGAACTAAGCCATTATGCCCGGTTCTGGTTCCAAATCCAAATGTATGTTGCTGGCTTGAAGAATTAAGTCTTCTGAAAAATTCTGAATTATCTGGCCTAGTAATAAACAAATTAGCACCCGAGTTATCAAATTCCACATTTGCATGATATAATCCGGGATCATTTCCACCAGGTTCTATACCATTCCAATATCCTACTTGGCCAAGCCATCTGTAGTCATTATCTAAATCAACGATATGTATTCTGTTTCCGTTTCCTCCCGCATAATTCATATCGTACTCAAGGGAATCCCCAGGATAGAAAATGTAGTTATTGAACATCAAAACTGTTTCTCTATCAGATTCGTTCAAATGAGCAGTGTGATAGGCTCCTTCTGCAGGATTAACAAAGTGCTCATCATGGAACATTGTTTGTGTACTCTCGAACCATTTGTTAGGATCGAGTGTTCCGGATGAGAAATCATCGTATAAGAATGCGTTCGCATTTGCCACTCCAAGAGCAACTGCACCTATGCATGCTATCTTTAATTTTTGTATTAATGACATTCTCTTTGATTATCTTAATTACCCCTACAGATTTAAAAGTCTTCTTGTTTCGTAGGGGTAAATATTGCAGAGTGCCTTCGCCCCAGCCGGGCTAAAGCCCGCGTCACCTTATCCCCC
>DUFK01000036.1 GCA_013331945.1 Nanobdellota archaeon
CCTCCACAAGTTCAATACCAGATGGCAGACCATTTCCATTCTTGAGATTCAATACAGAAAGATTGATTCCCGTCAAAGTGAGCCCACTCACCAAACTAAAGATTCCTAGCAAAATGACAACAACTGCAGAAACTTTCACAAAGTATTTGTGGAATTTCCCTTTAGAGTAACTGGAAACAGCGCCGAGGGACATCAAGCCCGGAAGTGTTCCGAGCGAGAAGAAGAACATCGTGAGTGCACCAGTAGTGAAATCACCCTTGCTTAGCACATAAAGCTGCAGTGCCTGAGTGAAACCACAGGGCAGGAAAAATGTGAGGGCGCCTAGAACGGCAGGAGCTGCTTTTCCGTCCTTTCCATCCTTTCCGTCTTGATGATCATGAATTTTATGTGCCAAAAACTTTGGCATTCTTGGCATAAGATATCTTGTCCAAGAGAAGATATTCAGTAACTGAAGGCCAAGGATTATCATTACTGCCGCAGCAAGTATAGTTACAATTCCGGAAATTTGTGCCGACAAGATTAACTTCGAGCCAATTATCCCGAGCAATCCGCCAAGCAGAGTGTATGAAACGACACGCCCTATATTGAAGTATATATGAGGCCTGAATTTCTGCGCACCAGTAAGATTTGGATGTGCCTCTGCATGCTTATTTGCAACTGAAACAAGTAGACCTCCTGTAACAGCGAGGCATGTTGAAAATGCTGCAACAATTCCGATCAAAAAGGCCAGGCCATAAGTCATGTTGTCAGAGATTCCGATGTTTGGAATCAAATTGAACTGCTTCAGTATCAGATATGCAGCGACAACAAGGAGGAATATCGCGCCGACTTCGATATGTTCTTTCCTGAGCATAAGATATTTGCTTCCCTCCTTGCGCTCAGATCCAGAGTTCTTCCCTTCATCGGAATGCTGAACAGAAGAAACACTATATCCGTGCTCTTTTAGTGCATCATTTAATTCTGTGATGCTCGGCTCTGAAGTACCCTCCAGCTGTGCTTTGCCCCTCTTATAATCCACAGATACTTTCTCCACTCCAGGAACTTTCTTGAACTTTCTCTCTACGAGAACTTCACAGGCAGCGCAATGCATGCCATGAATGGTTACGATTGTTTTTTTTCCCACTTTTCTCCTATGTACTAGAAGTTAACCTTTATAAAAATTAACCATAGCTTATTTCAAGGGCAAGGAAACGCCTTAAATAAGCATCGGTGAAACTAGTTTCACCTACTAAAAGGGAAAATTTAAAAGATGCCAGATCCTGGAAAGGGAGCTAAGGAAATGGGAAAGGAATTAAGATCCTCATTAGATGATTATATAGCGTGGAGCCCAAGCAGACTAAAGACTTGGCTGGCATGCCCTAGAAAGTACTTCCACCAGTATATTGCAAAAGACAAAGCCCCGATAACCGGAGCTATGGCACGCGGAATCTTGCTCCACAAAAGGATGACGCATATGTACAGAGACGATGGAACACTTAAATATCAATCATCAGAGAAATTCGCGAATTCAGCGAAAGGGATTTGGCTCAGGACAATAGATGGAAGTGTGATAGAAGGCCAGAGAATAGAATGGAAAGATAGAGACGAACCCTATCAGATAATGCAGGACGTTCTTGATGTTCTAGAAAAGGTCTATGAGACTTATTCATCACGTGAAGCCCCACTTTTAACAGAGGTGGGATTTGATGCACTCCTATCTGGCGAGGGATACTTTAGGATTAGGGGCAGAATCGATGAAGTTTCTCCTATTAGAGAAACATTCAAGATAAGTGATCACAAATCCGGAGGGGAAAATCCAAAGGAACAGAGATTAGCGTACGATCTCCAGTTTACATTGTATGCGCTAGGCCTAGGAAGCACTATAAGAGATAGCTCACTTTTAGACCTCAGAGACAAATTCAACCCATCTTTTAGAAAGAAGGCATTCTTCGTCATTGATGAACTTAAGGATAAACCACTTGAGCAAATCACTTCTGGAATAGAACTAGAATATCATAGGATGAGGACAGGAGAGATGATTCCTGTTCCTCAAAGGAATGAAGAGCACATCAAAGAATTGTTTGAAACTCTAGGAGATGCCGAAGAAAGAATTTCAAGGGCAACTGAAACTGGAAAGTGGCCCGTAGACAGAGAAAGCTGTGGCGAGTGTATCTTTTTCAAGGTCTGTGACAGGAATACTGCTTCTGTCCTATACCAAAAGGAGACAGCACAGCCAAGACAACCAAGCTTGTTTGATGACAAAGCAGCAGTAGTTTACTCTGACTGCAAAGTCCAGGCTCCAAAGGAAAAGCATCCAAAATTTCAGTTCCCCCGTGCGGCAAGAAGAGGAGTGAATTCCTGATTCTAAGAATTAGAAAAACTAAAAAAGAGCTGGCTGAGCCTCTGCCTTTCCCACTTTTCTGGACTGCTGTTCTTCAAGTTTCGTGAGCTCCTTTTCCATCCACTCTTCTTTCAGCACAGAAAGCCTTTCCTTTATCTGGCTAGAGTATGGCAACTGCATCTCCGCACCATATTTCCCTTTCGCACATTCATCAGCATAATTCTTTTCAAGCCTTCCTATTCCGGTTTCAATCAAATCTGAAACTACATGAAGAAGGGGTCTGTCAGTATTCACAACATGCCAATAATTGTCCCACATTCCGGCATAGAAATAGACAAGAGCGTAATCTCCAGAACTCTCTCCAAGATCTGCAAGGCCATCTTGCACAGCATGCAGGACATCAACAGGAACGTCCTTTGCACTTAACATTCCGTAATGCACTCTTTGAAGCGGCTCTTTCCTTATCCCGCCAGAATAAAGTTTTCCAAAATTATCCTTAAAAGAATTTCCAAGAAAGATTCCTCTCTCGCCAAGATATTGGGAGATGGCATCGGTCAGATTATATTTGAACTCTGGCATCTCTGCACGTTTCTCAACAGGATTGACTGGCTTAAGATTCATCTCTCTAATCAATCCATCTTTCACGCTTGCATCTAGCGCACTCAATCTTTCCTCGAGATTCATTTTCTTTTTAAGAAAGTATAATTTCTAAGATCTATTTTATCATCGAGCCTTTTTTTGTTTTTGTCATTAAAGTCAACCCCAACATACAACTCAAATCCATCACTGTCTTTACCGATCTTTTGGCCTTCCGTAATATACTCGTTCGGTTTCACAGAGGATTCATCTAATCCACTATAAGAGGAATATGTTTTATACCCATGATAGACAACTACTCTTTTTCCATTAACGGCTTTATCAACAGAGTAGACTCTTCCAGAGAGTATCGAATTGATATCAGACTCTCCCCCTATTCTTATATTAGTACCATAATTTGTGTGGTGGTTCCCTTTAAACTTGATTTCTGCATCATCAACATCGACAGGAGAGCTGGCAAAATCCAGCATGGCTCTTCCGATTATCCTAGGGTAATAATCTTGGGTTTCTTCTGGAAGGTGGTATGAATGTGCCCCATTATCTCTCCTGAACGCTTTTTTTCCTGGCCCAGAGTTATAAGCCTGGATTGCTTTTTCTAAATCCTTTAGCCTGCTTAAATTATCCCTTATAAGATTTATTCCTGCCGGAATAGCTTTTTCAGGATCAAGCCTGTCATCTCGGTTTCCGTTAACTACTAGTCCATAGGCTCTTGCTGTAGCAGGCATGAACTGCATTACTCCTTCTGCCCCAACAATACTTCCAGCAGATGGATTGAAATCGGATTCAGCGCCCATAAGACCCCTAACTATTGAAGGGTGGATGCCATATTTTTTAGAATGCTTATCTATCAAAGCAAAGTAAGGTGTTCCATCTTGATCAATTTTCTTATAGCTATAGTCGCCAGAAAGAATATCTTCAAGCTCTTTTGCCCCTTCTAGCTGGGAAACAATGTATGTTTCTCCACCAATTTTATCAATTGGAACTCTCCTCCCATCAACAATATTATCTTTGTTTATAGATAGATATTTATCACCAGCCACATCGTTAAAATAGGATACAGCTTGAGGAACGCTTTCGGACCTGTCAAGATAGAAAACATCTTCCCCCCTCCTATTTGTTTTTACTAATTTTAAGTTAGGGTTATGAGAGATACTTGCTTTATCCGAATTAGGGCCAATTAGTACATCAGACCGATTGCACTGTTTCAAGCCGATAGCTGCAGCTAAAATTGCAGCTCCAACTGCCAATCCCTTAGTAGATTTACGATTAAGTTCCATTTACCCAAGAATATTCTATTTTCACTACTTCACAGGGACTTAAAAACCTTTTGGTTCCCCGAGTAACCTAAAACTATAAAAGCTATTTAGATGTTTCTGATGAATGGAAATGAGCAATGAGGAGGTATTAGACTTTCTAGTAAGCACCAATCATTGGGTAACCGCTGAGACCGCCAAGGCTCAGGGAGCGTCGATAGATGATGTTACTATTTACGAAACAAGATATAAAGGGAACGACCAGCCCGGAGTTTTTGTAGTCTCCTACAGATGTTATGATCCTGAAAAGGAAGGAAAACATTTTTCTCAGCAATACTGGAGGAGTGAATTCGCAATAAGAGATTATTTGGGAAATCCGACAGCTCTTGGGAAGAGATTAGGAATCAGCGCACGGGATAAAAAAGTCTCAATATTTTCCCCTGAAGGAAGAGAGATAGAGGAACTGCTCCATAGGATTGCATCGACAGATGCCTGTCGCTTGACAGAGGACAGATCTAAAATTAAAGATAGTACGTATTTGGCTAAGACCAATACCTACTAATCCCCTAATCCCCGACATACTTCGAAAAAAAGCTTAGGGCCTCCTTCTCATCGCTTGCTTTCACGAGTATGCGGCCATCTCTAAAGAAAGTTGCATTCTTGAACAGGAAAGCATTTCCAAGATCCACTACTGCGCCGGCCTTTGCAAGCTTTTTCTTTTGCTCCTTGTAATCAAATCCAGCGCTGACGCGCATCATGTAACTCTTGCTTCCGCAGAACTTCACAAGCTTGTTCTTGCTCGTGCTCGCCTCTCCGGCAAGATGCAAGAACTTTCCTGCATGTGCTGCACAGTCGGGATTCCTGTGCACTTTTATCTTCTCGAATCTGCTGCCCGAAGCATCAAAATAAAAAAGATCTTTCTCAACTTCCTTGCCCAATAGGATCTTCATCGCCTGATTGACTTGCAATACAGATATCGAGGCAGTTGTCGTGTTTAGAACGCCGGCAGTCTCGCAAGTTTCCCTCGCCTTGGAATCCTTGAATATGCATTCAAAGCACGCTCTTTCTTTTTCTGGCAGGATCGCGTAGACATATCCCTTTTCTGCAATGGCGGCTGCATAGACGAAGGGCACTTGCCTCTTCAGGCAAAAATCATTTATCAAGAATCTAGTCTCCAGATTATCAGTACAATCAAGTACCAGGTTTGCTCCCCCAAGAAGCTGCTCAGAATTTGTATAGTCGAGATTATTGAAATGCGCTTCCACCCTGAGCTTGCTGTTTATTTTCTTCAGTTGTTTCTCTACAACAAGAGCTTTCGGCTCTCCGACATCTGCCTCATCAAAGAATTGCCTGTGCAGGTTTCCAAGTTCTATGTAATCTCTGTCAATAAGAACCAGCTTTCCGACTCCAGCTCTTGCAAGAAGCTGTGCGGACAAAGATCCAAGAGCTCCAAGGCCGACTATGGCGACCATGCTCTTGTTGATTTTATCCTGGCCTTTTTCTCCAATCAGTATCTCTTGCGTCGAGTAGCGGTCCATTTTATAGAGGAATTTATAGGAATAGAAAAAATCACTTTAAGTGAAGTAGAGTCCGCAATGTTCTCTCATCGAATCCGATAACAATCTTGCCTCCGACATCTATGACGGGAACTCCCATCTGCCCGCTTTTGCGGAACATCTCCTCCCGTGCCTTAAGGTCAGAAGCGACATCTGCTTCCTCAAACTTCACGTTATTTCTTTTGAAGAAAGACTTTGCCATGTTGCAGTAAACGCAAGATGGCGTTGAATACATTTTCACGCTTGGTGCATGCGTGCTTTTCATTTCAGATGATTTTGCTGTCATATTTTTGAAAATGAATTTCTTTATTTAAATCTTTGGAAAGTTACTTCCTCCCACGCTCCCTGCCATGCACTTCTTGCCCCGCGCCACCAGTTCCGTGCTCTGAGCCTTGAGCCATGTGCCCCGCGCTATGCGCTCTGGTGCTCCTTCTCCTTGACATACTTGTAAGCCTGATACACAGCGGCAACCCCTTCACCCACACCAGTTATAGCCTGCTTAAATTCTGTGTCTACAACATCCCCTGCTGCGAAGATTCCAGGAACATTTGTCCTACCCTTGCGATCAACGGTGATCTCCTTCTTCTCATTCACCTTTACTCCAACCTGGATCGCAAGTTCGCTAAGGGGGATATGCCCTATATCGATGAAGATCGCATCCATTTTGAATTCCTTGTTTCCCTTATAGGGTCTGTCAAGAATGACGCTCGTCATCAGCTTATCTCCTTTTATCTCGGTAACATTTGTCTTGTACAAGATTTCGATCTTCCCCTCCTTGATTTTTGCTTCAACGCGCTTCTCGTTGATGGGCTCTGGCCTGATTTTTTCCCCCCTGTATATCAAGTAGACCTTCTTTGCATATTCTGTCAGCAGCAAGGCTTCTTTCGCGGCGCTATCACTTCCACCTACAACTCCGACTCTTTCCTTGCCTTTATAGAGCGGACCATCGCAAAGAGCGCAGTAATGCACTCCCTTGTTCTCAAATTCTTTCTCTCCGGGAACTCCAAGCTTCTTGAATTTAGTTCCTGTCGCGAAGATTACAGTACGTGTAAAGAATTTCTTGCCATCAAGTGTGTGCGCAAGGAAGCATTCCTCATGTCCCCTTTTGGATTTCTCCACCCTCTCGACACGATCGCTGAGAATATCGATGTCATAATCGCGTGCGTGTTCCTCGAGCTTATCACTGAGCTCTTGTCCTGTCAGGCGCACAAAGCCAGGATAGTTCTCTACAAGATGGGTAAGGATTATAGTGCCTCCAAAGATATCACCGATGATCAATGTCTTGAGTCCCAAGCGGCCCCCATACATGGCAGTTGCCCAGCCAACTACGCCAGTGCCGACAATGACTGTGTCATAAAGGAGTTTCTCGTCTGCCTTGTAATCATACTTCGGTTTCTCATGCTTCTCTTTTTTGGGTTCCATTTTATTCAGAGAATTATTCGCAACCGGATTTAAATATTTTTACCGAAAGGTAATTGAGAGACATAAGAGCGCGAGATGACATTGGCAAGGCTGAAATTCCTTTTCCGAGCACTTAACAAACTTAACAAAATCAATTCTTCTCCAGCATGCCCCTCACACGCACATATCTGTCCAAGCCAAGCCGGCCTCCGCCATTCAACAGCAAGAAAAGAGCCATGGCAAGCAATCCCACATCTCTCTGCAGGAAGATGTGCTGCTTGAACCAGAACACTAGGATTATCGCTGTAAGTATAAACGATGCAGCACCAGCCGCAATCCTCGTGAAAAGCCCTAACACAAGGAAAGTTCCTATCATAATCTCGAGAATCCCCTGAAAGATCGTAAAGAAAGTGGGATTAAAGGGCGCAAAACCAAGAGAGGCAATAGTTGAGGCATTAGCCTGCATATGGATGAACTTATCCAGGCCGAAATAAAAGAACACGAAAGCAAGGCCGAAGCGCAGGAATAGTACTCCGATATCAGATAGGGCTTCTTTTTTCATCTTCTTTCCTCTATATAGGTGGGAATGGGAGTGGATTTATAAATTTATTTAGCTCATAGAAAGCTATGGCATCTGTAGAAGATATGTATGAAAAGATAGCGCAAGAATTTTTGAGGATAGAGAAAAACGCTAAAGAGAATTGTTGTCCCCCACAAACATGTGTTACTCTAAGTTGGAGAAGGGGATTATATGTCGGAGGGATCCAAGAAATTGCACCAGAATATTCTTCAGAGATCGTTCTCTTAAGTAAGAGTGACCGTCAATTGCCAGGGCTCCTTATTGAGTCAATTAAAAGATTAGGTACAGAAAGACTTGAGCTTTTAGCCGATGATTCCCTAGACTTGAATGGAAGATTCCATATTCTAAGAAGACTTGAAAATAAGTTAGTATCGATGACACCAGAGCAAACAGAGTATATCGCCGAGAATCCTCTGGAGATTGATGAATTGAATAGCATAGAAAATCCAAATGTTTATCCAAGGATGATAAGAGCCTAAGCGACCTCTATCGTGCCGACAAGAGTTTCAGCACGGTGGTCATGATAGCCCCATTTTCCCTTTTCATTGAAAGTGAAGCTCCAGCTCTCTCCTTGCTCAAGCGCTCTGCATGAATCGAACATCTTTGCCTTTTCTGCCTCGGTTCCAGAAAAGCATGTCCCGATGTTCGTTCCAGGATAAAGGGTGTGCGTTGGGTGAACATCACTTGCAGGCCAGTGCTTTGCAGAGTCTTTATTGATGAAAGTCACAGAGTCTCCAATCTTTACCTTAAGTGTGTTCGGAGAGAATCCTGCTGAGGTTATTTCGATAGTGTATTTTGCGCTGCTTGTTCCAGCATCATTCCCACCAGATACAACTCCAGTATCCTTCACATCAGATCCCGGAACAGGCATTCCTGATTGCTCTCCCTGCTCCGTGCTTCCTGCCCCCGGCCCTGCGCTCCCGGCACCAAGTCCTGTGCTCTGGGCAGATTGTTTAGAACATCCGCTTGCTCCGTAAACTAGAACAGATGCGAGCAAAACTAAAGACAATATCAACAATCCTTTTTTCATCCTGCAAGAAACTTGCGGGAGTTTAAAAACTTTATGAAAGAGTAACTATAGTGAAATTCAGTTCTGGAAAGGAGGCCCGGAAAGGTTTAAAAATATCTATCTATTTCTCCATTCAGTAGAATGAAATGGCAAAAAGAGAGGCGGCACAAGAGGTTAGGAGACACAGCGAGATAAAGTCTAATCTGAACCTTATTCTTTATGTCCTGTTCATCACAGCCCTTTCATCTTTGATTGCGCTCATTGTAATAAACGATAATCTCAGGAAAGTGATTTCCTCTCCAGACTCGGAGAAGAGAGAGGTGGACTTGACGGGAGAGGCGACTGGAGGAAGGCAATGCACGGATAAGAAAGATAATGATGGCGACACTTTCATAGATTATCCCGCTGATCCTGGGTGTTCATCTGCAAGGGATAGAGATGAGATAAATCTGATAATCCAATGTGATAATGGAGTGGACAATGATAAAGATGGATTGATAGACTACCCTGCTGATCCCGGATGCAGTTCTCCGCTCGATACATCGGAATTAGATGATTCATGTTCAGATACAGATGGAGGGATAGTTCCTATAGAGAAGGGGACTGTTACTGGTGCCATCAGTGGATATTTCTACACCTATGTAGATAACTGCTACGTGACCAACACGACAAACAACATGCTGAACGAATGGTACTGCACTGGAACAGCGCCATTCCAGACACAGATAAGTTGTGCCTCGCTTGGAAAAATCTGCGTAAATGGTGCGTGCGCGTAAGGAAAGACACCGCAACCGCATGGATTCTTAGAACATAGACAGGAGCAAAGTTTCACAAGATTTAAAAACAAAATATATTTAAACATTATTCTATAGAGAAGAAGAGGTTAAGGTAAGCTTTTTAGAAAAAAGCGCTCAGAAATCTGGAGGATTTCTGGCGCGCCGGAACAGATGTTCCGAGCACTTAAGCAAAAAATAAATATGGCTGAAGAACATACAGGGCATACCGAAAACAAGGTAGAGCACAAAGCAGAAAAAAAAGATGAAGGAAGCATAAAGATACCTAAGAGGGCATTCTTCCTTGTAGCTGGATTCATCCTCATATTCATCGTAGGATTTGCCTTCGGCAGGCTTACTGGAAACACGAATGGCGCTGTTGTCGCCGGAGGAAATGAGAACGGAATCCCTTCTGGAAACGGACAGCCTGTAAAGCTTTCTCTCGATGGGGAGCCTTCTCTTGGAAACAAAGATGCGCCAGTACAAATCGTAGAATTCTCAGATTATCAATGCCCATTCTGCAGAAGAGCATATACACAATCATATTCTCAGATAAAGAAAGACTATATCGATACTGGAAAAGTATATTTCGTATTCAAAGACTTCCCATTGACTTTCCACCCAGCGGCTATTCCAGCTGCGGAATATGCAAACTGCGCAAATGAGCAAGGAAAATACTGGGAAACTCATGATGCAATATACGATGAGCAGAACAAGCTTGGTCAGGGAACAATCGAATTCGGAGAGACAGAGCTCAAGAAGTGGGTTTCAACTGTTCCAGGAATAAACATGCAGAAGCTTGATGCATGTGTAAAGAGCGGAAAGTACAAGAAAGAGATAGAGCAAGATACTGCAGAAGGAATTGCAGCAGGTGTAAGCGGCACTCCAACATTCTTCATCAATGGACAGGCCCTTGTAGGCGCACAGCCATATTCTGAGTTCCAAAGATTGATCGAGGCTGAACTCGCGGCATAAATTTTCTTAGGATTATTCATTCTTCCTTTGCCAGATTTGTCGTTCTAGAATAGCTATATCCCAGCACATAAATTCTTTTTAAAGTCGCTCTCGTTGTGCCCTGAAGCAAAGGGGAAAATGGTGAACGTAAAGGAAGCTGATGGGGAGAAGAGAGTAGAATATACCCCAGAAGAGAGGGAAAAAGCGCTTTCTTACTTCGTCACATCTCCGACAGATCCCATCTATGCATGCACCCACAATCTTCCGCCAGAGGTTTTTGGCGCTTTCGGTTCGTTCTTCAGCAGGAATCCGAAAGATATGCGAGAGCATTTATTCGATGCCATCATCGGAACAATCCCCGGACATGAGCTTCCGACAGAAGATGGTGCGGAGAATCTGAGAAAGCTTGTTGAGGGGCATTACGAATCTCCAGCCGAAGCATTGAAAGCAGGAATTTCCAAATCACAGCAATTCTTCAATACTTTCTACGGAAAATACAGCCACAAAAGCATCGCAAATGTTGTCTGGATCCCCATGGTGATGAATAATGTAAGCCAGCTCACTGCAAGGCAGTTGGCTTATGACCAGCTTTCCTTCTTCATAGAACAATCAACCCGATTTGTCAAATTCGATACTGGCCAGTATTACAGAGACCCGGATGTGATGCAAAGCTCTCTTGCAGATGTTTACGAAGAGGCTATGCAAGAGCTTACAGGCGCTTATTCAAAATCGATGGATTTCGGAAGAGAGCATTACAAAAGAGAAATTCCTTTTAACATCTGGCTTGAGCGGCAAGATGAAGATACAAGAGGTAAATCAGAAGGTTTTCAGCAGAGAAAATACTCAAGGGAGATAGATGCAAAAGTCTTCGATGATGTGCGCTTCTTGCTGCCACAGGCAATCCAGACAAATATAGCATTCATTGAGGATGCCCGTTCTCTTGAGTATGATATAGCTGCATGGAAAGGACATTCACTTCATGAAATTAGAGAGAATGCAGAACTGCTTGAAAAGCATGCCGGGCAGATCGCCCCCTCAATAATAAAATATACAGAAGAAAATAGGTTCTATGGGGAACAATACAGAGAGTTTGATGAATCCCTTGCCACACCGTTCATTGAAGTAACGCCTCAATCCAAAAGCGCAAGGATTATCGATGCCGATCCAAAATTACTTGATAAATTTATCGCTGCAGTATTAAAACGAAACAATACCGGAACTTTTTCTCAATTTTTGGACTATGTTGGGAAGGAAATGTCCCTGAAGGATAAGATAGTCACTCTTGAAAGAATTGTCGCGAATAGAAAGGCATTCGATGAATGGATATGTGTAGAGGAAACAGCTGATTTGCCGAAAGTGCTCGTAGAGATAGTTACAGATGTCGGAGCGACAAGAGACTTGAGAAGGCATCAGAAGAATGATAGAGATGAATCGCGCTACACCTTAGATATGGGATATACTATTCCGCCAGCAATCGAACGCGAAGATGGATATGGAAAAGAGGCAAAAGAGATATTTGTTGGAGCTATGGAAAAAGCGCATGATGCAGAAAGGGAGATAAGAAAAAAATTCCCACATCAGGCGCAGTACATCATTCCAATGGCGTGCAACCATTCTCTTACAATGAGTCTTGGTCTGGATCAGCTCCAGTATCTAATCTATACGAGAAGCACACCAGAAGGAAACTGGAGTTACAGGAAAGACATGTTTAATCTTGCAGAACAGGTTATGAAAACATATCCATGGATTGTAGGATACAAAAGTTATCCGAAAGAGAAGAGCGTTATCGAGGCATATGAGCAAGCGCCATTTACGAGAAAGATGAGAGAAAGGCAAGAAAATTGGCAGGGAATAAAGAAAATGATGGAAGATGCGGGTGAGAAATTCGATGAAAGAGCACCATATCCAACTCCACTGATATTAAGGACACAAGAAACAGGATTGCATCAGTAAAAAAATAAAATGCAGCAAGGAAAAATAATCACAATAGAAGGCGGAGATGGCACCGGCAAGAAGACGCAGGCAGAGCTTCTTGTGGAGCGCTTGCGCGGGCAAGGATTCAAGGTAGAAACTCTCTCTTTTCCCCAATACGAAGAGCCGACTGGAAAAGTGATAAAAGCATACTTGGATGGAAAATTTGGCTCTCTTAAGGAAATTCCAGCAAAGGCAGTTTGCGCACTTTATGCGGCGGACAGATTGGCAGCACAGAAAAGAATCCAATATTGGCTTGCAGATGGGAGGATTGTCATTCTGAATAGGTATATAGAGAGCAACATCGGACATCAGGCGGCGAAGCTGAATGAAGAGAATAGGGAAGAGATGATGAATTGGATTTATGATTTCGAAGTGAAAGATCTTGGGATAAGGCCGTCAGATCTTGTTGTCTTTCTCTCACTCCCGATAAAGGTCGCAGAGGATGCGATGAAGAACGAAGAGAGGAAACTTGATATTCATGAGTCAGATATCGGATACAAACTAGAGGTGCATAAGGCGTATGCGCTCGCCTCAAAGCTCTATGGATGGAAAAATATAGACTGCATGCATCCAACCGAAAGCAGAAGGCTTTCGATAGATGAAGTCTCTGAGAAAATTTGGGATGCCGTGAAGGAGAACCTGGGGTAAAATGAGGGTTGCGGTAAGTTCCATCTGTATCAGAGAGGGAAAGATTCTACTTGTAAAAAAGAAACAGGTGTGGATTCTTCCTGGCGGAAAGCCAGAAAAAGAAGAATCGGATATCGATTGCCTGCTGCGTGAAATCTGTGTTGAAGAGCTTCCGGGATCGCAGCTTGAGAACTTTAGATATTACAGATCTATCCACGGAGTAACTCCGCATACTGGAGATGTTCTCGAGGCTCGGACTTATTTTGCAGATATAAGCGGAAAACTCAAGCCTTCGGCAGAGATAAGGGCTGCAGAATGGTGCACAAATCCTAGAGACTACAATCTTTCAGATATCACAAGAAAGTTTGTTGACTCCCTATACAAATGTGGACATTTGAAGTAGTTTGAAGTAGTATTCTACTTTCTCCCAGAGCTTCCGAATCCGCCCGCGCCGCGTGCGCTCTCGGTGAGCTCATCAACTTCCTCAAAGGAGATGGCGTCCACTTTCGAGAAGAGCATCTGTGCTATGCGCTCGCCCTTTGCGATGAGAAAATCTTCTTTTCCAAGATTTATGAGAATTACTTGCACCTCTCCCCTGTACCCAGAATCAATAGTTCCCGGCGCATTGAGCACTGTGATTCCGTGCTTCGCCGCAAGGCCAGAGCGGGGCCTTATCTCGGCATGATAATTCTGTGGCATCTCTATCGCAATCCCAGTACCGACAATCTTTCTCTCACCCGCACTCAGCATGACCTCTTCTGCAGAATGAAGATCAAAGGCAGCATCATACTCATAGGCCTTCTTAGGCATGAGCGCATCTTGCTTTAATCTCTTGATTTTTATCTGTACCATCTTTTTGTTGTGTTGTAGAGAAGAAAAAGAGTTTTATAGTTTATGCTTTGGCTTTATTTTCTTTTGTACTTTCTGGATTAAACCTCTTTCTAAAAGAGGTTTAGCACTTACTAAATCCGCATGTGCGGCACATCTCACATCCTTCTACCATCTCTGTGATATTTCCGCAATCAGGGCACACATTTCCAGATAGCTTTCTCGGCTTGAGGCCATGCGCTTCTGCAGTATCTTTCTTCAAGGTCTCTATCTCATTCAAGGTGTCATGCAAAGTTGTCTGTTTCTCTGCCGAATATTCCTCTCCCTGATTCATTATCTCAAGCGCCTTTGCAATCCCATCTGCAAGAGAGTAAACCCAGCCTTTTTCTGTGATTATAGGATTGCTTTTTATTCCTTTTAGCTGACTGATAACCTCATCCAAAGGGATTCCGTATCTAAAGCACAAGGAGATGAGACGGCCAATGGCCTCGCTATCTGCAGAGATGTCACTTCCCGATTTGCCGACATTAATAAAAGTCTCTCTTGGCTCTCCATCATCGAAATTAAGTGTTACAAAAGCTGTACCGATAGGAGTCTTCACACGCACGGTCTTTCCTTCTGAGATTTCTTTCCGCTCCTTTCTCTGCTTTTCCTGGCTTTCTTTCACAGGTGTTTCTTTTTCCTTCGATTCTTTCTTATTCCCCCCAGTCTCCAAAACCTGTACATCTTTACTTCTATCCCTGTAAATCGTAATCCCTTTAAGAGCAAGCTTCCATGCCAAGAGATACGCCTTCTTCACATCTACAACCGTGGCTTCCTCAGGCATATTTATCGTCTTACTGACAGCGTTATCCACATGTTTCTGGAATGCGGCCTGAATCCTCACATGCTGCTCAGTCCCAACATCAAAAGTTGTCTTGAACACCCTCTTTAAATCTTCAGGAATCTCTTGTATCCCTGTAACACATCCCCTATTCTGATAAATCTTCTCGAGTATCTCTTTAGAGTAAAGTCCTCTCTCCTTCAGAACCCTTTCAAGATGCTTATTGACATAATAAAGTGAATCTCCCCCCCTGATATTTTTCTTGTAAACCATCCCAAACCAAGGCTCTATTCCACTGCTTGTATCAAAAATCATGCTGATGGTCCCTGTTGGCGCAATTGTTGTTCTTTCGGCATTTCTCACCATATCTTCTGGCTTTCCTGTCGCATACTTACTGAGTTCAAATGCGGGGAATACTCCCTTCTCTTCTGCAATCTCGACTGAAGCGATCTTAGCCTCATCGTTGATAATCTTCATCACAACTTCTGCAACTTGCAGAGCCTCATCGCTATCGTAAGGAATTCCCAACTGAATCAACATATCTGCAAATCCTAAAACGCCAAGACCAATCCTCCTGTGTTTCAGGACAGTCTGCTCAACTGGTGGTATTGGGCCCTTATTTGAATCATTGACATTATCCATGAATCTTATGATGACGCGTGTGGCTTCACGTAACTTCTCTTCATCGATTTCTGCCTTTCCATTTCTCCTCGTCACGAAGACATCCAAGTTCACACTGCCAAGATTGCATGCATCATAAGGATGCAAGGGCTGTTCACCGCATCCCCTTTGCACGTAACCATCAGTAATCCATGTGTCGCTGGATTCGCAATACAAATCATAAACTTCTTCCGTCCCAGCAGGCTCTATTGAAACAATTTTTGCTTTCCATGTATTTCCAGTTGTGAGCCATTCCTTTCTCAACTCTCGGAGTTTTTTGCCTTTTATCGGGCTTATCTTTTCCAGCTGCGACATGCGAGCAAGCCTTCCAGCGCCCTCACCAGAAACTATAATCTGGTATTTTCGGTGCTTCCTTACAATTCTTCTATCACCGATCTGGCCTCCATCGTCTAAGAAGCTTGAAAAGATTCTGCCATGACAGCCGAGCATCAGGAGCAACCTTCGAATATTCTGGGCCAGCTTCTGGGAAGAGGTAACAAATCTTATCTGCGGATGATTAGACTTAAGCAAAACGTCTCCATCTGTAGCAAGCAGGCCATCAATGATACCCAGGGCTTTCTCTCTACTGGAAACTATGGTGATATCGAATGTCTTTTCATAAGAGTATGAAGGAACAAGTTGTAACTGCTGTATAACCTGCCTGCCTCCAGAAAGGATCATGTTCATGCTCTTGCTGTTATTCTGAATATCATCTTTTCTGAACTTTTCTTCTCCAAACAACTGCTTTACATTCTGATTAAACTCCGCGTCGTCTGTGCTAGAAGCGATCTTTACTATATTATGCGACATCGCGTATTCAGTATAGCATCCATCTCCCAACAGGATTCCGGATTTAAGTCCTTCAAGATATTCATCTGGATTCGATAGTAGAATCGGAGCTGGCTCAACACGCACGTAATCCCCATCCTTGAGTTCATCAAGCCTGTAATCTATAAGCCTCTTGCTCTGACTTCCTTTCTTTATTGCGTAGTATCTATGCGTTGCAGTCACAACTTGCACTCCACCATCTGAAAATTTTACATTGAATACCGGCACTGCATCATGTCTTTCAACAGATTTTACAGGCTCAAATCCAAAAACAGTGCTGATTTGATCGCCAATCTCAATTTTTTCTACAGGAACGTATCCTTGCGGCGTATTGACAAGAGTTCCCCTTGCCACACACGGATTCGTCGCTTTTATCGGCCCGAGCTTTGGTAAAGGATTATATTTGTTTATTTCATCTAAGAAAATCATTCCAGGATCGCCAGTGCGCCATGCAAGCTCACAAATCGTGTCCATAAGCACATCTGCTTTCAACTGCACGATTCCAGGATCACTTATCCTCCCGATAACACGATTCTTGAAAGAGTCAATCACATCGGTTCCATTATCCGCAAGAGTCAAGGAAGGAGCCTTTGGCCTCTGTCCTACTTCTGCTCCAGCAAGACCACCTTCAATATTCTTGACCACATGCTTCAAATCCTCGACAAGGAATTTCTTTCCGTTCCATTCAAGGTCAAAGTACCCATTGGTATCAACAGCACGCATGAAATCTTCTGTTGCGCCTACGCTGACATTAAAATTTGTAATCTCTCCCCTTTCTGTTTTCGCATAAATAAAATCAAGGATGTCTGGATGGTTTATGTCGAGAATACCCATGTTTGCTCCCCTTCGGTTTCCGCTATTGATTATTTCAGTCTGCCTATCAAACTGCCTTATGAATGAGACAACTCCCGAAGCAACTCCCTTGCTCTTCACCACATAGCTCCCTCTTGGCCTTAGCTCAGAGAAATTATAGCCTGTTCCGCCGCCATGTTTCTGGATGAGGGCAGCGTGCTTCACACTCTCATAAATCTCCTCGAGGGAATCATGAACTGGCAGTACATAGCAGTTAAAGAGACCAGTGATATGAGTGCCTGCATTTGTCCAGACTCTTCCACCAGGAGTGAAAGCCTTTGATGCAATGACGCGATAGAACTTTTCTGTCCACCTCTCAACTTCTTCTTCGCTTGCACCAAACTGCTTCTCAATCTCAGCAAGAGTTCGCGCAAGCCTGAATATGGCCTGCTTCGGCGTTTCTATCACATCACCATGCAAATCCCTCAACAAGTATTTCTTACTGAAGGTCCATCTAGAATTATCGCTGAGCTTCTCATCAAAATCATCCTTCGCTACAAACGAAGGTAGTTTTGTCCTGACCCCAAAATATTCTGCAATCTCCTCCTTGGTTTTGCCCTCAAGTAAAATAAGTGTCTTCCGGTCCATTATCTGAATTTATACAATTTTTTGTAAGAGTTGTTTGA
Organism: Nanobdellota archaeon; assembly: GCA_013331945.1. Classification (GTDB taxonomy): domain Archaea; phylum Nanobdellota; class Nanobdellia; order Pacearchaeales; family UBA12030; genus UBA12030; species UBA12030 sp10106u. Next base: position 17,662 of record DUFK01000036.1, read on the forward strand.
AGTCAGCCTTGGTGGTCATCCCATTNNTCAGCTATGACCTTAGAAACAGCCTTGCAACTCCCGCACCATTCCGCATAAAAGTCAATCACAACAGGCTTGTTCTCGTGCAGCACTTCATGTTCAAAATTTTGTTCATCTAGGCTTATCATTTTCCTCTTTTCCAATCTTTTTTCTTTTTCTTCTATTTTCTCGCTCTTCCTTCTCTACTTTTCTGCTTTGTGCCCCCTCCGCGCCCCGCGCTCCCGGCCCCGCGCTCTGTGCTACCTACAGCTCTTTAATCTCTCTCTTGAGCTCATCCAAGTTCTTGAATTCTTTGTACACAGAGGCGAAACGCACATAGGCGATCTCATCCAGCTTCTTGAGCTTCTTCATCACAAGCTCACCGATGACCGAAGAAGGAATCTCTGTCTTCTCTCTCTTTTTGAGTGCCATCTCGACCTCTGCACAAAGGCCCTCTATCTTCTCTGTGCTTATCGGCCGCTTCTCACAAGCCTTGATCACTCCAGCCTTCAGCTTCTCTACACTGAAAGGCTCTCTTCTACCATCTTTTTTGAGCACAACAAGATCTGTTTTCTCGACACGTTCATAGGTCGTGAAGCGCTTTTCGCACTTTGGGCATTCACGCCTCCTCCTTACCGTATCTTCTGCCTCTCTGCTATCAATGACCCTTGAATCTGGAGTTTTACAGTATGGGCATTGCATTTTTACCGCCTTTTCCAGATTCCTGGCTTCTTGAGTTTTTGATGCACCTTTTCCAAAAAGGTGCTTTTCGTCATCGCTGAATGAGCACAACATATAGTGCCTATTTCCAATCGAAAACACTAAATCTTGTAAAATATTCTAGGTTATGCGCTCGCTAGTATTTAAAGATTATCGTTACAAAAAATATATTTTTATGAGACATACAACATGTTGTGCCAAAATGCATGGCAGATTGAGAGCCCAATTCCAGAAGAATCAGTGGAGATAGGGGAAGTTATTTTTTCTTTTTTCGGCGCCGTCACAATATATTGTATCAAGCGTGTTTACTTTCTACTCACAACTCTTATCGACTCCTCAATTATCTCAAGCCCATGCTCTGCTTGTTGCCGCGTGAGTGTTAGTGGGGGGCAGATCCGGATTGCACTTTTGCCCGCCGGGAGCAAGATAAGTCCCTTTTCGACTGCTTTGCATAGAATCTTGCTCCTCATTTCGGGTGCAAAGGCTTTTGTCTTCTTATTTTCAACTATCTCTAGGGCTTGCATCAGTCCGATTCCGCGCACATCACCGATTATTTCATGCTCTTCCTTGAGCTCGAGCAGTCTCTTTTGTATGATCTTGCCGATACGCGATGCATTCTCACCAAGTTTATGTTTTTTCATGTATTCCAATGTTGCAATTCCAGAGGCAGACGCAAGCAAGTTGCCGCCGAAGGTATTAGCGTGTGCTCCCGAAGGCCAGCTCATTATCTTTGATGAAGAAAGAGTAACACCAAAGGGGATTCCGCCTCCGATTGCTTTGCTCAGGCTGACAATATCTGCATTTACACCGAAGTTTTCCATGGCAAGAAACTTTCCTGTACGGAAGCAGCCAGATTGCACTTCATCTGCGCACAGCAGCAAGCCATTTTCATTTGCAAGCTTACGCATTCCAACAACAAACTCCTTTGGAGGAACAAGATATCCTGGTTCGCCAGCAATAGGCTCAAAGAAGATTGCTGCTGCATTTCCCTTACAGCTTTTTATCACTCTCTCAAGCTCTGAAAGATAATCAGATGAGCACACTTGGGCATCGCCATCGCACTTTCCACCAAAGGGGCATCTGTAACAATAAGGATAAGGCGCATGCTTCACATCAAGAAAAGGACCGAATCTTTCCTTATGCACTGGCTTCGCACTGGTCAGGGAAAGGGAACCCATTGTTCTTCCATGGAAAGAAGGAGTGAATGCGATGAGAGTGCTCTTTTTTGTGTGCCAGCGGGCAAGCTTAAGCGCGGCCTCAACACTTTCAGTTCCGCTGTTGCTCAAGAAAGCTTTTTCCAAGTGAGAAGGAACAAATTTCAAAAGCTTTTCCACAAAACGCACAGGAAGCTCATTATAAAAATCGGGAAATGCGGCATGAATTCCATCCTGCAGCTGCTTCCGTACAGCCTTCGCAACATCTGGATTTGCATGGCCAGTAGCTGCGACTGCCACTGCAGCGCCAAAGTCCAAGTATTTGTGCCATTCCAAATCCCAGACATAACATCCCCGAGCTTTGCGCCAGACAAAATCATACTCTCGCGTCATAGAGGGAGAGATAACTTTCTTATCACGCAAAACAACAGCAAGACTCTTCTTTCCCGGGCTTTTGCAGATGAATCTCTCTTTCATTTCCTCTTTACTTTCGTCCTCTTTTCTATTGTTGTAAGTGCTCCATTATTTTTAATTCTTTCCTCACCTAAATTGAAAGATTCAAACTCGAAGAGTCTTCCTGCGAGTAGCTCCTTCTCGCTATAAATTTTTATTTTAGTTGAAACTTCGTAGCCATATCCGAGCTCAAGATCAAGCTCAAACCTTTGCCGCATGAGTTCAAGGGGTATACGTCCGTACATAGAGGGCTTACAGATTGCAAGATCATAAAATATCCTCAAGCTGGTGGGATTTGGTTCTATCACAGATAGATGTGCCTTCTTTCCCGATATAAGTGCAGAAAAGGTCGGAGAAGTATAAGGAAGATTGTACTTAGGAGAGAATCTTTCCAGCACAGAATAAAAATTCTCAGGCTCAGGAAGCAGGCATTCAAGATCAAATTCTCGGATTATCTCTTCATTGTTGCTAATAATGCATCCTATACATCCCGGGCCAAAATGCAAAACTCCGCCAGAACCAATCCCAGACCAATAAGAGCAAACCAGGTTAGAATTACAATCAAAACCGAATGAGATTCCTTCTTTCGCGCCTTCTCGTATTTTTGCTCGTTCCAAACTAAGTTTCCCGATGGGAAAACCCTCAGCGATAAGAAGAGTTCATTTTTAAGCTTTCAAGGCAGGCACAAAAGTGTAGTAATGCTTATAAATCTGAAAAGATTCATGCAAAATAGTTTTCTTATCTTCCTTCTATCACTTCATCAGCCAAAGAAGGATGGCCTTCTGCATGTGAAGCCGGTTCTCTGCCTCATCAAGAACAATGCTCTGCGCTCCATCAATGACATCGGCAGTAACCTCTTTTCCGCGCTCTGCCGGAAGGCAATGCATGAACACGGCCTTCTTTCCAGCAAGGTGCATCAAACGTGAGTTAACCTGATACTTCTGAAGTGCTGAGATCCTTCTAGCTTCCTGATCTTTCGGAATGTGGTAACTCATCCAAGAATCAGTGTACAAAACATCCGAGTCCCGAACTTCTTCAGGATTTGATGAAATGATGAATTTTGTCCCATTATCCTTCGCATATTTTTTCGCGGCCTCAACAACAGAAGGATTTGGAGAGAATTCCTTGCCTGGAGGGCAGCAGATAGAAAGGTGCATCCCGATCTTTGGCAGGGCAAACATGAATGAGTGCGTAACATTGTTGTTCGCATCTCCCAAGTAGCTCAGTTTCAGCCCTTTAAGCTTCCCAAACTTTTCTCTGATCGTAAGCAAGTCAGATAAAATCTGGCATGGATGAGAAAAATCAGTAAGCCCATTTATCACAGGCACGCGAGAATTTGCGGCGATCTTCTTCAGGTCCTCATGGGAGTAAAGGCGTGCCATTATAGCATCCATGTATCTTGCCACAACACGCGCGGTATCTTCAACACTTTCCTTTCCCTTTCCAAGCGGCGAACCTTGCAAGTCATAATAGATCGCATGCCCTCCGAGCTGCAGCATCGCAACCTCAAAGCTCAACCTTGTGCGAAGAGAAGGCTTTTCAAAGAACATCAATAGATTCTTGCCGGCAAGAGCTTTCGCATACTTACTCTGGCTCTTCTTTATCTTGAGAGCCAAATCAACGAGAGAAAGGATCTCCTTGCCGCTTAAATCTTTCAGGGACAAGAGATGACGTAGCTCTTTCATTTTTTGATCCATTTTTTAGTCATCTTTTATTTCATTTCTTCTTACCCATCTTACCCAGTACAGGCTTTACCTTCTTATGGCTCCTCAAAAACCCATCGAGTACATCAACAAGAGTCGGCTTTCCGAATTCCTCTACCTCATAATTCACCTTAAGCATCGGCTTATTTATCTTGAGGATGCGCCTCAAATCCACGGGGGTTCCAATCAAAACAAAATCTGCCTTTGCCCTATTTATAGTCTCCTGCAATTCAGAAATCTGCTTATCGCTATAGCCCATCGCGGGCAAGACATTGCTTAAGTGCTTGAACTTTTCAAAGACCTTCTTGATGCTTCCCACAGCATAGGGCCTTGGGTCCACAAGCTTCGAGCCGTAAGTCCTTGCAACAAGGGCAGCTGCACCAAAACTCATTCCGCCATGAGTCGTTGTAGGTCCGTCCTCTATCGCAAGAACGTTTTTGCCATGAAGTTTACTTCCAGAAAACCCATCTGCAATAGTTCTTTTCATGTCTGCCAAAACAATCTTTGCACGAGGATTGAATTTGCGTGCATTATCTTTGATAAGCTCAACATCCTTAGGTTCTGCAGTCCTGATCTTATTTATCATGATAACATCAGCTATCATAAAATTAGTGAGGCCCGGGTAGTATGTTGTTTCATGGCCTGCTCTCCGAGCATCCGCGATTGTTATGTGGAAGTCAGCCTTGATAAATGGCAGGTCGTTATTTCCGCCATCCCAAAGGATTATGTCTGACTCGCCTTCTGCGAGTTTCAGTATGCGCTCGTAATCTACACCAGCATAAACAGTAAATCCATTCCTTATGTGGGGCTCATATTCCTCGCGCTCCTCAAAGGTGCATTCCTGCTTATCTAAATCCCCAAGAGTCTTGAAGCGCTGCACGTCCTGCATCTTCAGGTTTCCGTAAGGCATCGGATGCCTGATTATTCCAACCCTAAGTCCCTTTTGTTTCAGATAGAGAGAGATCTTCCTCGTCGTTGGACTTTTGCCCGCGCCAGTCCTAACAGCGCAAATCGCAATGACTGGTTTTTTGCTCTGCAAGAGAGTGTGTTTTATACCCATCAGCTTGAAATCAGCACCAGCCGCAAGAACTCTCGCGGCCTTCTCCATGACTTCCTGATGCGAAAGATCAGAGTAAGCAAGAATCACTTCATCGGCATCAAACTT
>DUFK01000009.1 GCA_013331945.1 Nanobdellota archaeon
GAGTACAAGAAGATTACAGCCACAGCGACTCCAGAAGCAATACCGAAAGAGATCCTTATTCCAGGGCCTATCTTAGACAGATCACCGGCAAAAAGGCCATACACCAGGAAGAACAGAAGCAGCACTATGATAGAGAGCATTACAAGTGGAATCATCGTAGACACAATGCCGGTGACGACGACAGCTGCTGTTGCAGTAAGGGCGATCACAAGGGCGACAATAGCATTTATCGATCGGACATTTTCACCTAGGATCTTGCTCTTCTCGAGGATTGCGAAGATTACTGCAAAAAATAATATGAAGGGAATGATTATCTGGAAGAATCCAATCCTTTGGAGAACTAAAATAGCTTGTTCTAGAAGAGATGCTTCTGATTGGTTCAACTGTACTAAAAATTGTAGCGGCATTTCTGCCAGTTTACCTCTCTTTTTACCTATTCACCCTCTTCTAGCTCTCTTACAGGGATGGCTGCCTTGCTTATGATCACTACATCCCCTACGGCCTTCACAAAGTTGTGGGGTACTATCACTCCCTTGGCGTTGCCGAAAAGGTTCGCAACACTTGTGCTCCTGTTGATCCTGATCCTCCAGGAGTCAATCTTGTTGTCGACAAGGTTGGCCTCTTCTATCTCTCCGAAGACCTCTCCTCCGTCAGTAAACACCTTAAGGCCGATTATGTCGCTTACTTTCTTAATGCGTAACATTTTACCACTTTTTCTGCGAGTTGCAGTGAGAAAAACTTTATATATCTTTCTTTTTAAAGCTTTGCCCCTCGTGTTTTTTCGCTTCTAGAATTTGAGATAGCTAAATTTATATAGATAAAATCCCCAGAAGCGTTATGTTCGAAAAAAGAGAGGTTGCACACCTAGTCTTTGCTGTACTGCTTGTCGCATACTTAATAGCTTTCTCCAAGTTCACTTTCCTGAACTTCCTTCTCGCTCTTCTCTTCGCTTTCCTGATTGTAGTGCCTCATGTGATTTCGCATAAGATGGCCGCGAGATACTACAGATCTGAAGCGAAGTTCAAGCTTCTTGAATGGAAAAGATATTGGCTTATGGAAGACTCAGAGTTCAAGCATCCATTCCCGATATGGCTTGTCCTGCCTGTAATCGCCGCCTTCGTAACTCTGGGAAAGCTGAAGCTCTTCATGATTGAGACCTTTGATCTGAGCTGGAAAACAGAGAGAAGGATCGGAAGCTGGTTCTATGAGATGCAGGAAAGAGAGATCGCCATCATCGCCCTCGCAGGGCCCATAACAAATCTTTTCCTCGCCTTCATCGCAGGCGCTGTATTTTCAGTGACTGGTGTTGTGCCAGTGAAAGACTTTGCAATCTTTAATGCATGGTTTGCTTTCTTCTCGCTCCTTCCAATAGGGAACCTCGATGGCACAAAAGTCTTATTCGGAGGAAAGATAAGGTGGCTCTTCTTTTTCGCATTCACAATAGCATTCCTTGCCCTGCTCTACATCGTGAATGTGTACATAACATTCATCCTAGCACTGATGTTCGCCATGCTCCTCGCACTCTGGTTCTTAACCACAGAGACTCCAAAGAGGACAGCTAGAATTCCGCCAGGGATTATGTCCGGGAAGTGAGGGGATGAGAAGGATATAATCTTAAATGTCTTTCCTAAAATGCAAATCCTGGGATACAGGTCCTATGACGCAAGGCCTAAACAAACGAAAAAGCCGCCTTCTGCAACAGCCACACAACCATAAACACGAGCAGACCTGTCGGGATAGGAATGAATGCGAAGAGCAGGAATGCGAATCCTATGGCCAGGTCAATGATGCTCGCAAAATCCCTCCCCATCATAAAGAATATCCAACCTTTCAGCAAAAGATAGGCGGCCGAACGCAGAAGCCATATCGGATCTATGACCCCGAAAAAGACCAGTATCAGAAAAACAGCCTCTACAGCATCCAGCACTCCAAGAATTTTCGTGAGCATTTTATCGGAGAAGTGTAAAGCCCAAAAAATATAAAAGCTTCTTCCTTCTTCCACCTTTATGGGTGAAAGACATCAAACAATGCCACTTTGGTGGTAAGTTAGTTCTTTCTTAGTCTTCACTCCGATTTTAAATAAAACATATTGGTCTTTACAAGACAGGAGATAAAAATGGAACAAGCAAAAGGAAGCGGATATGAATTAAACTCGAGGATAATCCAAAATATTTGGCGTCCTGGATGTAATTAAGAATCCGAAAGGCTATTTTAGTGAAAACAAGCTGGTCCTAGAAGAGGTGGTCGTGGTTGTTCGGGAAGCTTTTGGCAGGAAACTAGAATTTGAAGATATTTACAACCACCTGACTCTACCAGATGAAGTGCATTTGCTCAAGATAGGGGCAGGAAAAGAGATTGTAGCGATGAGGGGGTACAGCAGAAGAGTCCTATCTGGTCTGCAGTCATTAATCCTCGAGGGTGCTGCAATCCTTCCAGAGATGCAAGGAAATGGAGTCTATGGAAAGATGCTTGAGCAAGCACATGAAGGTGAGTCGGTTTTATGCCTAAGGACGCAGAATCCAAGACTTTACGCAGCATTTGAAAAATTCTGTGATAAGGTTTATCCTGGATTCCATGACACGCCCAGAGCAGTGAGAGAGATCCAGAAAGCGTTTGCAGAATACCTCGGATGCGATGCAGATGAAAACGGAATCGTAAGGGAGTATTATGGCGGATTGTTTTATGGGGAAGAACCATATCACGAGAGGATAAGCCCTTTGTTCATGGAAAGGCTGAAGATGGATTTGCATAAAGGCGATGCAGTGTTAGTGCTCGGTGTTAAGGAAGTTGAAGAGCACACGTGCCAACCGATAGAGGAATAAAAAGTTATAAATCAGCCTTGATATGTTTAGATGTGTATTAGAACATGCCACCCGCACCACCTTTCGCCATCAAGGATCTGAAGCCGCGAGCGTATCAGGAAGCTATCGCAGAGACCGCGAAGAAGCGCTCTTCGCTCGTTGTTCTTCCGACAGGATTGGGAAAGACAGCGATAAGCTTGATTGTTGCTGCTGATCGCTTGAGCAAATTTCCAGAATCTCAAATTCTCCTTCTCGCGCCGACAAGGCCGCTTGCGAGCCAGCATTATTCAACATTTAAGAAACATTTTGCAGGGCTCGAGGAAGAGGACTTTTCCTTAGTCACGGGAGAAATCTCGCAGAAGAAAAGAGAAGGCATCTGGAGAGCTGCGACAATAATTTTCTCCACGCCCCAATGCGTTGCAAATGACGTACGTGCAGGCAAGCTCTCCTTGGAGAACTTTTCTTTCTTGATTGAAGACGAAGCGCATCGGTGCATCAAGAATTATGATTACACTTACGTTGTAAAGATGTACAGAGAGCAGGCATCTAGGGCACTCGTGCTCGGCCTTACGGCCTCGCCGGGAAGTGAGCAAGCCAAGATAAATCAGATATGCAAGAACCTAGGCATAGAAGCGGTAGAAGTAAGGACACGAGAAAGCGAAGATGTGAAGAGATATATCAAAGAACTCAAGACCAATGTGATAAAAGTCGGTTTCCCGTCCAGATTTGTGGAGATAAAAGAACGCCTGAACAAAATCCTTGCCAAGAGAGTTGAAGAACTAAGGAACAGGGGCCTTCTCTACGGTAAGTTCGCGACAAAAAGAACTTTCATTGAGTTGCAGGCAAAACTGATGAGAATCTCAAAAGGAGGGAATAAGCACTTCCACATCCTAAGGGGCATCTCCTTACTCACAGAAATAATGAAAGCGCAGCATCTTCTCGAGCTCCTTGAGACACAGACAGTCTATTCGGTAAATAAGTATCTGGAAGGCTTGGAAAAAGAGGAGAAAGAGGCAAAGAGCAAGGCGATAAAGAATCTTTTTGGAAATGTTGAATTTCAGCTTGCGATTACAAAGATAAAGAAACTTGTGGAATCGGGAACAGAGCATCCGAAACTAAGGGTTCTTCTGGATGTAGTGAAGACAGAGATCAAATCCGGCAACAAGAGGATGATGATCTTCGCGCAATACAGAGATACAGTAGACAAGATCCATTCAGAACTGGACAAGGCAGGAATAAGCTCGCGCATCTTCATAGGTCAGAGTGGCGAGCGCGGACTAAAGCAGAGAGAGCAGCAACAAGTTCTGCGTGAGTTCTCTGAAGGAGAGATCTCATGCCTAGTCTCCACATCAATCGGAGAAGAAGGGCTCGATATCCCAGAAGTTGGTGCAGTCATATTTTATGAGCCTATCCCTTCGGCGATTAGAAGGATCCAGCGTGCGGGAAGAACCGCGCGCCTTCAGCCAGGAAAGCTGATCATGCTGATAACACAGAAAACAAGAGATGAGAGCTATCACTGGGCTTCTTATTACAAAGAGAGGAAGATGCACGGCATCCTGCGAGATATGAAAGATGATTTTGACAGGAAAGAAGAGGAAAGGCAAAGCAAGATGCAGAAATCCTTAGGGGAGTTCTAGGAAAGTTACAGCATTAGCAAAACCTCCCGCACAAACCTTTAAAAGTGCCTTTAGAGAAGAGAGTACATGTTAACACCAACATGTAAACACTGTGCTGGGTGGACCACACTGATTTTGGGAGTATTAGTTTTACTTAATGTGTGGCTTGTGTTTTTATCATGGGGATTCTTTATCGGACTCCTCTTGATATTGCTTGGACTGGTAAAGTTATTCGTGCCTAACAAGTGCAAGGCCTGTATGGCATTGCAGAATCCGCAAGCACCATCCACTGGTAGAAAGAGAAGATAAACAAACCAGAAAGCTTTTAATTCTTCATTCTTTTTTTATTTTTACTTTCATTTTATCTTGATACAAAATGGATCCTCAAAGTGCAGAGATAATTGTAGACCAGCGAGAGAAGAATTCTCTTGTAGCGCATGAGCTTATTCATCTTGGTGCAAGGATAAAGTTTGAGCGGCTTCCAGTCGCAGACTATTTAATAGGGAACATCGCTGTAGAGAGGAAAACTACATCTGATTTCATTTCTTCCATGATAAACAAGCGGCTTCTGCGCCAGCTCGAGGAGATTCAGCAATATGACAAGAGATTATTGATCATAGAGGGTAAGTTTGACCGGGAGTTCAATAAGAACGCGATAAGAGGCATGGTCCTCAGCACAATGCTCGATTTCTCTGTTCCTGTAGTCTTCACAAACGACTATGATGAGACCGCAGAAGTTTTGTTTGCTATCGCGAAAAGGGTTGCGAGGGGAAAGCAGGAATTTGGCCTGAAAGTGAAGAAGAAGACTTACAGCCTTGCAGAACAACAGCAGCTTCTCGTGGAAGGCCTTCCTTCTATAGGTCCAAATCTTGCGAAAGCCCTGCTCAAGGAATTCAAGACCATCACAGCGCTCGTAAACGCTTCCCTTGAGGATTTGCAGAAAGTAGAAAAAATCGGAAAGAAAAAGGCAGAGATAATCAAAAGGATTCTTGAAGAAGAGTACTTCCCGCGCGATTTCTGATTACCCTAAAGGGAAGGTGCAGATATCCTCGTAAACCGGGCCCTTAGGAGTGAGAGTACTTTTCTTGAGCTTGAATTCCTTTATCTCAAATTCTTTCTCCGGCACATGTATGCTCTCAAGGGCTTTTTCCAGAGCTCTTTGATTGATAACCTCTTTTACACGTGCGAGAGTCACATGTGACTTGAATTTTTCATCTATGGTTCCAAGATAGTCATTGATCCTTCTAGCGAGTCGCTTGGCTTCTTCAGAGGGCTCGAGAGACATCCAGATCACGCGGACAAAAGATGCAGAAGGAAATACTCCAACTTTTCCGAAATGTGCTTTGAATCGCCTTAGTTTTATTTTCGAGGCTATTTCCTTAATTTTTCGGATTTGGGATTCGGAAAGCTCACCAAGAAATCTCAAGGTGAGATGGAAATTTCCACCCTCGACAAAGTTTGCTCTCAAGCCAGGAGCTTTTTTCAGTTTTTCCTGAGCGGAAATTAGCTCTTGCCTGCATTCACCCGGAATCTCTATCGCAATAAAACATCTCACCATCTTTGTTCCCTAGTTCAGAGCAGCTCTGAAAGTATCTTCGCACCAAGTTTTGTTGTGATCCCATTTACATCCTTCTTTGGGATTATTTCCACTATATCTGCAACCGTGAAGTTTTTCAGCAAGGCAAGGCGTTGGAGAAAGTACAAAAGCTCCCTACTCGAAAGCCCCCCTGGCTCAGGATATGCGACAGCGGGTGCATGCGCTGGATCTACTACATCTATATCGACGCTGATGTAGAGGGCAGGCCATGCTCTTGCCGTTTCCATAAGTGAGTCACATATCTCTTGAATCCCCTCGGCGAAGATCTGCTTCGCGGAAATGGTTTTAATTTTGTGTAAGTCGGCAAATTTCTTTTCTTCTTCATCTATATTTTGCAGGCCAACAATCCTCAGCCTGCTTGGGTCAAGTATTTTTTGCTCTATCAAGGAGCGCAGCCAGTCCTCATGCACAGGAGAGGGGAGGGTTGGCATCAAGTCAGCGTGAGAATCAAAGATGATCAGGCCTGCTCCGGGATTTTGTTTCAGGAATGCCTTCACAGTTGCGTAACTGATAGAGTGATCTCCGCCGAGGAAAATAGTTCTGTCATTTCTTTCTCTGGCCTTCTTCAGGAGATTCTCGCTCTCTTTCTCGATATTTGCAAGGCTCTTATCAATATCGCTCAGGTACACTTTCACTTCTTCTGAATCGAAGTAGGGCTTCTTTCCCTCTTCTGAAAGCCAGATCTCTTTGAGCGCTTCCAGAATCTTGTCTGGAGCATCCTCTGTGCCCTCTGTCCTGTCCAATCCTCGGAATGGAATTTTGATTATCATCTTTCTCTAAAGGAAAGAATCTTTATAAATAATTTTTCTTTAGATATGGAGGGGTAAAGCTAGAAAAATGTTTCGAAGAGTCAAAGAAGGGGCATTGGCAGAACACTCAATTGTCGGCATTCTTAGAAAATTGGGAAAACAAGGAAAGGGAGCAGAGATGAGACTGCCGACAAGGACTGAAAGAGATCTAGAGTATTATAGAAACACTATGGAGCTGATAAAGAGATATGAAAAAGAAGGATTTGTAATAGCTAATGCAGATAGAGTAGTACTGACCCAGAAGGGCCAGGGATTGGTCAAAGATATTTCTTTGGTGGGCGGGGGCAATAATGTCTTATACAGCAAGAAGAAGCTGCAGCTTAGTCCCAATTACAAAGCGCTTGCGGGCGAGCTGCAAGGATTTCGAAAAAAAATTTTCCCGAGGCACGGATTGGATCAGGCCCCACTTAGCCCTTCCTCTGCGCTTGCGAAAATTGCTTATGCTATGAAAAGGGGAGATGTCACAAGAAAAAGAGTTGCTTGCATCGGAGATGATGATTTCCTAAGCCTCATTCTCGCACTCACAGGAAAAGCTAAGGATGTGCTTTCTATAGACCTAGACAAAAGAGTCTTGAGAGCCATCAAAGGGTTCTCTAAAAAGTCAAAAATAAAGATGGAGACTCTTAAGCATGATCTGAGAAAACCAATTCCAAAAAGATTCCGAAATAAATATGACACAGTTTTTTTCTGGTCTTCGGATACAGAGATAGGATTTAACTTGTTCGCGAGCAGAGGAATAGAACTTCTGCGGGAAAAAGGAAAGATCTACGCGAGCGTAACTCCAAGCTGGTGCCACCCATTGGAACTTCTGGGGATAAGGAAAGGTATCTTCGCGATGAAGTTAAGAATCACAGATTTTGCCAGAAATTCCGGAGAATACATCTTCGCGAATAAAATTTGGAAAGTGGATTTGATCCGGATGGAGAAATCCAGTGCTTCAAATCCGATTTACAGGATTTTCAGAGGTAAAATCCCATATTAGCCGAGAATTTGTGCGGGGCAAAAGAATTTTTCTGAAACGTCGATACGAAAAGTTTATAAAAAAAAATTCCTAATAAGAAACAGTTCTTCTAGGAAGAACGGAGTGTGATATGTATGCATAGTGCAAAAAGAAATGAACATAAAATATCTCTATGCAAAATTGAACGGGTGTCGGCCGGACAAGCTAGCTGACGAGAAAGTCCTAGTAAGACTTCTAGATGATATTTCTTCGGAGATTAATGTGCATGTAGTAAAAAGGATGAGTCATTATTATGGTCCTGGCGTCAGCGTGGTATTCTTGCTTGCTGAAAGCCACATTTCTGTCCATACCTGGCCAGAGCTCGGGTTTGCTGATTTTGAGATAGTAAGCTGCACCGGAAACAGTGACGTCAACAAAGGGTTAGAGATGGCCGCTAAAGCACTTGGAGCGACAAAGGTCGATAAGCAGATTTCAGAGTACAAACAAAACGTTCCAGTGATAAATATCAGGAAGAGAAGGGAAAGTAAAATTTAGTTCTTTTAGTTCTGGATCTCGAAATTTCAAGAGATTATTTCGGGATCTTTTTCCTTACAGGCGCAAGAATCTTTTCCAAGCTCGCTGCAACAGCTTTCTTTAAGTCAAGCGGATGCAATTTTCCGCATGCAAAATCTTTCTCGATCTCCGAATATGAGGTGTAATGCAGATCTCCACCATACTTCCTATCTCGCTCTATCTTTAATTCTTTTTCTCTGGAGAAGATGATGAACTTGCATATCTCTAGAACGGGATTTTCCTTAATCTGTTTTGCAGGACAGAATGCCCCGCCAATTTTTTTCTTGATTTCAGAGGGAGATTCATTGATTATGATGCTGCTCTTAGGCTGCGAAGAAGACATCTTTCCTCCCTGAAGGCCGTGCATGAATTCGTGATGGATTGCGATAGGTGCCTTAAACCCCAAGGAGGGAAGTTCCTCTCTAGCGAGCATGTGCATCTTTCTCTGCGCAAAGTCCCCAAATGCTATATCTACTCCAAGATGTTTCATGTCTACTGCCTGCATAAGTGGATACAAAAATTGGGAAACGTGTGGATCTTCCTCTTCCCTGCCGACAAGAGTCATGCTTCTCTTCGCGCGGAGCATGCGCACCTTAAGTGCTAACTTCATTACATCTGAAAAGTATTCTGGCTTTAGCTGAAAAGAAGAGCCGAATATAAGGTCTGCTTTCTTCACATCAACTCCGAGTGCCTCGAATCCGAGAGCATATTTCCTGGCGGTCTTTTTTATTTCATCAAGGCTTCCTTTCTCATTCAGGAATGCATGGAAGTCTGCGAGCAGAATCTTGAGCTTTAGCCCAGCTTTTTGAAAATCAATATGTTTGTTTATTCCGATGATATAACCTATGTGAAAAAGTTCCCCAGAAGGCTCAAATCCATGGTACACTATTGGTTGCTTCTTCTCTTCAAGCAGCTTGGCAAGCTCTTGCTCTGTGACGATCTCTGCAGTGTTCCGTTTCACAAGCTCCAGCTTTTTCTCAAGTCCCATAAGGGAGGGAAAGAAAAGAGAGATTTAAATCTTTCCAGCCGGAATCCGAAGGCAGGGTCGCGAGTACTGCTGGTGCTGTAGTGAAAAGAACAGCATAGAGCCTTAAGCCCTTTTTTCCTTCTCAAAGCATGAAAACTCAGGCACTCGTGAAGATAGCACTAGCCACATCGCTCTTGGGGCTATTTTCACTCTATATCATTTCCGAGACTTTTGAACCAAAGATAATTCTGATTTCAGAGGTAAACGAGAAAATGTTTGATTCCTATGTTAGGATCTCTGGCCAGATCTCAAGTGCAAGAGAAACAGAGGGGTTATACATACTGCAGGTAAACGATAGCTCTGGGAAAATAGAGGTCATAATTTACAAGGAAAAGGAAAAACTTTCATTCTCAAGGGGACAGGAAGTGGAAGTGATAGGAAAGGTTTCTGAATTTCGTGGGAAGATTCAGCTCGAGGCTGCAGATATAAGGATGATGGAGAGCGAAATAGGGGGTGTGGGGGAAACAGGTGAGGGCTGGGGAGAGCTGGAAGGAGGATAAGAAATGTTTCTTGAAATCCTTCTTGCCGTGCTTGCCGGCCTCATTATAGGGATCTTCACTGGCCTCTTTCCAGGAGTGCACATTAATCTCGTCGCCATTATGCTTGTTTCCATCTCTCCAGCACTCTTGAAATTTGTTGCACCGATAGCGCTCGTCTCCTTTCTTGTCTCGATGGCGATCACGCATACGTTTCTCGATATTCTGCCGTCAATCTTCCTCGGAGTCCCTAAAGAGGAAACAGCACTCAGCATTCTGCCGGGCCATGAGCTTCTGCTCCAGGGCAGGGGATATGAAGCTGTAAGACTTTCATCAATCGGAAGCCTTGCCGCACTTTTTGTGATCCTCATTATTTCTCCGCTTTACATCTGGCTCTTGCCCAAATACTATCCGCTTTTTCAGGAGTATATGGCCTTTATTCTGATTGGTGCAGCAGGCTTCCTGATTTTAAGGGATGAGAAGAAATTTCTTGCGCTCTTGCTCTTTTCCCTATCAGGAATTCTCGGAATTTTCACTCTTAGCCTGACACTGATAAAACAGCCGCTCCTTCCCCTGCTCAGCGGATTATTTGGCTCAAGTCTCCTCATGATGAGCTTCATAAAAAAATCCAGGATCCCAAGGCAGAATTTTGAGTATGAGGAAAAAGTGCAGGGCACGAGAGGGGCTCTTACCTCGAGCATCCTTTCCGGATCGATAGTTTCTTTCCTCCCCGGCCTTGGAGCAGCGCAGGGCGCAGTGCTCGGAAGTAGTTTCACAAAACTGAATAAGAAAGCCTTCCTGATCCTGCTTGGAGCAGTCTCAACGATAACCATGGGTCTTGGATTTACAGCCCTCTATGTCCTCTCAAAGCCACGTCATGGAGTTGCTGTTGCAACAGGCAAAATCCTGGATTACTTTTCGCTGAATCACCTTCTCCTGCTCTTTGCCGTAATGCTTTTTGCCGGAGGGATTGCATTCTTACTGACATTAAAGACTGCGAAGATTTTTGCACGACAGATGTCTAAGGTTAATTACAGCAAACTTTCGTTTTGGATCCTAGGATTGATTGTTCTGCTCTGCATCCTAGTTTCAGGCCCTGTATCATTACTCGTTCTTGCAACAGGAACAGCGATAGGAATCCTCTGTTCTGCATTAGGGATAAGAAAAATGCACCTTATGGGATGTCTCATCCTGCCTGTCATACTTTACTTTCTGATCTAGAAATAAAATCATTTCTTATGAAAAATGCTAAAAGCAAATAAGATTGCTAGAGAAATTAAATGTTACTGTATCCACTGCTGCAGCGCAACCTGTTTTTCTTTCTCGCGACCGAAGATGCTTTCTATCTTTTTCTTGAGCAAGTCCATGTTCTGTTTCACATATGGAGTGACATTATAATTCTCTGCTAGTAAGAGAGCTGAATCCAGATACTTTACGATTCCGCCTTCTGAAACAGTGAAGATTATGTTTCCACCGCATTCAGTGCAAGCGCCCATCAATGGCGGCCTGCGGAACTTCTCATTGCACTTACTGCATCGGAATTGCTGCGAGCTGAACTTTCTCATGTTCCCCCGGATATCTCTGATGAAATGCCTCTCTATGATAAGGCGTGCGACATCGTGCTCATCCACAGCTCTGATTTTCTTAGCGACTTCCATCTGTTTCGCAACTTTTTCATCCATAGTCTCTAGTTTTTTGTAAGCGCTGCATGTGACCCCTGCATTGATACTGGCAGTGTCATGTGTAAAAAGAATTCCCTTGACATCCCCATCAAGCATATGCCTGATCTGCGGCACCTTTACTTCCCTGGGAGAGGCAAACTGCTCTGCCTTCACATATAAATCTAGCGGATACTCATCGCAAGTTTCAATATCAAAGGCCATGTCATCCACCTCTGTTGCCTTTATACGTGCATTCAAAATGAGTGGAGCGTCTTGCGTGCTTCCCCTATGTGCTGGAAGGTAGTAATGCGAAAAGTTGATCAGGCAGTCAAGGAGCAGCATCAGCGCCGCCTCATCTCCATCTGCATCTCTTCTCAATGCAGCGTGCATCAAAGGATGAGCATAGAGTGCTTGCACCGATGAGAACCCGATAATCCTTCCAACAACTCCAACGCTAGTATGCGGCGAGAGTGCTACAACAAGCTGTCCGACAAGATCGTCTCTTGTTCTTGCATTATAGAATGGCCGCAGGCCATAGAATCTCACAAGCAGGTTATCGATGAATGCTGCAATCTTTACAAAAAATTCGTCTATCCGCTCATCCAAAGATTCAGGACAGATCGGAACAACTATGTCGTGCGGCTTGAGCTCCAGAATCTGATTTTCCCCCCTAAGTTCCTTGCCATAAACATCTTTTGTATATCCCAACTCGCGCAACCTTTCGACATCAACCAGCACTTCCGATGGCCTGAAGTGCGTGAGGGGAAGTTCTGTAAGATCAACGCGGATCGTACCATCCTTGTTCACAGAAAGGCCGTAAGCTGCCCGGAGAATTCCTTTCGCAAGATTCTCAACAATATGGGAAGCTGAAGAAGTTCCGCGCACACCCTTCACCAGGGGAGGAATTTCCGCATCTGTAAGATTTAGTTTATTTTTTGCTGCACTAAAGTAATGTTTGATATCTATCGATTTAGACGTGTAAAGTTCTGCCTTTCCATGGCGCAGGCACTTGCGATCCACACGTTGCTTGCATTCTTCGCAGAAGGACATTCTCCTTGCCGCCTTTCCGCATTTCTCACACATGTAATATATCGTCTCCTCTGAACACTCCTCGCAGAAGTAGATAGGGAATTCAGCAAAGACTTTCCCCTGTTGCATTGCCTCCTGAAAACTCCTGAGCCTTCCGCCTTGATTCCCTACTGGGAAAAGGACATTCGGACTTCCAGTAAGCTTGCGTGGTTTTGCTTTTTCAGGTCTCCCCATTCTAGCTCCGATAAATGTCCCGCACTTATCTCTTATTTTAGAGGGGCAGAGGGTGCTTACAACAGACAGAGAATCCTCGTGGGAATCGTCAATAGCCTTCAGGGCTTCCTCTGCCTTTTTCTTCATCTCATCTTTTTCGAGTCCAAGAAGGCCAAGATTGTAGAGCAAAGCTTTCGCATCTTCTTTGACTACCACTTTATCTGCAATAACTATGTGGGGGCACCCTATAAGCTCCAGAGCCCTTTTTTCTTCTTCGTGCTCCTTGAGTGGAAGAATTATTTCATCGTTTATCTTACCTTCGAGCAACCATTTCAAGATTCCGCGCAGTTGAAATGGATTGATAGATTTCCAGTAGAAGATAAATGCCGGATGTAAAGAAAGACCATGCTCCTCGCTCAATTTCACTGCATCATTGAACTGGATATCTCTGGGATTATTTTCTCTGAGCTCGATCTTCTGGTCTTTTGCTTCTGCAAGCCAGTACTCTTCGTTGTATCCGCATGGAAGGAGAGGATGATTCCTGTTGTAGAAATCACCATAGCTGATTAGTATATCTCCCAAGTAGATTATCTCCTGCACTCTTTTCGCGAGTTTCTTGGCCTCATCTATACTTTTGATTTTCAAAACGCGGCCATCGTCAAGCTTGATGATCGGCCCATCAATAGTGTCGCAAAAAGTTATCGCTGCGCTTTTTCCAGGTTTTTCCATCCTGAACTGCGTGCCGACTGCGATGAAATCATTTAACAGATAAGATAGTGCGGGATGAAGCGAGACAGCACTCAGCCCAGACGTTCTTCCTCGACCATAACGCAATCGGAAAGCCCCATTTGCAGAAGGGTGAGAGAAGATTGGCCTTCCAGCAACTAGATCCTTGATATAGGTCGCCTCTTTTTTCTCGCCATCTCCTTTCTTTTTCTTCTGTATCTCCACAACTTTTTCTAAGAAGTCCCATTCAGTAAGAGGAAATCCCTTCTCGCGCAAGCCAGCTACGATCCCCTGGAGCTTTGCGGCCTTCTGTGCCAGGCACTCTGCCATGACGAGGCAAAATCCGCCCCTTACTTTAGGAGTCTCAACATCTTCAGCCGTCTTGTAATTGGAAACCTCGAAATCTTCTGTTGGATCCCCATTTATCTGAAGAGGCAGGTATTCTGCGATGATCTCGACTTCTTTTTCAGAGGGTAGATACTGCAAGTTTGTGGCACGCTCGTGGTAATCATTAACCTCTGTTACAGCCCTCTTGATGGTGCTCTCCTTGGCCTTATATCTTGCATATCCAAATCTCTCCCTGAGATAATCAATCAATGCGACACTCACAGCGGCGGCTGTTCCTCCTGCACTCCTGACTGGGCCGCTATAGAATACAGAGAAATATTCTCCCTCTTCATTCTTTTTTAGCTTGATACGCGTGAATCCTTCGAGTGGAGAGCTAACGCTTCCGAGAGTCAAATATGCAAATCCAACTCTTACTCCGGCCTCAATCGCTTCTAGTTTGCTGGAGAATTTTGAGAATTTTTCTGACGCGATCTCATCAGCTACCTTGAATGCGACAGCTGGATTTAGGAAACCATATTCCTTTTCGAGTGCGCGAAGGCGCTTCTCGATCCGTTCGTCTTTTATCTGCGGAATGAGTGTAGAAACAAGACCTGTAACTCTTTCTGGAAGGTCTGTTGCAAGAGGGATCTCAACTCGGTCAACAGAGTCCAAGCCTTTATTTCTTGCCTCTTTCGCGATGGTATACGCGACGCGCACCTTCATCTCTATATCCTTGTAGTACATTCTCCCTCTCCGCCTAACGAGAAGGTAGGTGGTAGAGAAGATATAAAAAGATTTATGTGATTTTCTGCACTTCTATCTCTTCAAGGGTTTTTGCTATTATTCCCTGAAGATCAACCTTAGAAAGCTCTTTTCTGAATTTTTCCGGCCTTACCGCTGTTGCTGGTTTTCTGGAGATTATGCTGCAGCAGTCCTTGTACTTTTCCACACTTAGATCAAAGGTCCCTATCTTGCGCGCGATTTCTACTATTTCCTCCTTATCAAAAGATATCAGGGGTCTGAAAACAGGAATCTCTACTCCAAAATTCGCCGCAAGAAGGTTCTCGCCAGTCTGGCTTGCGACCTGTCCGAGACTATCGCCAGTGATGATAGCGGAATATCCGTCGCGCAGGGCAATTTCCTGCGCAATTCGCAGCATAAAATTACGGAACAGGACAAGCTCAACTCTTTCATCGACTTT
>DUFK01000041.1 GCA_013331945.1 Nanobdellota archaeon
GAGGGCATTTTTATCCTGAGAGAGAGGGAAAGAATTTTCGCAATTTTTCCTGCTTCTACAAAGATTACAGTATCAACAATAGAAGCGATCATCCCTATCTCAAGCCTTCCGATAAAACGCTGGATTGCATCTATGGGAGAGGCGCTATGCAGGACTCCGATGCATTCGCTTCCTGCAAGCCTCAGATCAGTATAGAGTATAAAATCGGGAGTGCTGCGCATCTCATCAAAAATCACGTAATCTGGTCTGCTCAGAAATAAAATATCATGTATGTCGCTTGAAGAGGCAAAGTTTTTGCTGTATTGTGTTATGTTCGGAGGAAGTTGCAGATCACGGGGGGATTCAACAGTCTTCACTATTTTCCCCAGATCAGAATAGAACTCTGCAAGTGCCTGTGCAAAAGTGCTCTTTCCGCTTCCTGGTTCTCCTGCAATGATTATTCCGCGGGCTTTCTCAAATCTTTTCATGATAGGCTCATCGAGAGAGTAATGACTTATGGCAAATTTCTTGATAGGCCTTACAGCAGTTATTTCTATTCCATCTGAGATTGGTGGTTTTACGATGACTATCCTATATTCTCCATATTGCACAATGGTCAATCCGGGTTTCGATATTTCGACAAAGGCGTTCTCGGTCATTCTCGCCTTCTCTACAATCTCTTTAGAAAACCTCTGGAGTGTATCGCGAGGAAGTGTCTTTTCTCCGAGCTTTGCGAGGTGCCATGTTCCGGGCGCGCCGCACTTGCCATAGGGAAGGGAATCTTCTTTCAGGTGAACACTCATCGTGTCTTTTCCAAAGAATTTCTCTATTTCTAGTGCCTTACGCTGCTTCTTTATCTTGATGAAGTGTACTGAAATACCTAGAGATTCTGCGCTCTTTGCCTGCACAAAATCTGCTGTAATCAATTCCGCAGAATTCTTTTGGGCAAGATCCCGCACGATCGCATCTATCTCTCCGAGTTTCGCATGTTTTATCTGGCCTGCTTCAGGACGAGGTCCTTGGAATTCCAAAATGATTTTTTCCTGTCTTGCCAGCTCATGGAGATCAGATAATTCATCAAGGCCGATGAAACCTGTTTCCTGGTTAAAGTTTGCTTGATGCTCTAGCTCTGCAAGAGCTGCGTTTGGGATTATGATCTTCCCACTAAGCTTGTCTTGTTTGATTAGCCTTGAAGCAACTTTTTCGATTATTACAGATGTGTCTAGGACAGATATCCTTTCCCCCCCAGAATTCTTGGGGGCATGATTATTCCTTATCTTCTTGTATTTCTTCATCTTCCCTTGTATCTTTTGATGGAGCTTCTTTGCATAAGCTTTCTTTTTAAGAAAGCTTAAATGCGGGGAACAGGATTCGAACCTGCGTAGGCACTAAGCCAATGCGTTTCTGAGGTTTTTCCTCGATCTGTTTTTCTTTCGTGGAGGTTTCTTTTTCCCAAAAAGAAAGGTCCTCTTGAGCGCATCCCGTTTGACCGCTCCGGCATCCCCGCACGGAATCGCTCAGAATGATTCTCATTCTGGCGCACCGGAAAGCTGTGCTTTCCGTGTGTTTTTTGGAAAAAGGTTTACCAAAAAGCTATATTTAGAAGAAAGCACCCATTTATTATCTTTTTCTGCTCTTTTTAGATTTTACGGATAGGGCACTTTTCCATAGTAGGGAGTTGGGAATGTGTATTAAATCACTGCCCGACCTCACTCTTGTTTCAGTAATCGTAAACTCTTCTATCTTTCCTGAGACGTTTCCGAACTTTATTGTGTCTCCCTTCTTGATTTCTCTCCTCTGAAGGACAGCTCCGGCGACAACGTTAGGGATAAAGTCTTTCAGCACAAGGAATACAGCTCCCCCGATGAGCACAAGCAGGACGATTATGATGGTATAAAGGACTGGTGTCGCGAGTCCTAGGTTTATCAAGGCTACGAGAACACTTATGATATAGACTATAGATGCGGCGATTCTCGAAGCGATTAGCTCTATTTGGAACTTAAAATATTTCTTGATATCGAGTGCGATAATTGCCCTTCTTGCAAATCTTCCTACAAGGCTTCCAAGAGCCAGGCCGACAAGCAGTATCACGATTGCTACCAAGACATTGGCGAACGTTATTGCCATATTGGCCCTAAGATTTTCGGCTTTAAAAGGCTAATGAGCACAGGCTAGGCCATGTCATCACAAGGCCCCAAAAACCGAAAATGTTTTAAAGCCATTACGCAAAGGAAAATAGAAGACGGCCATAGCAAGTAGGAAACACCCGATCCCATCCGAACTCGGAAGTTAAGCTGTTTGCGTTTTAGCGTGTACTTTCTGACACGAAGGGAAAACTAAAAGCTGTCTTCATCATGCTTTTATTTTTGGAAAATGCACAAAAAATATGAAAAGCTTTTGCAAGAGAATAAAGTTTTCGTAGCATCTGCTCCTTGGAATCATCCGAGGCACTCCATCTACAATTATTAATAAGTTTGATAAGCCGTCAGAATTTGTGCCGGATAATTCTAATCCATTAACTAAAAATATTCAATTTGCCAATAATCGCACTTTCTATCAAACGCCATCGGAGGTAATAGAGCGATGACAGAGCACGAGGATCTAGTCAAGGCAATAAATGGTAATATGAGCGACAGCATCTTCTTCGCGAAGTATCCGGAACTTGTCAATGGGAAAGATGTAGGCGAAAATCCAAGATTTCCGTTTACAGAGGGAGGATATGACGAGCAGACTATAGTGGCTGAAACTATGAGATTCTATTCTGTAGCAGCTATGACCGGTGCAAAATTCCTCCTCCCGATCCAGGCTCCATTGGAACAGGTGCACAATCTGCATGAGAAGCTCGGCATACCATTCGATGATTCTGGAGTTATTCTATTTGATAACAATGATCCCACTAGCTACACGTCAACATTGAATTCCCTACCTAAAGGCTCCCTGCACCTCTTGCACCCATATAACACGATAAATGAAGATGTATGTGCAATTAACCCGCGTTTGTTGTCATATCTGAACAATAAAGCCAATCTAAGGGAGATAGTGGAAATTTCTCCAAAAAGAAAGTTGATTACAGTAGATGAGCTCTTAAGAAAAGATAATGAGATAATGAAAAAACCATTCGTGGTGAAAAAGACGACCGGTTCATCCGGAGATGGAGTCAGAATCTTGAACAGTGCTGATGAACTCCCTTCCCTAGATGGTTTCTTGAATAATGAAACAGATATAATCTTAGAGGAATTTGTGGATAGTGCTAAGAATTATGGCATCCAATATTTCATCGGGAAGGACAAGCGTGCACGTTTTGTGGGGTTTAACTTCCAGAAGACGACTGAAAGCGGAGAGTTTGAGGGATCGGTTTGCTGCCTTTCTGAAAAGCCAGACGAAGGGCTTGTGGAGGTTGGATTTAAGGCGTGCAAAAACATTGCAGCGCTTGGATACTGGGGATTTGTAGGATTAGACGTGCTCCAAAATAAAGCGGGGGATTACTACGTAATAGATCCGAATATTAGAGCTACAGCAGCCACTCCTGTTTATTTATTAAGAAACACGCTGAAGGACACGCTGGGAGATTATGTTTATGTAAGCTCTGCTAAGATGATGGCGGGTTCTGCACAGCAAGTGATAAATGAAATAGAAAACCAAGGCGGCATGTTGTTGTCTATGTCCCACGGCGGGAAGGGAGTGTACAAGTATTTTGCAATGTTTGGTGCTGATGAACCGGATAAAGCTATATCGAAATTCGCACAAAAAAATAGTTAATGGGAGATTTATACATTCTATATACAAAAAAATAATGCAAAATGACTCCAAAACAAGAAGTGATAGAACTGACAAAGAAACTCGTGGAGTTCAAGTCGGTGAAAGATAATCCCGAAGAGCTAAAGAGAATTGTGGACTTTGTCGCAGATTATCTGAAGGGATGCGGGGAGATAAAGAAGATTGAGCTTAATGGGAAGCCCTCCCTTGTTGCCACCTATACGAAGACCACAAATCCAGACATCTTACTCACAGGACACTTGGATGTTGTCGAAGCTGAAGCAGATCTCTTCACACCGCAAATCAAAGGAGAGAAGATGTTTGGAAGGGGGGCTGCAGACATGAAGGGTGGAGCTGCGATAGCTATCCTCTTATTCAAAGAGTTTGCAAAACTAGGGGAAAAAGAAAGGCCATCACTTGGACTGATGCTCACGACAGATGAAGAGATTGGAGGGCAAGATGGGATCGGCAAGCTCGTAGGAGATGCGGGAAAGTATGGATGCAAATTTGCGATAGCTCTAGAGCCGAATCATCCGAAAGAGCAAGGGCAGCTGAATATCACGACAAAGCACAAGGGAACGCTATGGTTGAAGCTGACAGCGAAAGGAAAGGCAGCGCATGCCTCAAGACCATGGCTGGGAGAGAATGCCATAGAAAATCTTCTGCAGATTTATCAAGAGATCAAAAAGAAATTTGCAAAAGTAGAGCCAGAGATGTGGAAACCGACTGTAAATATAGGAAAGATTGAGGGAGGAAACTCGCCGAACAAGATTCCAGATTATGCTGAAGCCCTCATTGATATAAGATTTCCAGAGGACTTTGATAAAGATAAGTTCATGCAGGAAGTGGCGAAGATTTGTGGGAGTAAAGTGGAAGTAGAAGTTATAGAATATGGAAATATGCTCTTCAATAAAGAAGATGCAAATATCGAGCTTTTGCAAGGATGCGTTGAGAAGCAGACAGGAAAGAAATGCCTGCTTCTGCAGGAGCATGGCGCGAGTGATATGCGCTATTTCTCTGCGAGGGGGATTACAGCAGTCCTCTTCGGCCCGAATGGAGCAGAGTATCACGGAAAGGGAGAGTTTTTAGACCTAGAGAGCATAGAGCCGACATATCACGCGTTGAAGGAGTTCATACTAAAGTTCAAGTAGAGTTCAAGGAAGGATCATAGAAGGCAAGTCAAAGGAAGTTAGAGACGGAATGGCATGGGCAAGGCCTTTTTGGAAAGTCACAAACACGCCAGAACCACAAAAGTTAGTCACTTAACAACTTAACAAAATGAAAGCCAGAGATAAAGGTCAAGTGAAAGAAATTGCGGAAGCAAGAATCAGAAAGCTCTTCGAGTTTGCAAAAGAAGAAGCAAGGGCAAGGCCAGAGCTTGCAAAGAGATATATAAAGCTTGCAAGAGAGCTCGCAAGGAAAACACAGACAAAGATTCCGCAAGAGCTCAAAAAATCATTCTGCAAGAAGTGTGGCCTTATATTCACAACAAAGAGCAGAGTAAGAACAAAAAAAGGATTATTGGTTTATACTTGCCAGAAGTGCGGAGAGAAAAGAAGGTTTAGGATAATCAGAAATTAATTTTCTCTAACCCTTTCTTGAAAGTCTTAAAATCTCCTGGGCCCATGCGATCAAGTGCAAGATCAAGGATTGCGTCTTCTCTGCCATAATTTCCTTCTTCACCAATTCCAGCAACTCTCACAGGATAATCTCCCTGCAGAACATTTGCAGAGAACCTGTCATTAGTTCCAGAAAGGACTACTGGGCGGATTCCTAGTTGATTAGTATTTTTACTAATATAAACTGGCATTGCTCCTCTTGAGCCGTATTTATTACCATCAAAAACGTGGTCAACAAAAGGCAAAGTATGATCGCCAATGAGTTCATTCCATAAAGTATCGTTAAGTACTAAAATTTTAGACATTTTTTCATTTGTCCTTACCCCCCGCATGTTCAGGCTGATTCCTGGAAGCTCATCGTACTGATCTAACGTCAAAGGTGCGGTCCCACAAGAAAGATTAGAAATATTCTTAAAATCAATATCGGCAATCTTTATATGTACTCCATCGCCAGCGTAAGCAATCCCAGTCGTAGTAGCATAGCTCTTATCATCTGGCAAGTCTCCATCAATAAAGGCGCGAGCTACCTGTGCAACTGTAAAAGGTGTGTAACCTGCCTTAACAGTTCTTTCAAGCGCAGACTTGTAATCCTCATCTGCGAATGCTCTGAATACTTTTTCAGTTTGGTTTGTCATATCCCTGATTTAGCTTGATTTCTATATAGCGGGATTGCTTATAAATCTTTCGGTTTTGTAGTTACTTGAAAGTGGTGCAGAAATCTTGGTTCTAGGACTTTACGACTTCTTGAACTTAGAAACTAGGTCTATGTAATCCTCATGCGAGATGAAGATTGCCCTGCAGCAGTAGCGCTCCAGTCCAAGGCTGTCTAAGACTTCTTTCGGCTTCTCGCCCTTGGCAATGCGCTCTTTGTACTCTTTCCATAGGTGCGCTATGGGCTTTCCGCATGAAAAGCATCTCATCGGGATTATCATGTTTATTTTTTGTTATTTCGTGTTTTTATATAAAAGATTTATTTGCTTAGTTCACCAAGCAGATTCTTCACAAGATTGTATCTAACATTCATATCAAAATGAAGTGTTTTATTTCTCTTTTCTTCTGGAACACCGTATACCTTAAAGACCCTATCTGCTTTCTCCTGCCATGCCGAAATCATCGCACGAGAATATGATGAGTTTCCGCTTAGAAGTTTTCTCAGTTGATTTTTTAGTGCGTTTTGATTCCCGCCGGTCCTGATAAAAAGCTCTATTACTTTTTCTCCTTCGGCTTCATTATCACTTGCTTTTTTATCCATTTTTATCGTATGTAATCTTATTTTATATAATTATCTATAGGACTTCTGTCTCTTCGCTCGTGCTTTGCTATCTCCTGGCTTGCGTGTCTCCTTTCTTCGTACATCTGCAACAAGAAGATGCCTATCGTATGAGACAAAGGCATCTCTAAGTTCTTTGCTTGCAGAATGTGCAACAAGTGCCCTTGCAATCGCAAGTCTCGAAGCCTCAACCTGTGCCTCAGCTCCTCCGCCACGAACAGTCACATAGATATTTATCTTGCTCAGTTCATCTGGGAGAACTTTTTGTGTGAGAACAAGTGGCTCCTGAAGGGCCAGTCTTGAAAGATGTGGGAAAACATTAATCGGCCGGTTATTTACCCTTACATCACCTGTGCCTGCCTTCAGAACAGCTCTGGCTATCGCGCGCTTGCGCTTTCCGCTTGTGACAATAGATCCTCTTACTTTCTGTTGCTTGCTTGATTTTTTTGGTCTCATTTCTTTCATTTAATTAGATTTTTGGATTGAATCTTTTTTGAAAAAGGGTCAGATTAATCTGCTTAATTCCCCTAAAGTAATATGCCTTCGTAACGGACCTTTGAACACTTGGACTGTCTGCATTCCCTGGAGAGGACCTTGGACGCAATGCACGCGAGCGAAAGCATCTCTTCCTCGTCCTTTCTTCCTTGGAACCATACCGCGCACAATCCTTCTTGCAATCATCTCTGGCTTGCGGGGGTAGAATGGACCATATTCCGGTGTTCCTCTTATCCTTTTCTGCCTGAATTTTGCAATGACTTCGCGCTTGCCTCCGGTTATGATTGCTTTCTCGCAATTAGCGATAGTGATCTTGTGACCGAGCAATGCCTGCTTCGCTACGAAGGCCGCGAGTCTTCCCATAGGTAAATCTTCTGCATCGATAATCATTTCTTTATCTGATTGCTTTTCTACTTTTACCATTTTATTTTTACCTTAGTATCCTAGCTGTTTTGTCGGGGCTTTTGAGGAGCTCTTCTATCTGCATGGTGCTTCCACCAGCATGCTTGATCTTTTCCCTTGCGATTTTTGAAAAGGAGAATGCTGCAACTCGCACTTGCTTTGAGATAGAGCCTGCAGAAAGAACTTTCCCGGGAACAAGGATGGTTTCCTTGTCTTTAGCATGTTTGTTTAGCTTGAAGATGTTCACTCGGGCTGCTCTCCTACTTGGCGTTGCAAGCTCCTTTGCAACCTGGTGCCAAAAGAGCTGCTTCTGTTTCTTTAGTGTGATGATGAGATTTCTCAATCTAGGATTCTCCTTGCCCTGGAGCCTTTTCTCGATTTTCGTCTTGCTTATCTTTTTCATTTTTCTTTCTCTATTTTTCTTTCGTGGAGGTTTCTTTTCTTGATGAAACTTCTTTTCTAAAGAAGTTTCAATGCGGGGAACAGGATTTGAACCTGCGTAGGCACTAAGCCAATGGGTCCTAAGCCCATCCCGTTTGACCGCTCCGGCATCCCCGCATGAGGGAATGACAGAACATGGGCTTAAAAGGATTTTGCTTTTTTCCAGCGAGGAAATTACGCCTTATCAACAGCCTTGTCGATTTCTTTTAGTTTCTTTGCAAAGACCTCTGATGCAGAAGCAAGAATTTCCTGCGGTTTCATCTGACCCCAGCTCTCCACATTGAATGTCACTTCCTTTTCGTTCTCTTCATACGTATGGAAGATTAATCCAGGAATGAATTTCGCGTGCTCTTTCCCTACCCCGAGTTTTGCCTCTGCTACGAACTCAAGCTCTTGTTCTTGCGTAAGTTTGGTTATCGGCATGTCAAATGGAATCTCAACTCCAGTTGATTTCATGTCTTTAGAAGAAACTTCCTTTCCTTTAACTGAAAGCTTTAATTTGACCATACATTTGTTGCATTCCTTGTCTTCGCAGGAACAATCTTCCCTCAGCTTGAAGCTTTTGATGTTGGTTTTCAAAGGGATGAGGCCAATGCGGTGTGCGATTATTTCATCGTACAGGACAGAATCATTCTTCGTGAACTCAACAGTGTCTACGGCAAGAACTGGAACACTCTCTGTGCAAAGCCTGCGTATAGCATTCACGAAAGATAAATCTGTGTCTTTTATCTTGAATTGGAGCTTTTCTCCATCTTTCTTTACATCTTCGATTTTCATTTTCCTTTGCTCAGTTTTCTTGCATAAGTGCTCGGAACATCTGTTCCGGCACGCCAGAAATCCTTTGGATTTCTGAGCTCTTCTTTCTTAAAGAAGCTTAAACACGTCTTCCTCTCCTTCCATGTGGAGGTCTGCAACCACCATATGCTACTGGAGTAACATCAACAATACTCTTAATTCTCATTCCTGCCCTTGAAAAACTTTTCAGTGCAGCCTGTGCACCAGGGCCGGGCATGTGGGGGCCTGTATGGCCACCTTTTGCGCGGATTCGCACATGGAGGGCATTGATTCCCTTCTCTCGGGCTTCTGTCGCTGCTTTCTTAGCGGCGAACATGGCCACTGTTGGCGAGGCTTTAAGACGGGAATATTTTGTGACATTCCCTCCCCCTGCCTTTGAGATAGTATTGCCTGCGCTATCGACAATATGGACTATGGTGTTATTATAAGTAGAATATATCTTTGCGACTCCGACTACTTCTTTCTTTGATTCCGGAATTTCCCTTTTTCCAGCTTCTTCAGGAGCCACTTCTTCCGCAACCCCTTCCACAGATTCCGCCTCTGCAAGAGCTGCGTCTTCTGGCTTCTTTTCTTTCCCTTCAAGGGTTTTTTCTTTCTTTGGCATTTTATTTTGTTTGATTTTTATTTACTATTTTTTGCTTTCCCAATTATTTGACCTTGATGTATGAAATTTTCATCTCCGAGTCGAGATTGACAGAAAACGAGGGGATATTAACCTTTCTCTCTCCTACAAGCACATGCCCATGGACGATCGCCTGCCTGGCTTGTTTTGGTCTAAGCTTAAATTTTCCAGCGACAATTGTCTGGAGTCTCCTATCGAGAACGTTCTCTGTCTTTAGTTCGAGGACATCATCAACATCTTTTGCTTGGATCAGTCCTCTTTTTCCAAGACTTACAAGAAAATCTTTTTGTTCTTCGAGTGGTGCTGTCAGCAATCCTTTAGCTACGCTCCTTATTCTCTTTACCATTGCCTCTGCTTTCCATATCTCTTTCTTATTTTTCAATCCATACTTGTTCACAAGCTTTCTCTCTGCAGCGATCCTTTCACCCTCATGCTTGACCTTTGGCCTGGAATATCTCTTCCTTAATTTTCGTGGTTCTCCCATTGTTCTTTAGCTATTTTCCTCCTGTCTTCGGTGCTGCTTTTGCCGGAGGAGCTTTTTTCTTAGTGACTCCGACTGCTCTTCCATGCCTGAAGTGGCTCTTTGTGCGTTGGCCTCGGACCGGAAGACCGAGAGCATGCCTGATTCCCTTGTAGGATTGGATGTCTCTCATGCCCCTTATGTCTGTCCTTAACTGTAACTCAAGATCTGTGCCGATGAGGTGCTTTGCGGCGCCCTCATGCATTTTTGGTTTGTTTAAGATGAATGTTGGAAGAGCTCGTGTATGAAGGCTTTTTATCGTCTCTTCAAGAGCCTTTATTTCGGTGTCGCTCAAAGTCTTGACTTTTCTGTCCTTGTCCAGATCAAGCAGGCGGCATACGGCATTACTGAGTGCCCAGGATATACCTTTGATTCTCGTCAAGCCAGAGTATACATTAGATTCACCTTTGAGATCTGTATTGAGAATTCTCACTAACTCTTTCGTATGCTGCACCTGCGCCAGACCTCTTGCTTCCATCTGAATCGGTGGAGCAACCTTTCCAGGTTTAGCTTCTCTTGATTGTCCTTTAGACATATCTTTAGACTCGTGTTTCATTTTATCTTACAAAAAACCTGTACTTTTCGTCCTTCTCAAGCTCATCTAAAATCCGCTTTTCAATGGCTTTTTTGACATCTGGGAGGCTTTTAATCCTTTCGTGCATTTCCTTGAAACTTTCAAAGGGCTTTTCTTCGCGCTCTTTGAGGATGCTGTCTGTGTGCCTCCTGCCGAATCCAGGCAAAAGTTCGAGTTGATGGAGGCGAGTGTTTATGGCTTCTGCTTTATTGAAAAATTCCACGAATTTTTTCTCGTCGGCCTCGACTGCCTTCCTGACGAAGTCTTGGAGATTTATCCTTGCGGTCTCTGTGAGCTTGTCTCCAGGAAGCCTCCCTAGGATGTAACTGATGTGGTCTCTCTTGCCGCTTCCGATATAGACTTCTTCCTTTAACTGTAAAGAAATCCCTTTCTTAGGAACTAATTGCAGAAGTGTGAGGTGGGTTGTGCCTATAGCTTGGGCTACTGGAAGCCTCTTCTCTTGGCCGAAATAGCCATGAGGCAAGTAGTCTAGTATCAACGCTGTCTCTTCCTTCTCCATTCTTCCGATTATTTACTATCTCTGATAGTTTGTAAAATTTTTTCTGTCTCATTTGTATCCAAGCTTAGTTCCTCGCCGGAGAATATGCTGCGTAGCTCTGCAGGAGTTTCCGGCATCACATCAACTATTTTTACTATGTGCTGTTGTTTGAGTTTTGATATCTCTGATTCCGAGAGCTTCTTCACGAGTGTCTTGGCCTTTTCGGATTTTTTCTTGGCAAATTTTTTAAGATACTCTTGTGTTTTCTTGATTCTCGGGTTTTCTGACTCTACCTTGTCCAGGATTTCCTTTGTTTCCGCAAGCGTAAGAGCTTCTTGTTTAAGTATCATTTTCAATAATCTCCGATAAAATGCCCTCTAAGAATCAGTTTCAAGGGCTTTTAAATATTTTGATATATCACAGACCTTGGAATGGGGGCTTTGTAAGGAGGATATAAGGAGGGTAGTGCTTGAGTAGGGACGCGGCTGAGAATTATCCTAGATTACGTCATCTTAACCAGGTGGATTGGAAGGAGTATGACTCTTTTGGTCATGTTTCCATCCTTGATTTTTACTACGTAGGCTCTTCCTCTTTTGCCTTCCACAACACCCATCTTGCCCCTGAAACGCATCGGAAGTGAGAATGGAAGTGAAGCCTCTGGCTTTATGGCCACTTTCTGTCCTTTAGCAAGTTCCTGGAAGTAACGGCTGAGCCTTAGCTTTCCCCTTTCGCGAATCCTTTGCTTTCTTCTTTGTGCCATTTTATTCTTGCGCTGTCTTGCTTTTAGAAGAAGTGTCTTTTTAAAATTTTAGTCTATCCCCTACTCTGCCTCTTTGCCTTCTTTTTCCATTCTTCGGTTTGAGGGCGCTTGTGCTCCAGCTGTTTCTGCAGGCTTTCAAGCACCTCTGCAACAGCGCTGTAAGGATTTCTATTACTCGAAGCTGTGCTGAAATGGCCTCTGCTTGTTTCGAGAACTGCATCGATCTGGTTTAGTGGCTCTTGTCTTGCCATGCTTTTTTGATGAATTACTTTTAGATGGATCCTCAGCCCTAAGAAATCTGCAGATTTCTTCACTTTTTCCACATGACGCGAGACAATGCTCTCAATCCTTTTCTTCTCGAAGGAATCAAGTTCGCTGAATCCGACATATCTGATGTAACCTATATCAAAATCTTTCGCAGACATTTTTCTCGGATGTTTTCCCTTTTGCATTGAAGAAAGAACCAGAGTATAAAAAAGTTGCTGATGAGTTTTAAGAAAAGTTAGAATTACTCCTCTTTCTCAAAGAACCAGCTCCTGAATTTTGCCCAAAAAGAGTTCATAGATTTAGTTAGTTTATTTACAGCAGCACCTGTTCCAGTGCTTCCGCCGCTATCTCCGCCTGAACTTCCGCCAGAATCTCCGCCCGAAGAAGTTCCGCCGCTATCTCCGCCTGTGCTTCCTCCTGAGTCTCCTGTGCTCCCAGTGCTTGTTCCGCCACTTCCATCTCCTGTGCTCCCAGTGCTTCCACTATAACTACCACTACCATCTCCGCCACTGTAGGAACCTCCAGAATAAGATCCTCCTTCTGTGCCACCATATGAGCCCCCGGTGTATCCGCCGCTGTAACTTCCGCTTTCTCCGCCATAACTTCCGCTAGGGTAAGAGCCACCAGTGTAAGGACCTGAACCATCAGAATAAGTTCCTGTTGAAGGGTTCCATCCAGGAGTATTCACACTACCATCTGGTCCGCTGTATCCGCTAGGATAACTTCCGCCATAAGAACCTCCAGGGTAAGCTCCACCAGGGTACGAGCCTCCGTAAGCTCCACCGGGATATGAGCCGCTTGGAGTGCCGCTTGGATTATAATATCCTCCCGGTGCATTACCTCCGTAATAAGAGCCTGTAGAAGAATCATAATACCCTCCTGAATATCCGGGATAACTGCCGGGAGAAGCATATCCTCCACCATATTGGCCAGCGTAACCGCCATAATATCCTCCAGGGTAAGAGCCGCTTGGAGTGCCGCCTCCACTCGAAGGAGCAACCCAACTTCCAGTTGAGTCGTAATATCCAGGATTATAATT
>DUFK01000032.1 GCA_013331945.1 Nanobdellota archaeon
GGACAAGCAGGGGAGAATCAGACAAATGTTAATATCACTGAGTCTTCTTCCACACAACAATCCAATGAGTCATCTAATACTTCTGCCCCGATACCCTCTACATCTGCATCTTTATCTTGGTGCGTCCAAGACAAAACAAAACAAGTCCAGAGCGACATTTATGGTGAAGGACTTGGAGAGAAAAGTGTAATCGGGCAAGAAAATGTTTCTCTTGGTAAAAATACCTCTGTCCTGAATGTCACATGCGAGGCCTGCCATTACAGGACAATGTACGAAGACACAGGACGTATTATTGATGAATGGGGCAACAAGGAAAAACTATCCTTGGAGAACAGGTCAGAAACAGAAGAATGCTATCTCTTCATCGCATCCAAAACTTTTCTGTATTCTAATCGAACAGATGATAATGGAACTATCACCCTTTCTTTAGCATTCTCCAACAAGACTTATGTGAAAGAGTCCTGGCATGATTCCCAAGGAAAGCTCTGCATGTATATCAACAAGATTTCGCGCTCAGAAAGGGGAGCAAAGTGCACGTAATCCTCTTAATCTCACTTATTACCTAAGAGGTATGGGGGTTTTCGCCCGTCTCTTCTACCAAGGTCAGTTTTCTTCTCTGTCTTCCCATGATTCCCATTCGTGCCCCTCTTTGTTTGTGGCGAATACGCTGGAGGAACATATCCAATAAGATTACCCTGCGCTTGCTGTAGTGCCTCGGAAGAATCATGGCCGTCTGTGTACTCCAGTCTTGCCCTGTAATAATTACCATTATCTGCTAGGTACAAGGTCAATGCATCCTTCTTAATCTTCGGCGGAGTGTTTCCTAATCCATGACTTACACTCAAGAAATCTCTCTCCGTTATTCTTTCTAGCGTTGGAAGTATCTCTGGCGGAAGAGCCTGAAATTTATCCCTCAACCCCTGCGAGATGCCATCGGGCAATTCATATTTCTCATATTCTCTTCCCTCCTTTTTTGCCATGGGTCATCAAAAGAAAAAACATCTTTTAAATCTTTCCAGATCATTCTTTTTTGAATCCGCCTAGCAGCCATATTCCAAGAACCAGACTTGCAATGCTTATTGAAAGAAGAAGGGAGCTATATCTTTGAAGGAACCCGGCAACAGATATCCCAAGCGAAGCCGGCAAAAGCAATGTGGCCACTGAAATGCATGCAGGACATGCCGGAACAAAAAATCCAAGTATCGATGCGGCGCTGCCGCCAGCAACGCCCGCGGCCTTATTGTTTACTGGGCAAGTCTTGAGTTTGAAATTATAAACCTGAAATGAAAGGAAGGCACCGAAAATCAGAGAGAAGACAGCAACGAGGATTAAATTCTGCATCGGAATTACTTTATACCATAAATCAAGGTTCTGAAGCCCGCCTGAAACCTGCACTTGGATCAGTGGAAAGATAAAGAACATTACCACCGCAGATACTAGGGCAAGAGTAAAATAACCTCTCTTCCTGAGAACTCTGAGAATCCTCATCTCGAACGCTTTCTCCTACTCCTTTGTGGCACTGGGTTTGGATTCTCTTTCCGTATGTAAACTGCTAGGAAATAGATGAATGCACCAAGAAGATTTAGGAAAATCAATATCAGGATCCAGACGATCTTATCTACGTCTCCCTTGAACTTTCTTGTAGCGCAATCAACAACCATCCATGCCCAGAATGCTATCGAAACTACAAATGCGAAAAAGAAGAAAATCATGAAATAGAAAGGCCACATCAATCCTCCTCCCCAGAAAAATCCATCCATCATTTTTCCTACTTTACTGTAAAATAAACCCTCCTATTACTCTTTCCCTTGTTCTCTGCCTTTAAAAATTCTATCTTCCCTATCTCTCCGAGAGAGGAAACATGTGTTCCTCCATCAGCCTGTCTGTCTATCCCTTCAATCTCGACGATTCTTATCTTTTCCATCGCGTGTTTGAAGCCGGCAGCGAGCTTGAAAAGTTCTGGGGTCTTAAGCGCCTCTTCCCTATCTAGCCAGTAAAACTTTACGGGCAAGTTTTTTTGAATCAGCCCATTGGCCTCTGCAATTCTCGCATCTATCTTCTCCCTATCAAATCCCTCTAGAGAAAAATCAATCCTGCTCCGTTCTAGATTGAGCTGATTTCCAGTAATTAGTGCTCCATCTCTGGAATGGAAGAGAGATGCAAGCAAATGCGCGGCAGTATGCATTCTCATGAGCTTGCAACGCCTTTCCCAATCTATTTTTCCTTTGATCCTTTGCCCAATAATCAGCTTTAGCTCCCCAGCAGAGTTTTCTTCTCCGAGCTCATGAATTATGATGCCACCATTCTTTCTTACCGAAACAACCCTAAAGGTCATTCCCCCACAAGATATGGTGCCTGTGTCGCACGGCTGTCCTCCCCCCTCAGGATAGAAAGCAGTCTTATCAAGGACGACCTCTCTGCCATCTACAGAAACGAGTTCTGCCTCAAATTCATTCATATATGGGTCTCCTAGATATAGTGCGTCCATCTTGAGAAAATTTAAATATCCATCCTGCATACAGAATCTGCTTAAGATAAAAAGAGGATGGACTTAAAAAACTTTTTCGAACCAAAGAGCATTGCAGTTATAGGCGCGAGCAGGAACCCAAGAAAACCCGGGAACATAATCCTCAAAAATCTTGTGGAGATGCAATATTCTGGAAATATCTTTGCCGTAAACAAAAAAGCAGTAGAAGTTCTCGGCAAGAAATCATATCTCTCTATAAAAGACATCCAAGGGCAAGTAGACTTAGCCATCATAGCCACTCCAGCAAGTACAGTCTATGGCTTGCTTGAAGAATGTGCATTCAGGAAGATAAATGATATACTAGTCATAAGCGGAGGATTCTCAGAATCTGGGAACGAGAAAGAAGAGGAAAGAATCCGTGACTTGATCAAGAAGAAAAAACTGAATGTTCTCGGCCCAAACTGCCTCGGAGTTTTTGATTCGTACTCTAACCTCGACACTATTTTCAATCCGCGAGAAAAGATGGAGAGGCCGAAAAAGGGAGGGATATCTATGGTGTGCCAAAGCGGGGCTGTCGGTTCAGTAATTCTGGATTTGATGGCAAAAGAGAATTATGGCCTTAGGAGATTTATAAGCTATGGGAATGCTTCAGGCTTGGATGAAAGTGACTTTATTGATTACTTGGGTAAAGATGAAAAGACAAAAGTCATCTGCCTTTACCTCGAAGGAGTGCAGGATGGTGAAAAGTTCTTAGAGACTTGTAAGAAAGTCAGCAAAAAGAAACCAATAATCGCAATTAAATCTGGGGTGAGCACAGAGGGCGCGAAAGCTGTAAAGCACCACACAGGAGCTATTGCTGGCAAATCAGAAATCTACAAGGGAGTTTTCAGGCAAGGTGGAATCCTGCAAGTAAACTCGATAGAGGAGCTGTTAGACTGCGCAAGAATCTTTGANNGATGCAAGTGATGAAAGCTATAAAGCAGCGATCGAATCCGGTCTTGAAGATTCAAACGTCGACATGCTACTCGTGATATTGCTGCCTCAGACGCCTACGATTACGATCAACCTTCTGAAGATACTGAAAAATATATACGAAAAAGCAAGCAAGCCAATTTGCCTCGTAATTCCCGGAGGAAGTTTTGCAGACACGCTCAAGAGAGAAGCTGAAGATTACATTCCTTCCTTTAGCTTTTCGACAAATGCTGTCCTTTCCCTTAAAGAATTGGTGGAATATCACAAGATTATAAAGGGACAAGAGTAAGGGGAGCACAAGGCCTTGCGCTCCGAGTCCGGAGTTAAGAATCCAATCTAAAATCCTAATCAAAAATAATTCTAGAATTTACTGCCTTTAATCCATTCTCATTCATCACTAGAGGACTAATCACTATCTCATTCAATCCTCTTTTTTTCTGTGGTGCCTTGGATAGCTTCATTAACGCTTTTCTTAGTTTTTCCAGATCCAAGTTCTTGTTCCCATCGAAAAGAATATTCTTGGCTTTCAGCTCATCTATCATCTTTCCTGCATCTCTATCGTTTATAGGGCAGACCCTGTAAGTTCTATCTCTATGAGTCTCTGCAAATTCTCCGCCGAACCCGAACATTAGCGCATATCCGAAAGTCGGATCCTTACGTAGCCCAAGCACTAATTCAACACCATCAACAAACTCTCGCATAGTCACCCCGTCACATTTCATCTTCCTCTCTTTTATCTCCTCAAGAAGTCCATTAAATCTCTTTGTGAACTCTTCCTTATTCCTTACAATCCGCACTATGCTCGGTTCAGGTTTATCTAGGCTGTCTTCTGCCCGCTCCGAGCTCCCAGCTCCCAGTCCAGCGCCCCCGGCCCCGCGCCCTGAGCTCTGCGCTCCGTGAGCTTTTGAACTCGCTTTCAAAACAATCGGGAAAGAAAAATTTGCCAGCCTCTTTCGTGCCTCTTCTATGCTTTTAACATTCTCAGAGTAAATGGAATCTATCCCTGCCTCTTCCAAGAACCCCTCAACCTCTTTTTCTGTAAGTGCCCTCATTTTATCCTTCTTATGTCTATACTAAGAAATCTTTATATATTTTAAATATTTGCTCTCTTTGTAACAACAAGGAAAAAAGAGGGAAAGATGCAGCCTTATTTGGATAAAATTAAGACAGAGCTACGCCTTAGAGGATTCTCTGACAACACTATTACTTCTTATCTTTTGCACAACCGCAAGTTCCTCGAGCAATCCCAAAAAAATCCCGAGCAGGTTACAGAGGACGATATAAAACTTTTTCTCTCGAGCCTGATCGAAAAAGGACTTACACCCTCTTCCATCTCCCTCGTCAAGTCATCTCTTAAGTTCTTTTATGATGAAATCTTGAAAAGAGATATCTTCAGAAACATAAAGACTCCAAAGAAGGAGCACAAGCTCCCAGAAGTGCTTACCAAGACCGAATTGCATAAGCTGCTTGATGCGACCAAAAACAGGAAGAGCAAGCTCATCATCTCCCTCTTGTACTCCTCAGGCCTTCGCGTGAGCGAAGCCATAAATCTCAAGATTTCTGATCTCGAGCTTAAGGAGAAGATAGGTTGGGTAAGAGCAGGAAAAGGTAAGAAGGACAGACTCTTCATTCTTTCAGAAACTCTTGCCGGCGATCTTGAAAATTACCTGCAAGACAGAAATCCGCAGGAGATNNGCCGGCATCTCCAAAAAAGTTTCTCCACACACACTAAGGCATAGCTACGGCACACATCTCCTTGAGGCTGGAGTTGATATCAGGAAGATACAGATGCTGCTCGGCCACTCGCAGCTTTCCACTACGCAGCTTTACACACAAGTCTCGACAGAAGAGTTAAAGAAGATAAGAAGCCCTTTTGATGAAGTGAAGACTGAAAAGAATTGAATTTAAGATTTTTAGTCGGCACCACCGGTACCAGTCCCAGCAGTTAATTCAGATGGGATCTTTATTTTCCCATTTGCTCTTTCTCTCTGCCTTGTCCAGATTTCCCGCCACTTTCCGCTGACTTTTTCTTTTTCCCCTCTTCTTCCTCACCACTTTTCTTCCCGACAAATCTTACTGTGAGCATGATGCCTATGACACAGATGAATGTAACTGCTATCGCGGAAACTATCCTGAATCCGAAAGCCTGCCCCTGCGGCAGATGGGAGAAAGCGATCAAGTAATCAACACTCTGGGTTATGACATCTTTCCATGCTAGAGCGATCACGAATGCGAAGGCGGCGGTGACAGCTGTAGTCAGATTTTTTTTGAACTCTTTCTCAACGCTTCCGCTCTCCTTCTGAATCAGCTCTCGCACATCCTTCCTGACCTCTTCCAGCTTCTCTCGCTCTTTCTTAATTTTCCTGCCTATGAATTTGAGCTCTTTTTTGACCATGTATTTCTCAAGTTTTATCAACTTAAAAATCTTTTTCTAGGACAATCAGCTCGAAATGGTTTTAATCACACAATTCGAAAATAAAAAACATTTAAATTAGCAGGGCTTAAGAAAAAGATCGGTGAGAATGGAAGGGATGCTACTCGGTTGGATGGGGGTGATATCTATTTTAGTCTTACTTGGAGTCTATTCATGGCAAATTGAGCCGCGTTTACTCAAAATTAGACGATTAGCCATCCAGGACAAGCGATTTCTCCGTTCCGCACGATTTGTATTTATTAGCGACATTCACGTCACATGGTTTACGAGCAAATCTATACTCGCCGCTAATCTCCGGAAGTTACGGCGCGAGTACGCTCACCAGCCATTTGATTTCTTTTTTCTTGGCGGTGATTTTTTTGACCGAACCGACCACAACGAAAAATTGCTTCAGTGGTTTTATGGCGAGATTGTGTCATTTGGGGTTCCAGTCTATGCAGTGCTCGGTAATCATGATACTCGTTTCAGGGGAGTTAGTAACGCTAAGGTTAAGCGGATGCTTCGTGAAAACAAAATAAATCTCTTGGAAAACGAGTCTGTCATCCTAAATGCTGCCGGAACAAAGATCCAGCTAATTGGTTTAAGAGAATTAGAAACCTCACATGAATACTTGGAATGCCGCTATTTCATCCAAAGCCCAAATTTTTACCGCCGAACGATTAAGAATGTCTTTTGGTATAAACGATTTGATAAAAATAAGCCGAAACTTTATCGAATAGTTCTGAGTCACAATCCAGATTCCGTCTACTTGCCAGGTCGGCGACGACCAGACCTAATGTTATCAGGTCATACACATGGCGGGCAAATAATTCTTTTAACCTGGATTGGCTTAATCATCTCACAAATTAATCCTCATGGCAGTTTTAGGAGTTGGTCTGGTGAAAAGAGGTTAAGGGAAACGATTTTGGCCATCTCAAGTGGGTTTGGTGAAGGCTTAATGCCGTTTCGATTTGGCTGTCCGCCGGACGCTTATGTCATAACTCTCAAGCCGTGGGCAGGGGAACGCTGCTGTTCTTCCCAGCTTTAAAAAACTTTCAACACCAGCAACTTTCTTAACTTAAAAATCTTTTCCACGAAAT
This sequence comes from Nanobdellota archaeon, assembly GCA_013331945.1. Taxonomy (GTDB): domain Archaea; phylum Nanobdellota; class Nanobdellia; order Pacearchaeales; family UBA12030; genus UBA12030; species UBA12030 sp10106u. The sequence goes on from DUFK01000032.1 coordinate 6,953, forward strand.
TTTTGTAATATTTTCCCAATAATTTTTTCACAATAGTTTTCACAATAGTTAATACGGCTACAAAAAGACTTTTAAATGCCTCCTGCCCTAAAAAAGGATTAAAGAAGAGGAATAAAAGAGTTAGAATGCAGTCAACGCCCATAAATCACAGCGTGAAGTTTTTTGCACTTCTTATAGTCTTTATCCTGTCCTTTTCAGCCATCGCGATTTCTCAAGAGGTTGCACAGGAGCAGATTCAGGAAGTGGTACAGGATTCTCTCGCATTCTCACTACGCGAAGAGCTTAGGTCTGTTCAACCTGGCGCAACTCCCGACCAGCCAGTTCCATACTTCTTTGACAGATTCTTTGATCAGTTCCAGCCGACCGAAATGGTTGCGGCAGAGAGAGCAGCAGAGATGCGCATGATGGCAGAGAGAGCCCAATCCCCCGAATTTAGCGAGGCAGAAAGGGAGAGATATTCTGAATACGCACACGAGGCCGGCGTTGGATGTGTTAACTATCTAAATCAACTTCAGACTGAAATCGCCCAGACAACAGATCCTGATGCAAATAGGGAGCAGCAAATAAATGCAATCGTGCTGGGAGAGATAGTAAACGAGATAGTGGCAGAAGTTGAGTCCGTCGCGGTACAAGAAGCAACAGAAGAAAATCCCACACCGGATCTCGGCCTTACAGAATCCCTTTTAGAAGTTTCAGCAGAAGTAATTGAAACCTATACTGCAACCCAAGAGCAGAGAGGGGGGATTATAGAAACACTCGCGGAAGAGAGCGGTACTCCTTTATTTGAAGCAGAGAGCACGGTGAGAGAAGAGGAGCAAAGTGATGGAATTCCAGAGCTAGAGCAGCAGAGAGCGACCCGAGATATACTCAGCACCAATAAGGAAATCAGGGCGATTGAAAATTTACTTGCTGAAGCCCAGGCCCAACGAGCAGAAGCAGGGGAAACTCCATATGATCTTGCAACTATCAGCGGTATTCTATCTCAGGTGAGGAGCGACCTTGGAAGAATAGATTTCCAAGGAGATTCAGATTACACTTTTGTCGCACGCGCTTCAGGGGTAGTTGGCGAATTGAGGAGCGCGTTAGATGAAGGAGTCGATGCCCAGGGAATTCAAGCTCTCCAGGAAAAAATTGTAGATATAAATGTAGAAAGAATTTCAAGGGCATTTGAAGTTCGGGAGGCCTTAAAAGAGGCGATAGAATCAGCAGAAGCAGACGCTGATAAACTCGAACTTATTTCAGATTATTACAAATCAGAGCTTGGCGGCTATGGCGGATATGGTCTTGACGATGGCACAATCCAAGAGCTTGAATTTGAAGGATTAAGCCGTGAAGAAGCTTTTAGAGTTGTAGCAAGATCTACATTCGAACCCGGAGTAAACAGGGAAAGAATTCAAGCTCTTGTCCGAGAAGTTTCTGGAAATCCTGATTTTATTTTACCACCAGCAGGAACAAGCGGATTCAGGCCGGATATTTCCTCTCCAGCTTCACTTGCCCGGGGAGATCCGGGAATGTACAGCAGGCTGGCTTCTGCAGGAATTGACCGGAAGATAGCCGCAGAGTTAGCCATGAGCGGAAAAAGTTTTCCAGAAATCAAAAAAGCACTTGAAGATCAAGGGTATGATACGTCTACCCTTAATTATGAACATGGTTACGGAGCAAATCAATTTGGAAGAATCTACCAGACTCCAGATGGCAAGCCCTATGAATACATTGGAAATGGATTGCGTGTCGATCCAGCTAATGGTGAGATAATGGGCGGAGAAGGAGCTGCTTATTCTAACTGGCAAAGAACAGATGAAAATGGCCAGATAAAATATTACTATGTCCCAGCTGGGATAAATCCTGCAGATCCACGGAATGCTGGAGTTTTAGATGGATATAAATTGAATTCAGAAAATGTTTTGACAGCTCGCGATTTTAGTTACAGTGGTTACGGCGGATATGGCCCCGGAGGAGGCTATGTGGCAGGCTACGGAGGATACGTGTCTTATGCTGATCCCGGAGCGGCAAGAGAATCATTCGGTCCTCCTCCCGGAAGCGGATTGGGTGGAAGATACACAGAACTACTCGGTCAGGGAGTATCTCCTCAAGAAGCTACAAATACACTGAAGGAAGAGTATAAACAAGAATTGCAAAATATCGGATGGAGTGAAGAGAGAATAAATCAGCGATTCTCTGAAATTTCTGGCGGATACGGAAGCATTGGCGGAGCTGGATACGGCGGATATGGCCCCGGAGGATACACGGGCGGATATGCGAGCGGCCCTGGAGATGCCAGTCCTGGCACTTGGAGTTCACTAGTAGCTTCCACAGGTTCTCGTGAAGAAGCTATGCAAACCCTTATTAATCAATTAGTTCAATCTGGAGAGAGTTATGCAAGAGCATC